>NZ_JBBODE010000001.1:0-335540 GCF_038002765.1 Peribacillus sp. FSL H8-0477 | reverse complement strand
CAATAAAAAAATAAGAACCATAGTAGTTCGGTTCTTCTACTTTTGACATATCTAATAATGGTTTAAATCTGGTTATCTTTCACATGCAATCCCATCTTTATCACGATCTAAATCATCATTATATTTCATTGCATTTTTATAGATTTTTGAGGAAACCTTAGTACCCTTTGACACTGCTTTATATGTTATTTTTTTTGTTTTTCTGCTAATCACTTTATTTTTTGTATTAGCAGACTTTGCAACACCCTTTTTATACTGCTTGTTAAACGCTGTGCAATTTTTATAAACACCACTTGCTGCATCTACTTGTTTTGGTACTGTTGTTACTGTTGTAACAATTCCAGTAGTAATAAGGATGAATGCGGCTAGTAACGAAATTATTTTTTTCATAATTACTCCCCCTCTATATGTCTAATTATACATATATTAACATAAATAGGGTATAAAGTAGGCTTTTTTTACTATTAAAAAAATAAAAATTGAACCTTAATCCAAATACATAAAAAGAACTCCCCTCAATTGAGTAGGAGCTAATTATCAATCCTCAAATAATTCATCCATGAGATCTTCAATCTCTTTTCTTAACTTTTCCGTTCCTTCTTTAGAAATCGTGATATTGTTGCCATCGATAAGCAACATGTCTCCGACTTTAACCCCTTTAGGTAACGATTTTTTCGGAAAGTTTTGCATTTCCTTCCCGTCTATTTCAACCACAGCAATAGTTCCTTCAAAGCGATCAACAATTCCTTGAATCATCATTTACTTCACCGTCTTCACCGTTATTTTCGTCCCTGTAGAAGTAAAGATAATATTTCCGTACTTGTCTGTGCGATAGGTAACAGCTTTAATCGATTTTAAGCGTTTGACTACGGTAGATGTAGGGTGTCCATAGCCATTCTTCCCTACACTAATTACCGCATATTTAGGTTTAGCTTTCTTAATAAATGCAGATGATGATGACATCGCTGCGCCGTGATGGCCGACTTTCAGAACGTCAACACTTGGTATTAATTTCTTCGCCAGCATATCTCGTTCAGATTCTACTTCAGCATCCCCAGTAAACAAGAATGTCTTTTTGTTATGTTTTAGAAGGAGCACGGCACTCCAGTTGTTTAAGTCTGACTTTGCATAACTTTTAACCGGTGCTATGAATTTTAATGATGTATTCTTTGCTTTCGTGGTTATTTCTACACCTGTTTTGGCCGTTTTGATTTTTAGGCCTTTCTTTTTTACGGCCTTTAGGAAATCTTTGTATGCTTGTGTAGAGTGTGAAATCTTAGGAGCATACACTGATTTTACTTTAAGATTTTGAATCACATAAGCGAGTCCACCGACATGGTCAGCATCTGGATGAGTAGATACGACAGCTGTCAGCGTTTTGATCTTTTGTTTCTTTAAATAAGCTACAACCTCATCACCTTTACCTTTTCCTCCGCCATCAATTAGAATGTTTTCGTTTGGAGTTTGAATCAGGATAGAATCCCCTTGTCCAACATTGATAAAATGTACCTTCACATTAGATGCGGCTTCTGTTTTTGATAGACCAGTAAATAATGATAAGAATAGAAGAACTGTTAGTAAACTATTTATTTTTTTCATTCTTTTCACAACCTCTCGATATACTAGTCTACTAGCCCTAAGTCTATTTGTCTATGTCCAATTATGTTATTTTAGAGCTTTTCCTTTCTTACGCTTTAAACACAAATCATAAGTTGTTTTTGCTGTCGTTCTCCATTTTTTCTAAGTTAAATTATAATTCAATTATCATAAGAGGAATTTCATCACTTTTATAGAAACTAAATATATTAAGCTGAAAGGAGATAGTTTATTTGAAAATTAGATGTCCTATATGTAAAGAGGTTTATGAAAAAGAGGATGAGGTTTATATGAATGTATTAAATACGTTAATACATTCACAGTGTTATCGAGCATCTCCATATTCTATAGTAGATAAGGGAAAGTACGGTGAAATATTAAAAAGATATACATTCTTTAAATAAAAATTATTAATTATTTTATAAAGTTTAACTATGAGATTGGGAATAGGTATAGTATAGAGAAATAAATAATAAAGTATGTAAAATATTGGAAATATTATTCTTGTGAGCGTACTAGAAGGGGGAAGCGATTGCGAAACTCGTGAGGATTTGAACGCCCCTTGTTTTAGGCACCAACCCCTATCCCCGAATTTGGTCAAGTTCCCTCAACCAACTGTAAATCACTTATGGGTTGTTAGCTTGTTAAGTTTGCTCCTTCAAAGGTTGATTTAACTTTCTGTAACATCTAGTTTACGACATCCAAATAGATAGTTAGTGATTTTTTTGGCTCCAGTGATTCTTAATGAGTTATAAAATTTTACCATTTTTCCATTATAGAATGATTAATGATGTATTTTTCGAGGGTGGTGTATCCTCAAACTCCAGCCAAGTAGTCAATGACGACTGCTATTTTAAATCTGAAATCATCATTGCCATAAAAAACCCCCGAAAGTTATTATCTAACTTATGGGGGTCAAATTATTATTATTATTATTATTATGCCTTTTGCTTGTTGTACTTGGGTATTAATTACTTAAAAAACAAACATTATAACTTAAACTTCTACTTCTACTGTATTGTACTCACGTACAATTTCTCCTAACTCAATTCCTATACGTTCAACGATTCCTGTAACTAAGGCATTACCCATGAAGAACATACGCATACGGTCTGAAACCTCATTGACATTTCCATGACTGTCTTTTTTGAATTTTGTCCAGTCTGGTGGGAAATCTTGCAATAATTCAGCTTCAATCGGTGTGAGCAGTCGGTATTTTTCATCGACTTTAAGCAAATGTGTTGAGCGGTTTACAGAACCTTCACTTGTAAGCATCGTGCGTCCCGGCAAGTCGAGAGAATCATACGGACTCATCCCGCCTTCACTAAAGATATACTTATGATTGTTAGCAGCTACTCGCTCAATTTTTTTAGGACCACGTAAGTATTCAAATTTTTTAAGCTTAGGATCGTCATCGTCCAACTGATATTTTACGATATATTGGTTGTACTCTTCTTCACCATATTGACGTACATAATATTCTTTCGCTTCCCGAACAACATCACCCAATGTCATTGGTGCTTCCTTAACGGATTCCGTATCAATCGTGAAATATTGACCGTAACGCATAATACCAGTATTCCAAATAGTACCTGTAAAATTGTCTGAAATGTCTACGATGTACTCTTCGTTGAGGAGGTCTTTACAAGACAATGTATCTGAGTAGTGACGTTTCTTATATGCCTCTTGTTTAATTGGAAATTGACGAGCGAATAATCCATCTTTAAAGATGTATTTATTAAAAGTGGCCTCATCACAGGTCATGATATTTTTCTCTTTCTCAGGCTTGCCATATTTTTTATCCATCGCCAAGGCAAATGGTGTGTCATTTCGATACACGTAAAAGAACACACGGCGGCGACGTTGAGCGCGCCCATATTCTGCAGCATTAATAACACGCCATTCAACAGAGTAACCAAGTTGAGCAAATTCCCCAAGCATAATTGCAAAGTCTCGTCCACGTTGTGAGGATGGTGATTTTAATAAACGATCCACGTTTTCTAAAATTAAATATTCAGGTTTGATATGGTTAACAGCACGAATGATTTCCCAAAAGAGAACACCTTTCTTGCCTTCAATACCCAATTCATGTTTTTTTGAACGGGCTACAGAATAGTCTTGACAGGGGAACCCACCAACTATCATATTTACACCTTGAGCTTTCATTTCCTCGAAATATTTATTTGAGACTTGCATAATATCATCATTACTGTGTTGAATATGAGGATAATTGTAGACTCCCACTTCAAAGGCATCTTGTGATTTACGAGATGGTTCGAATTGATTAGTGTTTGTTGTTTCAAAGAAAGGTTCTTTGAGTGTTGAGTTGGCGTTATCAAGACCTACTACGAAGCCTCCAACCCCATCAAACATTGAAAATACTTTATACTTAGACATTTACTTTTTCCTCAACTTTCTCAAAGATTACGTTGTAATCGGTAATTTCCAAACAGTCCATTACCTTCTCTAGTTGTTCTAAGTTAACTGTAGAGCGGATGCCTCGAACCATATCACTAATAGAACTTTCACGAAGCCCACTAGCTTTTGCTAAGTCCTTTTGGCGCATTTCTCTTTCCTTGAGAATTTCATTCAAGCGTAGTTTAATCATCTTTTTTCTCCCTTATGAAATACGGGATATCGTATCATTGAATTATTATAACCTATAAAGACAAAAAGTTGAAGGTAATTTATAATAAAGTTAAAAAGATGATTAATATTATCTATTAGGGAGATATAACGATGGATAGGGAATATAAAACAATTCGAGAAATAAAAGAACGTGGTGAAGCTGCAGTTGGTAAAAAGATAAAGGAGCTTGTCACACAGGAAAATGTTGATAAGTGGTATGCTAGCCCAAGAAATAAAGGTTGGCTAGGGAATGCAGTTGAAAAAGATTGGTTCGGCCTAGTGAATAACAGTCGACCTGAGGCTGATTTCAATAATCTAGGTGTAGAACTTAAATGTGCTGGGCTTAAATTTTTCAAAAAAGAAAATTCTTGGGGTGCCAAAGAAAGGCTAGTTCTTAACATTTTTGATTTTAATGAAGAATATAAGAGGGATTTTCAGAATTCTTCCTTTTTAAAAAAGTCTAATCTTGTAGAGCTAATGTTGTATAAATATAATCCAGTTAATTTTTTTCAATTTGAAGGAAAGGAATACCCAACCTATCCAGATTTCTTAATGACCCATTCTATTCTTTTTAATTTGAAAGACTTATTAGATGATGATTGGGCAATCATTGAAAATGATTGGAAGATTATAATGGATATGATTATTCAGGGGAGGGCTGAGGACATTTCCGAAGGTATGACACAATACCTTGGAGCAGTGACAAAAGGTAGTAAAACTGCAAATAACCAAACAACACAACCGTTTAGTGATAAGAAAGCACATAGACGAGCTTTTTCTTTAAGACCAACGTATATGAAGGAAATTACGAAGCGAATAGTACAGAATGAATTAAAGAGTTCAATTACTTACGATTCATATCAAAATGACTATCCTGAATTACATGAAAAAAGTGGTCCTAAGCAAACTGCTAATCAAGAGCATGTCATTAAAGATTTATCCGAGTTAAAACATAAAACGTTTGAACAAATTATTCTCGATCGGTTTAAACCGTTCTATAATATAGATAAAAAGGTCTTAGCAGAAAAATTTGGTGTTAGAATCAAAAAAAAGAATGATAAAGCAAGTTCAAGGCTAATTGCGCAGAAGATGTTTAATCTAAATGGAGATTTAGAAGAAACAGATGAGTTTAAGAAGGCGGGTATTGCTGTAAAAACAGTTACCGTAACTTCTAATCAGAGGAAAAAAATATCCAAAAAAAGACTTACAACTGAAGGATTTAAACTAGAATCTGATGTTAGCTTCATCAAAGATATTATTAACCTAGATTGGGAAGATACTCGAGTGTATGATTATCTTTCCACAACAAAATTCTTATTAGTCGTTTACGAGGAAACACTAGAAGGAGAGATATTTAAGGGTGCGAAATTTTGGTATATGCCAGAAAACGAACTCATGGGCACAGTCAAAAAAACATGGGAAATAATTAAGGAAACTCTCATTAATGGTGTCGAGTTAACGTTTAAACGTAGCTCCAATAAGAAAGGTTACATAGTAGAGAACAATCTACCGAGCCAAGTGAGTGGCCCTCAAATTCTTCATATTCGACCTTCAGCTAAAGAGTCGGATTATTTTGAGAGTAAAAATTCAGATAGGCTACCCTCACCTGCAAATTGGAATAATAGACCTGAGGATATGAAGGATATATTGACAGAAAATTATATGGTTAAGCAAGCCCTCTGGTTAAACAAGAATTATATGTACCAACAAATAAAAGAATTTTTCGAATGAGATTACAGATTTGTACTAACTATATTGATTTTAGTGTTTAGAACATACTAGGGACGTAAGACCATAAAGTATACATATTTAAGAAAAGATTTTAGCGATGAATACATTAAGTGGTAGGTAGATATTTCATTAATAGATATGATTGATAGTCATAATTCCCCTGACTCTATGTATTAAAATAATCCAACATTTTTGATTTAAAAAAAATTTGATTTATCTAACACGATGTAACGTCAAAAGGGGAGTAATTTTGTTTCTTCTTTGAATACTGTATATAACATATCCATAAATGGAGCTAATGGATATAGTCTCTTCGTATTAAGTGTATTTAGGGGAAAATTATTTTAATAAGGAGATAAAATGAAAATACCGGAATATATTTTTGAAGTTTTTGATAGAGATGCATTCACCTATAGAGTAAAAGAAGAAGGTTCAGAGAAAGTAAAAGAAGAATATACATTAGCTTGGAATGCTTGGAAAGGTATTGTTGAGAGGTTTTTAAGTGACGCTGGTATTGAAGAATTAACTAGAGAAAAAACGGAGAATTGGCAAAATAGTGGTGTCTTATCAAAAAGATTTTGGACAAGGATAAAAAACAAACAATTGATGGAATCTCCTTCTTGTATCGCTGCGATGATAAGTAAAGAGAGTTTAAGAATATATTTGGAGTGGCACGCGTATAAAAATAATGATTTAAACGATGAGAGAAAGTTTTTTAATAACTGGGTTAATAAGGTGGATAATTGGATTGAAGAACAACATATAGATTTAAAGGAATACAAAGTTTGGACAAATAAAGAGGAAGACGAGGATTTTCAACATTATGTTACTTTAGAAGAGTTTATTAATAATAACGTTGTGAGAAGTGACTTAATGAATGTATTAAAAACTGATAATAAAAATTGGATAAGAGTCGGAAGGGTTATCCCTAAAAATTCAGTCGTGAATAATGAAAATACTACAATGGAAATCGGGCAGACAATTAAAGAGTTAGAATGGATTTATAAAAGAGCATCCGGTTTAGTTAATCCAGACAAGGTAGCTAATTCCAGTATTACAGAAAAAGAAATTATAAGTAATGGACCATTTAGTGAAATAAAGGAATCTCTATCTGAATATGTTTCTCCTAAAAGTCTTAATGAACATATCCATCATTACATAGCAAGTAAAGGATTTTATTATTCGAAAGAGGAAGTCACAAATTTATTTCTCTCAATTAAAACAAAGCCATTTGTTATTCTTTCGGGTATTTCTGGAACAGGAAAGACAAAGATTGTCCAGTTGTTTGCAGAGAGTGTGGGGGCTACTGAGGAGAATGGGCAATTCACACTTATTCCAATTCGTCCAGATTGGAATGATGGTTCAGATTTGCTTGGGTATGTGGATATTAAAGGTGAGTTTAAAGCTGGTCTGCTTACAAAAGTAATTGAAAAAGCAGAACAGAATCCTGATAAGCCTTATTTTTTGTTGCTGGATGAAATGAATCTTGCTAGAGTTGAACATTATTTCAGCGACGTGCTGAGTGTAATGGAGAGCCGCAGATGGTTAGATAAGAAAATGGTCACGTCTATCCTGCTTTCTAAAGAAGTAGCAAACCGTGATATTAGATTACCTGTGAATCTGTACATCATTGGTACGGTCAATATGGACGAGACTACACATCCCTTTAGTAAAAAGGTACTGGATCGTGCAAATACGATTGAATTTAATAGGGTGGAACTTTCGAACCTTTCTTTTCTAGAAGACCTGGAAGAAGTGGAGCCTAAAGTTGTTCATGATAATACGTTCCGAGCAAAATATTTACACCTGAAGGATCTTTACCACCAAAACCAGAAACTTGTTCAAAACGTTACTGCCCAATTAGAGAGAATAAATAAATATTTGGAGTTAACAAATGCACACATTGGGTACCGTGTTCGTGATGAGATTTGTTTTTACCTTGCGTACAATGAAGAAAGTCAGTTATTGGACGCTGATCTAGCTTTTGACCATTGTATTTTACAAAAGATACTGCCGAGAATATCCGGAAGTGATTTACGTGTGGAACAGCTATTAGCGGGATTATATCGCTTATTTACGAATAGGGATTATGCGGAGGATCTTGAACACAACGATTTTATAGGTGCAGTGAGATATCCGAAAAGTACTATAAAGGTGGTAGAAATGCTTAGGAGGTTACGAGATGATGGATTCACATCGTTCTGGATCTCGTGATGAAGTTGAGCTAGTCAAAATAGAAGCAGAGGCATTTTCTCTAGTCATAAAGGGCAAACCCTATCATCATCGTTACGAAGGGTTAAAGCAATATCGGAAAATGGATTTTCATGATGTGATGCAGTTTTCTGTGCATGGTCAAGAAATTCAGAGCGTGAAAGTTTATGATATTGAATTAGAGGCTTTAACGGAATCTCAGCAAGTGCGTCCCATTTTCTTTGAAAATGGCATATATCAATTAATTGTGATTTCAAAACAAGATCGGGAACTAGCCTTTTATCATGAACATCCTATCCTGCGACAGGCAATCTCTCGGATTGAATTAGCAGATATTTCGATGTTAATCGGGAATCTTCAATTTCAAAATGAGGTTGGGTTGACGACCTTTGAAATTCGTTCTCTTAATCAAGTTTTACTAGAGGTCACACTTGAAATTTTTCCAGTTAAGCTTGATTATCAGAATGATTATCGGAAACTGCTTGAGGAAGTCAATGATGAAATTTACAATCTGGCTTTTCACTTTATTCGGAAAACGTATTTAGGGGCGAGTATTAAGCTAGAAGGAAAACCAAGTCGGGCTGAATTTTATCGATTAATCATGAAGCATTTTAAGCAATTTATCCAGGCTATTAATCGCATTGAAAAGCAGCCGCATCACAGACTAGAAACAACTTACGTAAAAGTTCGAGGCGATCAGATGAGTAAGACTGATTCATATACCCGGAAGTATTTACAGAAACGAAGTCATGCGTTTATTGAGGTAGATAAAGGAATACAAATTAACAGGAAAACGATGATGCCTCGTGTAGGAGTTAAGGCAAAAAAAGAGCTTAGTTATGATACGGCGGAAAATCGTTATGTGAAATGGATGATGGAAAGGCTGACTCATAAGTTTGATGATTTTCTGGCTGCCTTGGATAATCAAACTAAACGCTGGAACGAAAAGCCAGATTCAGAACTTTTATTACGTTTAAGGAACATGAAAAAGGAACTTGAATTAAAAAAGAGGAATGTATTTTGGCAATCAATAGGGCGGTTGGACCGTTCAGTGATGAGTTTGGTTCTTCAAATGGCTTCAGGATATCGAGATGCATTTCAAATTTTCTTAACAGTTTCAAAAGGACTTATGTTGCAAGGAAAACTCTATCAAATGTCTGTAAAGGATGTCGCAACTTTATATGAATACTGGACGTTTTTAAAGCTTGGACAGATTTTAAACAGTAAATATACATTGATGAGCCAAGATATAGTTAGTGTGAATCGAGACGGGCTATTCGTAAACTTAGAGGCCAACCGGACTGCTAGACGAATTTTCCAACACCCTATTACGAAGGAAAGAATTGAGCTTACGTATCAAAAGTATGAAAAAAACCTTCCTACGATACCGCAAAAACCTGATTCGATGTTAACCATTGAGAAAAAAGGCAAAGCTCACAACTACAACTATGTATTTGATGCCAAATATCGAATTGATTATGCCCAGCCCGGCAGCTACTATCAAAACCGCTATAAAACAGCTGGTCCAGTAGAAGATGATATTAATACGATGCATCGCTATAGAGATTCTCTCGTTGCGATAAATGATGGTCCATATGAACGGACAGCATATGGAGCTTATGTGCTATTTCCCTGGTCTGATGAACAAAGTTATAAAGAGCATCATTTCTACAAGAGTATTGACCAAGTGAATATTGGGGGATTACCTTTTTTACCACAGACTACCGAAATGGTCGAACACTTTCTCGAACATTTAATTGAAAAAAGTCCTGAGGAAATTCAAGAAGAAGGGATTTTACCAAGAGGAACGAAAGAGGAATGGGAATCGTCACTAGAAGAAAAGGTACTTGTGGGAACTGTTAGTACTGATGAGGATTATCGTGAATATATACAGCAAGGATTTTATCAACTTCCTGTTAAAATGTTGAAGAAAGGCTGGAACGAGGCAAAATATGTAGCGCTTTATACAATTTCCGGAGTTGGAGAGAATGGCATAACGGAGTACGGAGAGATTAAACAAATCTCTACGGCAGAAGAGTATGTTCATTTTCTTATAGAAGGATGGAAAAGTACGAAACAGGTAATAAGGCCAGTAAAATACGGAATTGCAACATATATGATGACTACTCTTACTCAGCTAAACGAGGCTAAAGAGTTACCAGAGTTATATATGAAGAATAAACAGGAAATGACCCTTTGGAGAATGCTTAGAAGGGCGTCAGATAAAATCAAAATTAAGTTGGATAATAATGTTCTTGATAATGCTTCAGCTATAGAGAACTTTTCGTTTAAAGATATCGAGATACTTTTGAATAGACAAGAACAAACAATACTAATAAGGAATGATACTCAAGAGATAGTTTTAAATTCAAACTTATTGATTGATTATCCCTCTAAAGTATTTAGAGAAGTGCTTAGTCTTCTTTGAGGACAATGATACAGAGCAATGAATATAAAAGATTTGTAAATCAAAAATAGCTTAATCCAAAGCTCATTTTACTAGTTGTAGATTGGGTCTTTTATTTAGAAAAAAGGAGTAAATAAAATGCCTATATATAATAAATTAGTTCGCAATCGGATTCCAGATATTATTGAAAACACTGATAGGAAGTATTCCACAAAAATATTGAATGAAGAAGAATACATAAAGGAATTAAAGAGGAAAAGTTTTGAAGAGCTTCAGGAATATGTGGAAGCTGAAACTTCAGAGGATGCGATTGAAGAACTGGCAGATGTATTGGTAATCATGCATTCCCTTGCAGCGTATCATGGTTCAAGTATCGAGGAAGTTGAAAGAGTATGTGTTCAAAAGGCTAAAAATCGAGGCGGATTTTAAGAAAAAATTTTTTAATTGAGGTAGAGGAATAATTTATTACAGAAATTATTAGAAGGAAATAATAGAATTCCCATAAAAACCGAAAAGTAAGGGAATGTGGTTTTACTATGAGCTTTAAGCTTCAGGTTGGAGAAATGCAAACAGAATATCTGACTGATAAAGATATGAGTCATTTTAACTATATTTTTTCTAGTAAATCAAAGAACTCTACAACTTATAAATTCGTGCTAATTAAGTCCTTACTGGAAAACTTGTATAACGTAGATGGGAATCTTCAGCTATCCTATTCTAGTCTTTATGGCATCAAGGAAGACATGGAAGTATAAACCCCAAAAAAATTATAAGACCTTTTTAAATTCTCTATTGATAATGGCTTTACTGATATTTGGGTGCCGAAAACATTAAATTAAGGTGAATTTCCAATTGATTAGCTCAATGTTCAGAAAATTACGAGTGAGTAGAACTTAGAACCTAACGATGCAACTAAATATTATACAAAGAATTTATTGAATTAATTGAGAAAATATGGTATTGTAAAGTGTGGAAAAGTAGGATGTAATTGTTTTTTCGTGGTGAAATCGCCACGGTAATATATTAAAGTATGACATACTCTGTTTGTTGCTGCTTTTTTTAACTTTTATGTGTTTATCGTCTCTCTTCACTGGTATAAAGAGGTAGAATTACACCTGCTTTTCCAACCTTAAAAAAGGGAAGTCTAAAATGTCAAATTATATGAATATCGAATTACTTTGCTTGAATGAAGTTATAATAGAAAAATTTAAATCTTTAAAAAACTTTGAAGATGTTGCTAATTTGTTTGAAATACCGGCAAAAGAACTAAGGAAAATATTAGTGATCTCAAAAAAAAATAACTATTCCACTTTTACAATCAAGAAAAAAAACGGAAAAGACAGAACTATTCATGCACCAAAAAAAAATTTATCTATTTTACAAAAGAAATTTTCATATATACTGTCTTTGGTTTATAATAATCATTTAAATGCACACGGGTTTATTAAAAATCGTAGTATTGTATCTAACGCTTCTGTACATTTAAAACAAAAAAATATTCTGAATTTTGATTTGGAAAACTATTTTGAAAACATAAACTTTGGACGCGTCAGGGCTATGTTTATTCATTACTATAGTTTCAATGAAACAGTAGCTTCGACCCTCGCAAATATTTGTTGTCACCATGATGGTTTTTTACCACAAGGTGCTGCAACTTCTCCAGCTATTTCTAACATTCTATCATTCAAATTGGATAAAGAACTAACAAAGTTGGCAAGAAAAAACCATTGTATTTATACTAGGTATGCAGATGATATTACCTTTTCAACCAAAAAACAACAATTTCCTACTAACATTGCATTTATTGAAAACGCATCTGCCCAACTAGCACCAGAAGTTATTAAACTTGTAAAAGGTAATGGATTTCTTATTAATGAAAATAAAACTAGATTAAACAATTATAGAGAACATCTATCGGTCACGGGAATTACAGTTAATGAAAAACTAAACGTTGAGAGAAAATATATAAGAAGAATTCGTTCAATATTACACTGTATTGAGAAAAATATAGATGATGTTGAAGCTGCTAAATTAATGTTTAATAAAAATTACAAGTTTCGTCAAAAGAAAGAACAGGGGAATCCTGATATGTTTGATGTATTAAGAGGAATGATATCATTTGTGGGACAAGTAAAAGGGAAGGAAGACCCAGTCTATTTGAAATTAGCAAATAGATATAATCAATCAATACAATCTATGGATTTACCTTTAATAAATATACCAATTACAAAAAGAAAATTTCAAGAAAGGAACACCTATGTTATCGAGTCTTTAGGATACAGATACTTACTTGATGGTGAAGCTAATGAAAAATATTATGTTTTAACTGACCAAGGCACAGGGTTCATCTTAAAAGGTATTGGATTAATAACAAATTATCACGTACTTAAAGATTATATTGAGATGTTAGAACTAGAAGGAATTCATTATGTATCTCCATATATTCAAATTCAAAAATCAAAATATGCTCAAGAAAAACAGTATGCTAAATTGCTTCATTATGACAAGAACAAAGACATTGCGATATTAAGCATAAATGGTTTAAATATAGACGAAGTTGGATTTGAATATAATGAATCATTTGAATATGGAGAAGAAATTCAATTAATAGGTTATCCGGATTTCAAAGAAAATATGGATATTAGTATTAAAAAAGGAGTTTTATTAGGAGAAAGATTTACTAATAAAAGCGGAGATAAAAGGGAAGTTCGTTATGAAATAAGCCCTGATATTTTGGGTGGGAATAGTGGAGGACCTGTAGTAAATATGGAAAATGAAGTATTAGCAATAGCAGCTAAGGGTGCTATTGTTGTACCTAATGAAGTAATACCAGTAAAAGAAGTTATTGAATTAGCAAACTTGTTGAACGGATTGAAAAGTTAGATATTCATTATGTCAAGTTAAGAGTAATTGAAATGATTTTATCAAAATTAAACTCTGAATATGAAACTGAATTTATTAGGCAAAATTTTTCTTTACTCTTCTCTACTCTATGAGGTAAAGGAGATGTCTCATGGCAATTTACAAGTCTAAGACATGACATTAAGGACAAGGAAAGTTTGTAATGAAAGGGAGGCATTAATATGGCAGAAACAAGTCACATGGAGATTGCTGATAGATTAACAGAATATCGCATTGCATACGGTAATCAGCATGATCGATTAGCCAATAAATATAGCTGGTTTCAAGGAAAGGACGTAAGATTAACTGGATTAAGTAAAATAGCTAATTCTCTGGATTTTGCAAGAACAGGGATTTATTTAGGGCGATCTAAGTTCTATGCAAGGGTACCAGAACAAAAATTATTACCAGATTCAGACTTAGGTCTGAATGAAAAGAAAACTGTAAAAAAAAATATATTAAATGAGTTTCACGCAGGAATAAAAAGAGGGTTTTTCTTATCTTTACATATGTCAATAGAGAGTACAATTAGAATAATAGCTAGAGGGTTAGGTTTAGAAAAACAAGAATTCTACCATACATATAAAGATTTATTAAATCAATTGAACCTAACAAAAAAAGATGATTACATGCGTCTTCTAAATGTTATTAGGAATGTACGTAATACAATTCATAATAATGGGGTTTATAGTAATGTTAATAAAAGTATTTCGTATGGGAGATCAACTTATACTTTCACGACAGGTGCCCGTGTTCAATTAAGGTGGGCAGATATAGATGATTTTTTAGAAGGTATTTTAGAGATGTTAGTGACAATTGCTGAACACTCAATGATTACAAGTCAACCTGTGTTGAATATGGAGGATCCATCTGCATGAAATTTAAAGGGACATATCATTCTTCCTTTATTTTTTATAAAAATTTGGATGGTTCATAGAGCATACTGTTATGTATCATTTTATACTTAAGTTCACATAAGTATGATTGACAAAACTACGGATAATATATTTATTGTAGATTTGATTTTTCAAGTCAGTTAGAGTAGGAGAGTAAGAGATGCAAGATTACATACTTAGTGGCGCTGGTATAGTGGTATCAATAATAATATACGTTTTAACTTATAAGCAGACTATAGGAGCTAAGAAAGAAAGAACTATTAATGCAAATGAAGAAATTGTGAAGATTTTAATAAGACGAATGGTTAATGAAGATTTTGAAATTACTCTACGAGATATTTATTGGTTAATGGAAGGGAAGTCCAGGGATTTTAAAATTAAGGTAGCAGATTTATATTCTCAAGAGCAAATACTTAATTCAGTTTTCACCAAGATATTAGAAACAGACTTTTTATCTGTTACCCAAAGAAAAAAAGTTATTGAACAAATTACTACTTTAATCTTGAATTTAAAGGAATTAGAAATAAATGAAGATGAAAAAATAAAAGCAGAAAAAGAACGAGGGTTTTCAAAATATTTATTACCTATTTCAACTGCTTTACTAGGCCCTCTAGTAGCATTATTGATAAATTCTAGTTTAAATATAGGATTAAATTTAGATAGAACTATCATCTCTTTAACTTTTCTCGTAAGTACACTTATAACTTTAATAATTTCATTTATTTTAAGGTTTAAGGAGTCTTCAAAAGATATATTACCTATAAATCATATGACCAGAGTGATTGATGAGGGCATCGCGTTTGAAAAGGAAGTTGTACGACAGTTAAATAGAAAATTTAATATAATACCAAGTGAGAATAGATTTTATGATTATAAAATTACTGATAAAGATATATTAATTGATGTTAAAGTTTGGAGAGAAACTGTCCATACAATGGCTGTAAATAGAGCTGTGGATAGGTTGCAAAAAGCAATTGATGATAAAGAAGGAACTAAAGGTATAATTATAGTGAAAAATGAAAATGAAATATTTTCTAAATTCAATACTCCTATGTCGAACATAAAGATATTAAATTTAGAAGATGCCTTTAAAGAACTTAATAAGTAGTTAAGGGTTAAACTATTCTACTTCTGTAAGCGTAAAATAATCCCCACCTACATTCGTAGATGGGGATTCGTTAGTATGTAGATATTAGTTTTTGAAAACTCGACATACCAAGGGTAATGTTGAAGAACAAGGAAGTAATTGATCTAACTCTTCTTCCTTTGTCGTATCCATATTTGGAAGTTTCTTAAATAAATAATGAAGGTAGTAGTATGGATTTAGTCCATTTTCCTTTGCTGTCTCCACAATGCTATAAACAATGGCACTCCCGTATGCCCCTCTCGGGGTGTTAGAGAATAACCAGTTTTTGCGTCCAATTACGAAAGGTTTGATGGATCGCTCGCTCCGATTATTATCAATTTCTAGACGACCATCCTCTACAAATACCTCTAAGCTTTCCCACTGATTAAGACAGTAGGCTGCCCCAAGGGCGCTTTTTGGCAATACTCTTGGTTTCTGACTGTTTAACCATTTCAAAAAAAGGTCCAGAATGGTGATGTGACCCCTAAAAGTTAGAGTTTTATATTACGCAGCCAATTGGTTGGTTTGAAGACGGTATTGTACCGGACTCATTCCAGCCAATTTCTGTTTAATGCGTTGGTTATTATAATAATAAATGTAGGACTCGATAGTCCGTTTCAGTTCCTCGTACGTGCGAAGTGGTTCACCATAATACATCTCTTGCTTTAATAATCCGAAGAAGTTCTCCATAGGCGAGTTATCTAAGCAGTTTCCCTTTCGGGACATGCTTTGGAACACGTTATGTTTTTTCAATGTATGGACCCATTTTCTATGCTGATAATGCCAGCCTTGATCTGAATGGATGGTCGTTCGGTATCTTGCCTCTTTTACTACTCGAAGAGTTTCCTTCAAAGGCTCTATTACAAAGTCCAGTGTCGGATGCATACTCATCCCATATGAAAGAATTTCACCATTATACATATCCAAAATCGGACTGAGGTAGAGTTTACCTCCATCCGCACACTTGAATTCTGTGATGTCGGTGGTGAGTTTTTGATAGGGAATAGGGGTCTTAAACCGGCGATGGATTCTGTTCTTCGCTACCGTGCCAATTGTTCCTTTGTACGAACTAAATCGACGTGATTTACGGGTGAACTTATCCCCTTTCAATCCAAGCTTTCTCATGATGCGTTGTACTTTCTTATGATTCACTAGGAGCCCCTGGTTCTTTAACGCTAAACGAATCCTGCGATACCCATAGTTGCCATTATGCTCTTCAAAAATAGCTTGAATGATTTCTTCTACTTCTTGATGAGGGTTTTCTTGCTTCATTTTTTTCACATGGTAATGATAAGAAGATTCGGGAATACCTATGAACTGAAGTACATCCTTCAGTCGGAATTCTTCTTTGAGTTCGTATGATAGCGCTGCTTGTGCTTTTCGAGATAACCGTCCGGATCCATCTGAAAAGCGCGCAACTTTTTTAGGTACTCGTTCTCCAAACGCAGAAGTTCATTTTCCCTTTTGAGTTTCTGTTCAACGGTCATCTCTTTTACAGGCTGTTTTCTTCTTTGATTGTTCTTCGCTTTGTCTGACATGGCTGGCCGTCCTTTCGGTTTAAGTAGGCCTTCCACACCACTCTCAAGGAGTTTTCCTTTCCACGAAGCAATCAAAGGTGGATTGGTTAACCCGAAGTGAAGAGCCGTTTCAGTGTAAGAAGCGCCTGTCCTTTTCATAAAGCTTAGTACATCAAGCTTGAATTGAACAGAGTAAAATTCATTGGTTTTCTTTCTAGAAAGTCCAACTGCGCCTTGGTTCTTGTATATATTTACCCAATTTCTTAATTGCGTAGGTGATTTTATCTCGTATTTACGAACAAGTAGTTTGAAGCCAAGTGGACCATTCAGATACTCTCTCACAATCATCAACTTAAACTCATCGCTATATTTAGCCATACTAAAACACCCCAAAAGTTAGATTATGACTCTAACTTTTTGGGGTGCACTTCATGGGCCTGCTTTTCTCTAAACGCAGTTTGTTGTAACTGCTAGACTATAATAAACAGTTTCTGACAAATGGAATTGAACACTTTTTATCTAATTATTGGTTCAACTAAGCTATGATAAATAAAATCATTGTTTAGCTGGAGAATCTGAAAGGTGGAAAAATCACTTTTGATTGTTGAAGTGCCCCAATTAAAAAAACAGGGCTTTAAAGTGGCAGCCATTGCAAAAAAATTAAGATTTCTAGAAATACAGTTTACAAATACTTAGATATGACTTTTGATGAAGCAACGAATTGGATGATTGCTCTTGGTATAAGACAAAAGAAGCTGGATCCCTATCGGGATAGGATAGTCACTTGGTTAAAAGAACATCCAGACTTATCTTCGGCACAAATTGAAGATTGGTTAAAAGAACGTTTTCCGTCGTTAGAAGTTGGGGCCAGTACGATTCGGAGTTATGTAAGTGATATAAGAGACATCTATCATATCCCTAAAATGATTCATCCTCGCATGCACGAGGCAGTTGAAGAGCTACCAATGGGACAACAGGTACAGGTTGACTGGGGAGAAATCACAGGTAAAAACACTGAAAATAAAGACATTAAATTATACTTCATAACTTTTTGTCCTCTCCCACTCTCGGTAAATATGTGGAGTAATTAAACAGATCTTTTACAACAAGAGATACGATTCATTGTCATGAGAAAGCATTTTCTTTCTTTGGAGGAATGCCCGAAGAAATCGTTTATGATCAGGACCATCTAATAACGGAAAGTGAAAATGCGGGAGATATTGTCCTGACTGGTTAATTCCAAGCCTATCAAAAAGAACGAGGATTCCGGATTTACTTATGTAGAAAGGCTGATCCACAAAGTAAAGGAAAAGTAGAAAACGTAGTAAAATACGTGAAAATGAATTTCGCCAGACATCGGGTGTTTTCGAATAGAAATTCTTGGAACGAAAGTTGCCTAGCCTGGTTAAAAAGAACGGAGAATTATAATGTACACTTTACAATTAAAAAGAGACCGGTAGAAGTGCACGCCCTCGAAAAGCAACACTTAAAACCAGTCTCATCTTTACTCTCTTTCGAGAGCAACCATGGTTCTAGTATATCAAGAACCATCCACAAGGACAATGTGATTAAATATAAATCTATCGTTATTCCCTCCCGATAGGAACGTACCGTCCAAGGGGAAATAATACAGTCTATGTCGAGGTTAAAGAAAAGGAACTTATCATAAGAGCAACTCCGGAAGGAGATGTACTAGCTAAACACACCTTGTGTCTGGGAACAGGTCAACTAATAAAGAATAGGCATCATAGTAGAGATAGATCGTTCAAAAGGAATACAAGCATACAAGGAAACGATCATTCGCCAGTTCAATGAACAAGAAAGTGCAGAACAGTTTGTTCATGAATTAGGGATTCGTTATCCAAGATATATAAGAGATCAACTTCAAGTCATCCAACTCGCCATCAGCCATTTCCGGTCAACAATAGATGAAGCCCTGACAGTTTGTATAAAGGACAAACACTGAGTGGTTTCGGTAGTAGTTTCTTCATCTTTAAACTTCCTCGTCCAATAATGGAACTGTGAGTAGGTAACATTTTGGTTTTGGCACCATTCTTTAATCATCCAAAAGCCTGCTTCATTCACATGCGAGCAAATTGAACTGCCGGCTCCAGTTGCGAGCGTTACCAAGGCTAAATTAACGTCGTATTGAGCCAATATAGGGATAACTAATCCTGCCGTGGAGATAGCGGCAACTGTGGCTGATCCTAAGGAAACCCGTAATATTTCAGCAACTAACCAGGCAAGAATGATCGGTGACATTGCACTGCCTGTAAATAATTCTGCTACATAATCTCCTACACCCCCAGTAATGAGTACTTGCTTGAAAGCACCGCCGCCTCCAATGATTAAGACCATCATCCCAATTGCGGCAATCGATGAGGTACAGGAAGCCATTACATCTTTGATTGGAGTCTTTCTTGCCATTCCCATTGTATAGAATGCAAGAAATAAAGATAACAACATGGCAGTTGAAGCGTTTCCTACCAGACGAACGATTTCTATTAATGTATTATCTTGAAATCCTACTGATTTTTGAACCATATCAAGGATTGTAGCTATGGCCATTAATAAAACAGGGAACATGGCGGTTAATACACTTATTCCGAAACCAGGTGTTTCTTCCAGCTTGAATGTTTTTTGTTCGCCTAAAGAAGCGATATTACCAGTTTTTTTGAATGCAACAGGTACAATTTTTTTAGCGAACTTCGTGTATAGGGGACCGGCAAGGATGACGGTTGGTATGGCGACACTCATTCCGTAAAGTAAAACCAATCCAATATCTGCACCATATTCACCAGCTATGACTGTTGGCCCTGGATGCGGGGGCAAGAAACTATGCGTGGCTAATAAGGCTGCAGCCATCGGAATACCTAGGTGCAAAATAGAGACTTTCAGTTCTTTGGCCATGGTGAATACAATCGGAATCAATAACACCAATCCTACTTCAAAGAATAGGGCGATTCCGACGATAAAAGAAGCAACCACAACAGCCCATTGAATTTTATCTTCGCCAAATTTGTTAATTAAGGTCATGGTAATCCGCTGGGCTCCTCCTGCATCAGCAATTAGCCTGCCGAGCATGGCTCCAAGCCCAAAGATTAAAGCGATATGACCAAGTGTACCGCACGAAAGTATTTAACTTGAATCCAGTAATCAAAATGAGCAAGAGGATAATCCCAAACGCTACTATAAGTAATGGCATAATAAACCTCCCATAAAATAATTAAAATATTTCGGTTTGCTCAAACTTACTAAAATAGTTAGTAACTCTGGGATGGCTTATGCTATTTTGTTTACTAGTCCATAGGGTGATGAATATCGTAACCGCTCTCAATTTTGTTCTGAAAAAATCAACATCCATCATCATCATCCATCATCATCATCCATTTTCTGAGGATATGGGGAGGATAAAAGGTAAAAATGTACTTATCGTTGAATGCTATGCATTAATTTTGAATGAGTTTTTTTCTTCGTCTAATGCTTTTACTCCTGCTTGTAGAACTTCTATAATTCGATCGGTATCATAGATGTTTCCGCGCCAAGTTCCTCCACTTACTGATTGAAGGGCAGCCCATAAACGAGTATCATCTGGAAGTTGGGGATCCGGTTTAAGGTCCGGATGAAGGTCACGTTCTTCCAAGACTGTTGTTGCCTGTTCTAAAGAAAGTCTTTCATTCTCTGTTCCGACAAAATTAACGGAACCCACTAATTGATTGCGATCCACAATGATTTCGATGATATCTCCGTCACGCAATTTTCCAATGGCTCCGCCAGCCAAGGCCTCTGGTCCAATATGTCCAATACAAGCGCCAGTTGAAACACCCGAAAAACGCGCATCTGTAATCAGAGAGACATGTTTTCCATATGACAAATGTTTTAATGCCGATGTTAGTTGGTAGGTTTCTTCCATCCCGGTTCCAGATGGACCTCCGCCCATAACGACCATGATGTCGCCTGCTTGAATGCCGCTTGTTTTAATCGCTTTTATCGCTGTCTTTTCTGACGTAAATACTTTCGCTTTTCCGGTGTGGCGATAGACGCCGTCTTCTCCTACTACAGATGAATCGATGGACGTTGATTTAATGACGGATCCTTCAGGAGCAATATTTCCTTTCGGGAAGGTAACGGTAGACGTTAGACCTTTTTCTTTTGCTGTGAGTGGGTCCATGATCACATCATCAGGATTGATCCCATCATTTTCTACCAATTGTCTTTTCATCAAAGCCCGTCTTTCGGATGTTTCCCACCAATCGAGATTGGCACCAAGCGTTTCTCCGGTAACCGTTAGTACATCCTCATGCAAGACACCCATTTTTCTTAAATGAAGCATGACCTCTGGAACTCCACCTGCTAGGAAGACCTTTACGGTTGTGTGTCCACTAGGGCCATTTGGCAGTACATCGACTAAACGAGGGACTTTCCTATTGATCCTTGTCCAATCTTCAACCGTTGGTAACTTGCAGTTAGCTGCATGAGCAATGGCTGGGATATGAAGGAGTAAATTCGTCGAACCCCCGAAAGCTGCGTGAATCACCATCGCATTTTCGATCGCTTTATCCGTTATAATATCCTTGGTGGTTATCTTTTTCTTCTCCATTACTAATGATGCACGTGCCGATTGCTTAGCCATCTCCACCCAAACTGGCTGACCTGAAGGGGCTAGTGCCGAGTGAGGCAATGCCATTCCAAGGGCCTCTGCCACGACTTGGGAGGTACCAGCTGTACCAAGGAATTGACAGCCGCCCCCTGGTGTAGCACATGCACGACATCCGAGATCGGCAGCTTCTTGTAACGTAATTTCATTGTTTGCGTACCTTGCCCCGATGGTTTGAATCTTTCCTGCGTCTTCTCCATTGGTTGGTGGAAGCGTAACACCTCCAGGTACGATAATCGTTGGCAAGTCATGCATGGATGCTAAAGCGACCATCATGGCTGGAAGACCTTTATCGCATGTAGCTACTCCAATAACTGCCCGACGTGTAGGCAGGGATCGTATCAATCTCCGATAAACGATGGCAGCGTCGTTTCGATACGGAAGGGAATCAAACATCCCGGTCGTTCCTTGCGTACGGCCATCACAGGGATCGCTTACGAATCCTGCAAAGGGAACGCCTCCTTGTTTACTGATTTCTTCAGCTGCCGCCTTCATTAATAAACCGATTTCCCAATGACCAGTATGATAGCCTAATGCAATGGGCGTCCCATCATGATTCCTAATTCCCCCTTGTGTACCGAGGATGAGGACTTGTTTTCCAAGGAGGTTTGAAGCTGCCCAACCCATCCCAACATTTTGAGATAACCCAAAGAGGTCACCACTTGGTGATTCTAACAACATTTCTGAAGTGAGCGGGAGTGAACCATCTGCCCCTTTTGCATGCGTTTGAATTTTGTAGAGAGAAACATCTTCTTCGCCAAATATCGATTGAAATGACATATATCTACCTCCGTAAAATGATTATAAAAAACCGAATACTCAGTCATGTAAGAACCTAAGAATTTTATTTATCTTTGAAGTTCTCTGAAAAACCTAATTTTGTTTTATATTATAAAACAACGTTTTTCTATGAAGAACGTAACGTGTAATTTAAAATAAACATATATGTTCTGAAAAGTCAATTAATTCAATTGAGGCAATGATCCTATAAGAGACCTAGTTGTTCACAAGAAATTTTACTCGGATATTCATTGTTTTTCTAAAAGGGAGGCAGACAGGGGAGAAGGTCCTAAAAGCTATATCCAGATGTTTATTCTCTATTAAGCTTAGGTCAAAAAGATACCCATGGATTGAATTATGGTTCTTGACTTTTCAAAAAAACTAGTATTAGATTAAATTGTGAGAAAATTTTGTGATTATAAAACTGAGTTTCATAATTTAAAACAAGTAGGTGACATTCATGCCTGTTATTCAATCAGTAGATCGTGCGCTTCGTATTCTCGATTTGTTTGACGAACATACAACAGAATTGAAGATAACAGATATCAGTAAACAGTTAGGGCTTCACAAAAGTACGATTCATTCTTTATTGAAAACGCTTTTAAATCATGGCTATATCAGCCAAAATCCTGAGAATGGGAAGTATGGATTGGGAATGAAGCTTTTTGAAAGAGGGAACTATGTCATTCAGTCCTTGGATGTTCGAGAGTTATCAAAAAAATACTTACTGGATTTATCGGAAAAAACCGGACAGACCACTCACTTGGTGATACTGGACGGAAAAGAAGGGGTCTATATTGATAAAGTAGAAGGGCCGATGGCTGTCATTCGTTATTCAAAAATAGGGAAGCGAATTCCACTTCACTGCTCCGCGGTTGGGAAAGCGTTAATCGCCTTTAAAGATTCGGAAGAAATCAAAGCCATTCTACATGAATATGTCTACTTAAAACAAACGGAGTTTACGATTACAGATGAATCAGAATTTATGGAAGAGCTTCAACACGTTCAATCTCAAGGGTACGCAATTGATAATCAGGAAAACGAGCCTGGTGTTCGCTGTATCGCAGCACCTATTCGAAATCATGAGAATAAAGTGATTGCAGCGATTAGCCTATCTACATTAGTAGGTCGCATCAATGAGTCTCAGTTACACATCTTCATTGAACAACTGAAACAGGCAACCTTCCAATTATCAGAACAAATGGGAAATGGGATACCAAGTTCATAAAAGTGGTTCCCTTCTCTATTGTCTATATATAGAAACTGAGTTTTATAATATAAAACAAGAGGAGGTTCTATTTATGCGTATTATCCGATATTCAAATGACCATTCAAAAGCAACGCTAGCAGCTGTTACAAATGAGGGGGAAGTGTACCCGCTTCCTCAAGAAGGATTGATTCAATTAATCCAAGAGGCAAACGAACAAAAAGTTTCTCCACTTTCTTTTATTGAAAATTTTCTTTCTAAATCAGTGTCTATTCCAAATTCTTTAGACGATTTATCGTTACTCGTTCCCATTATAGCTGAAGAAGTCTGGGCTGCTGGTGTTACATATGAGCGTAGCCGCGATGCACGTAACTATGAAGCAACTGATGGAAAGCTTGATGCCACTACTTTCTATGACAAGATCTATGAAGCTGAACGCCCAGAAATCTTCTTTAAATCTACGGCTGCTCGAACAGTTGGCCCAGATCAAGAGGTGTATTTGCGTAGTGACTCGAATTGGCAGATTCCTGAGCCTGAATTGGGCTTAGTCATTAATCGAGAAGGTGAAATCCTTGGATACACAATCGGGAATGATATGAGTTGTCGTGACATTGAAGGAGAGAATCCTCTTTATCTACCACAAGCAAAAATGTGGAAAAATTCTTGTTCGATTGGTCCAGCCATTCTCCTTGCCGAGTCCGTGGAAGATCCTTATAACTTCGACATCACATGTAAAATCTACCGGAATGGCGAGCTTAAAGTAGAAGGAAAAGCAAATACCAGCCAGTTGAAAAGAAAATATGATGAATTAGTATCCTTCCTCATTCGTGACAATGAAATTTTTGACGGGACTGTCTTGTTGACTGGTACGTGTATTATTCCTGAGAATGACTTTACCTTATTGGATGGCGATCAGATTGAAATTGAAGTTTCTGATATTGGTATTTTGAAAAATCGTGTAAAACTACCAAATAAAATTTTAATTTAAGTAAAATAAATCTACCAATTATTTTTGACTATTCACAAAACTAAACAAAAATTACAGAACTAACCATTAAAAGGAATATGGAGGGATAGAAGATGAATATAAAAACTGACGAAAAAACGTATCTAAACTATATCAATGGTAAATGGGTAGCTGCATCTAATCAAAAGGTTAATACGAGCATCAACCCAGCCAATCGTCATGAAATCGTCGGGTATGTACAACAGTCTGAAAAAGAAGATGTGGATCAAGCTGTTCGTGTTGCGAAAGAAGCACAAGTATCTTGGAAGAAACTGACTGGTGCTGCCCGTGGAGAGTATTTGTATAAAGCCGCGAACGCAATCGAGCGACGTATGGACGAGATTGCGGAGACGATGACTCGTGAAATGGGAAAAACGTTTCCCGAAGCAAAAGGGGAAACAGCTAGAGGTGTCGCCATCCTCCGTTATTATGCAGGAGAAGGGATGAGGAAAGTAGGGGATGTGATTCCGCCATCGGATGCTGATGCATTGATGTTCACTACGCGTGTTCCCCTTGGAGTGGTCGGGGTGATTACTCCTTGGAATTTCCCAGTAGCAATCCCTATCTGGAAAATAGCACCGGCACTCATTTATGGAAATACCGTTATTCTGAAACCAGCTCAAGAAGCTGCGGTGACTGCAGCCAAAGTATTGGAATGTTTTGACGAGGCAGGGTTTCCAGTGGGTACGATTAACATGGTAACAGGACCGGGGTCTGTCATAGGTCAGGCAATTACCGATCATCCGGATATTAATGGTGTGACATTCACGGGATCTGACTCGGTCGGTAAATCAATTGGACTAGGCGCATTCAAGCGTGGTGCTAAATATCAGTTAGAAATGGGTGGGAAGAATCCCGTAATTGTTGCCAATGATGCGGACTTAAATCAGGCAGTAGAAGCAACCATTAGTGGGGGCCTCCGTTCTACGGGACAGAAATGTACAGCTACAAGCCGGGTAATCGTACAAAGTGACGTGTATGAGGAGTTCAAAAATAAACTTATTGAAAAGATAAAGGAAATAAAAGTTGGAAATGGTTTGAATGAAGATGTATGGATGGGACCGTGTGCAAGTGAGAATCAACTTAATACAGTCCTTTCTTACGTAAAGAAAGGAATAGAAGAAGGCGCAACATTGATTCATGGCGGTAAACGAATAGAAGAAGAGGGATTAGCTGATGGATTCTTTATGGAACCCACTGTCTTCGAAAACGTAAATAACAAAATGACTATTGCCCAAGAGGAAATTTTCGGACCAGTGCTCGCCCTTATTAAAGTTGAGACTCTTGAAGAGGCCGTCCACATCGCAAACGACGTAAAATTCGGACTAAGTGCTTCTATTTTCACTAAAAATATCGGTCACATGCTTTCATTTATTAATGAGATGGATGCGGGTCTCGTGCGAATTAACGCTGAATCTGCTGGAGTTGAACTGCAAGCCCCATTCGGAGGAATGAAACAATCCAGCTCCCACTCCCGTGAGCAAGGAGAAGCGGCAAAAGAGTTTTACACGTCTATTAAAACGATATTTGTAAAGCCCTAAATGAAGAATATCTTCTTACAAAGATGTTCTTGCTATTAATTGTTCTCATGAATACACATTAATAAACCAAGGCCTCTTAAGGCGTGGTTTAGCTTTTCTTATTTTAATGAAAATGGGCAATTATAGTTATCAGAATTACAAATTCGAAAGTATTTAGAGAACTACTTCGTTTTCTTTGATGCCTACATTTTTTATTTATTTCTAATATAATCTTATTAGAAAGAGCTAGAACAATTTAAATCAACGGTTAATACTACAAATAAACAACCAAAAGCATCCTTAGGGGTGCTTTTTTGCTAGGTAATATATGGTACAATTTAACTATATTTATATTATTTGTTAAAGATATATGTTTATTAACTAGAGGAGGTCCATATATGACAGTCAATCATTCAGAGACTATTATTTTGCCAAGTTCTTTAAGAGGAAGAAGTCTACATACTAAGATAATACCAACTGTGTGCAACTTGAAAAATATGCTGACTAAACTGGGTGCGTTAAATGGAGATGTTGCAAAATTAAAACAGTGGGAGAAACGAAGTTACTTTGCATATCAGCTTGAGAGTATTAAGGACGAACTGCTAGCTGCTGAGCCCCATGAACAAATTAAATTGATTAGAAAGCATATATTAAACGGTGATCCTAAACGCTTTGGTGCTAGTTGTATTGATATTTATCTAGTAGCGTACGTTTCTGAAAACATCGGGTTAGGTAAAGATACATTCTATCATTATGTTAAAATCATGGGCATTTCCGATAAGCCTAATTCAGCACAAGCCATATGGCAGGTTGGTAAAGGCGATGGGGTCTATTTAGGGATACTGAATGATAATGGAACGGTCCGAGACTGGAACTTTTTCACAGCTTGGATTAATGGGTCGAAATTATAAATGGGAGGTGATTGAATGCTAGCTGAAATTAAAAATAAAGCTTCTCATACGCTGGAGGATCAGCTAACGGGTGATTTTTTTGGAACCATTCGTTATTTGCCTTTTGAGAAAGGGCTAGTACATGTGCTCTCAGCTGTTAGATTTAACAATTTGATAGTCCAGAAGGAATGGCTGAGTGCGCTTCAAAAAGAGACTGGCTATACAGAGTTGAATTTTTGGCCTAAGCATGAGGAGGGCGAAATTGATTTATTACTCCCTTTAACCAATGCATTGATTGGTATAGAAATTAAGTACTTTAGCGGGATATCGTCTGAAGACGGAATTGACCTTGAAATCACTTCTGATACTAGTCGGAACCAGTTAGCACGTTATGCACGAATGCTTTTGGATCTTAGGGAAGACAGGAAGCCGCTCTTTTTAGTCTTTTTAGCACCTTTCCAGATGATGCAAGCTGTTGAAAAGTCTTTAGAGCAACGAAACATCATTAAACCAGAAGTGAGCCTTGGTTATATCTGTTGGGAGGATGTGCTGGAAACGCTGACTGCAATCGATACCACTGATTACCTGACAGGTGAGAAACTAATCCTTATTGATTTAATAGATTTGTTGAAAAAGAAACGGTTAATGCATTATAAGGGTTTTTCAAAGGACCTGCTGCAAAAAGAAGTATCAAATGAGCCCTTTCTTTTCCAAAAACCTGTTTTTGATACGAAAAGTTGGCAATGGCCAACCAAAATACTGAATGGAGATGTTGGATATGTCTGTAACAATTAATCGTGGCGAAAATATTACGACTGCAATTGAAATAATAAAAGAAACCTATGCAAACTTAGAAGTGCTGTTTGCTGAAATGGACCGGATTGGGGAAGAAGAAGGCTATATTACTCTTACACCACGATTCTTGCGTTGGAAATCAGATACTGATTCGAATGGTTGGATGATAACCAATTTTATTAAGCTTTATCAAGTAGAAAATGATTCCGTTTCTGAAATGATCCCTGATTTAAGAGTAGGATCTTTATTTGGAATTGAAGTTATCTTACAAGATCAAGAATATCCCGTTATATCACTGATCCGCTATACCTTTGATTACTCAGTTTGGATAAGAATGCCGGCAGTATCAGATTTTTGGGTTTTTGCTGCACCTTTTGGAGATAATGACTTTTTTGAACAAACTCAAGATGATCTAAGTGTTTGGACGAGTATTCCTTTAGAAAAAGCTAAAAAACGTTACTGGGGAATTCAACGTGCCGTTGCTATCGACATTCAGCTAATAGACATCACGTCTCCTGAATTAATTCGGACAGAGATTTTCCAAAAGTTAATGAGCCTACCGGAATAGGGAAAGAGCAGGTAATGGTATGTAGTTGTTCATGATTCTATTATTGAGATATGTAAGTCTCCAACGTATATGAAAGATTTGTTACAGCAGGTATCCCTATTGGGGTGCTTGCTGTTTTTTCGTTCCAGCCTAGTTCATGAAGGGTGGTGAAATACAGCTCTTTGAGGTGCCGTTGAAATAGCCGGGCAGGTTTCGGATGGTCTTCTGTTTGGTGGCTTGGAGTGTGATCGTGAGTGATTGAAGACCGGATTTGAGGATGTCTTCTGGTTGGAACGCTGCTTTTAATGAAACGGTTTGCGCTCGGTAAATCCCATATAACGTTTGAATGATTTTTTTATTTGAGATAAAGCAGGCGGCCCTTTCCTTGAAAGTGTCATAAGGAGTTTTTGGGGTATACGTATTCTTTATCTCTTTCTTTTGCTTAAGAATAATAAGGCTTTTTGGTGTGACAAAATCCGCTGGTGCGGGTGTGACATGCTGGGTAATTGGGGGTTCTGTGTCGTTCTTTGTTGGGAGAATGACAATGGCATTTACGGTTTGCAGCAAATCATTTTCTCGTTTTAAGCTATACTGCCGAATGATCCCGAGCGTCTCCAAACGATTACACACACGAATGATGGTCGTCGACTTTTCCCCACTAGCTCACCAATTTTTCGCTTACGCAGAAAACTGACTCTAGGATAGATACAGCTGTAGTGTGACAAGGTGATGAGGACGGTTTTTTCTGTTTTCGTCAGCTCGGCATCGAACGTTATTTGATAGTGCTGCAATGCGAGGTTCATCTCTTTTACCGAGGAGAAAGTGGAAAGGGATGTGTACGTATCCGTTTTGGCAATGGACGTAATGATTTTTTTGGTCATACGGGATTCCTCCAACTAGTTAGTTTGATGGTTCATCCCATATATACCAATTTAAATCGACAAAGTAGCATCGATAAAAATATTTTTGAGGCACCAATTCCCCTAAGTCCATAGTAGGTGGTCTATTTTTCCGAATCTACTTGTATCTATAGTAAAGAGTGCAACAATCAAGGGGGAATCTTGATGAGAAAGAGTTGGATCTGGGCGGCGGGTATTCTTGTGGGGATGATCCTCATCTTTTTTATCGGATTGGAAATCGGGACATCTCGAGCAGTTGTTACGTTAAATAGTAAGAAGCTGGATGCGGTTGCGTTGGAAAAGGAAGTGGAGAAATCCAAAGAAAAAATTGACGAATTGAAAGCTGCTATTTTAGCCCTGGAAAATGAGAAAGATACAGCGGAGGCAGAGGCAGCTGAGATGGTGGATGAAGCAGACGTCGTATATGCACTAATCGAGTCCAAGGATGAAATGGAGGCACAGCTGTCAGAGGTAACGGGTCTGTTGAAAAAGGAAGAACAAAAGGTAAAAGACATGACGAGCAAGGTGAAGGAAAAAGAAAGCGAGTTGGCCTCGTTAAGTGGGGCAGTCAAACAAGCAAAGGGAAAACCGAAAACATTGCCGGCTGGTTATTATACGGTAGGGCAGGATCTGCCAGAAGGTCGATATAAAGCAACACCCATTGGAGAAGGCAGTAATTTTATCGTCAACGAGGGGATGACGGTAAACACAATCCTCGGCAGACATGGCGAAGCTTCGTATACGTTTTCTGTAAGTGAAGGAGATGTCATTCAGACAGAGGCAGCGGTGAAGTTGACACCTCTTGAGGGTGAGTAATTGATTTATCGTAACAGAGCCGTATTTGCGGTTCTGTTTTTTGTTAGTAAACTGTCCATTCTTGGCTAAAAAAAGGATTTGCAAGTGATTTACTAGAATAGTAATGAGAGAGTAGTTTACTTTTTAAATTGAGAAAATACGCATAGGAGGAAATGATGATATGGAAGCAAAGCAAACGGTTTTTGTGAATGAATTTACCAATGGAATCTTAGATCCTGCTCAAGAAATGCTGGGACCCGTAAAGGATGGCGGGCATGTTGTCGCGAATACGGCTCCGGGGTGCTGGGGACCTATGATTACCCCGTCAATCCGGGGCGGTCATGAAGTGACCAAGCCTGTTTTTGTCGAGGGAGCCGAGTTGGGAGATGCGATTGCGATTAAGATTAAGTCGATTCAAGTGACCTCTTCCGCTACCTCATCAGGAAATGATCAAACGGTAGAGGGGCGATTTGAGGGAGATCCCTTTGTTGCTGGAATATGCCCTGGATGTGGGACGAAGAATCCGGAGACGGTGATTGAAGGAATCGGTCAAGAGGCCATTCGTTGTGCCAGTTGTGGTGAGGATGTGACGCCATTTATCTTTACAAACGGGTATACGCTGGCTTTTGATTCGAATCGAACGGTGGGAGTTACCTTACATAAAGAGGCAGCTGAACATATTGCACATGATGGACGAACCTATATGGCAACACCTGAACATTCGGTTCAGAATCCAATTGTGACGTTTGCTCCACATGATTTAGTCGGTACGGTTGCAAGACTGCGTCCATTTTTAGGCCAATTCGGTACAACCCCTTCAAGACCGTTTCCTGACTCGCACAACGCAGGCGATTTTGGTCAATTTTTGATCGATGCTCCACATGAAAACGGTCTAACGAGGGAGCAATTATCGGATCGGACCGACGGGCATATGGATATTAACCGTGTGCGCGAGGGAGCGGTTTTAATTTGCCCAGTAAAAGTCCCAGGCGGTGGTGTCTATCTGGGTGATATGCATGCGATGCAAGGGGATGGAGAAATCGCTGGCCATACAGCGGATGTGGCTGGGGTTGTTACCTTCCAGGTTATCGTCATTAAAGGACTGACGATTGATGGGCCGATTTTATTACCCGTTGAAGAAGATCTTCCATATCTAGCCAAGCCGATTACCAAGAAAGAAAAAGAGACAGCCCGGAGTGTTGCAGATCAATGGGGAGTCGCGAAACTGGAAGAATCGCTGCCCATCTCGTTTATTGGAACCGGAGCGGATTTAAATGAAGCAACAGATAACGGACTGCAGAGAGCAGCAGATGCTCTTGCGATAACGATCCCAGAAGTGATGAATCGAGCAACCATAACAGGATCAATTGAAATTGGCAGACATCCAGGCGTCGTAACGATTACTTTCTTATGTCCTGTAAAGTATCTGAATAAAATGGGGATTACACAGCTCGTAAAAGATCAGTATAGTCATACTAGCGTGGGATCCTTTTAAAACTATTTTAGAAAATTATAAGTGATGACTAGTAGAATGAAATGTTACGGAATGGCATGATCAGTATTTGTCCAACTGGGATGAAGCGATGAGAACGGGAAGTACCTCACAAATTGAGCAGATGTCTCCCGGCTATTTTGTCACCTTTTTTACGGATTGTTCTAAAAACGGTAAAAGAATGTATTGGTTTCCAAAAACACCTTAATAACAGAATGATTCGCAAGAAGAGTAAGGAGTTAACTAGTGGCAGCGAAGAACTATCAAGAATGTTTACGTTCGAAGAATGGAGTTATCGTGATGGTTGTTGGAGTATGGAGAGGGAAGTAGACGTAAACGCAATAGCAGTGTAGTAGTATTTAGGTATAACCATTAAAGACAATCTTACTTTTATTATATGTATCCATAAGTTTCATTTGGATAAATATGGTATTATGTTTTAAAAGGAGGTTGTTGATTATGCCAATTACCTATCCTCACTATGTTAAGACGCCAACCCATTGTGTCATCGAACATTTATCCGGTGAAATGATATCGAGAAAAATAATTACTGGACAGTTAGAGAATCAGTATCATAAAAAAATGCTTTTTATTTTAATGAACCCAAGTAAAGCGAATGAGCATGATTCGGATAATACACTTAATAAATGTGCCAGCGTTGCCTTTACTAGTATTCCACACTTAGAAATTGGTGAAATTAGCATCGTGAATGTGTACCCATTCTATGAATCAAGTGCTAGTCATTTAAATAGTGTGTTACATGATGTGAAAAGTAAATCAAAAGAATTTTACTATAAAGAGATGTTTGCGAATTTAAGAACTGTACAGGAAGCGGTTAAATCAGCTGACTATATCCTATTAGGAACAGGTGGGATACCGGGATCTATCATAGATAAGGAAGAATATACATTTATCCTAGATACCATTGTGAGTTACGTGGAGAGTTTTCATGGAACTGTCTTTCTCGGAACCAGTACAAAGTATCATGATAAATACGTTTACATGGACAAATATTCCTATCATATTTGTCCAAATGGAAACCCAAATACTATTGATAAAATTAAGCTTCATAAGGTACAGAATGGTAAGTTCATCTCTATCCAAGAAGACGATTATTCCATAAAAGCCCCACTACTCATTTAATGCATAGATTAGAAAAAACTCATTTATAGCTTAAATGAGTTTTTTTTTGGAGGCACCTATTGAGGCATAGATAAGTGACGGTCTTTAATTAGCTGTGTCTTAAAACCTTACGAAACATACTTGGCTTCTGTTTATCAAAAGCATTTATGAATTCTTTTCCAAATATAGTAATGCTTCTTTCCCATGGGTGCCCTAGAAAGCCAAATTTAAAATCCTTATGGATAAAGAAGTAGTAATCACCATTCGGAAAGATGGGTATTTTCCATTCTCCCCATTCATCTCTTTCGAATGTTAAATGTGGATTTACCCAAAAACAATCATGCTGGTAATTCAGTGCCAGGATATATTCGTCATCCAAAATGCACTCTTTAAATGCATCTAATGCTCTCTCTTCAAGGTTATCATAAGCATCTAAATCAGCTGATTCCCCGAAAAAATCAGAAATATCATATGTTACAAAAGGCTGTGGTACCTGAAAAGATGGGAACTTAGAAATACTAGGTTCGAATTTAAAATCTCTATGTATCCTGTCCCAAATTTGTGCGTACTCTTCTTCAGAAAACGGAATCCAGTTTTTCATTAAATAACGTCCTTTCTTATTTGAGTATAGTATAAAACTACTCACTTTTGTCCTTTATAGAATATAACTTATGGTACAATTTAGTTATATAACTTAATATTTATGGGATTTATAGATATATTTACAATTGGTATAGGGAGAGTCAGGCTATTATTAGAAAACTTCAAGGCGGTATACATAGTTTATGGCGATTTTAGAGAGTATTAAAAACTTATTTATGAAGTCAGAAGAAGCGAAGTATTACGAACAGATTCAAAAGTACTTAAAGAGCATTACAAGGAAAGAAAAGGATCTGGATAGCAAGATTAGAAGTCTTACGAATCAAAAAGCGTTGATTACCGATCAGCAGGTACAACAAATCCGTGATCTTTATAATAAAGACTATGATTATTTACGTAGTAATCAGGTGCAGGCTATTTCAGTAGCAGCGGTCGCGTTTTTTCAGCGTGAGCAAAAACTTAGTGCAAAACGGTTACCAAAGCTTAACGCACAAATGGTTTTGCTGCGGAATTCATTTGTTCCGAAGCTAGATTCATTGGATGTGTTGCAAGCGGAAAGGAATGCATTTCTCACTCCTTATTTTCAAAAGGTGGAGCAGTTTCTACGTATCGTTAAGAAGCTGAAAAGCATGTATATTACCACTACCCACTATGAGTATTTAAAGAAAAAATATGGGGAGCTGTTTACTTTCTTTGACGATTCATCAGGAGAGACAAACAATGTAGCGACCTTTATGGCGATTTTTAAAGACTTGAATAGGTATATAAAGGATTGGAATGCAACTTATATTCAAAAGGAATTACGGGAAAACGAGGCATTTTTTAATGATATTGACGGAAAATCGCTCGATATTCAACAGAGGACGGCAATTGTAACGGATGAGGCTAGCAACCTGATTCTCGCTGGGGCTGGAAGCGGAAAAACGCTGACCATATCGGGTAAGGTGAAATACTTAGTAGATAAGAAGAACATTAAACCGGAAGAAATTTTGCTCATTTCATTTACAAAAAAAGCGTCGATTGAAATGGCTGAACGGGTCGTTAAACGGCTTGGGGTTAAGGTGGATGTAAAAACGTTTCATAAGCTTGGTTTAGAAATTCTCGCGAAAAATGATCAAGCAAAACCTGAGATCTTCAATTCCTTTCAGGAAGTGATCCATCACTATTTTCAAAAAGAGATTTATCAACATAAAACGGTGATTCAGAAATTAGTCATGTTCTTTGGTTACTACCTAACAATTCCGAAAAGTATCGAAGAGTTTGATACTTTGGGGGAGTATCACGAACATACGCGAGACTTGGATTACGAGACCCTTAAAGGAAAAACGGATAAGCAGGAATATGTAAGAAGTGCGGCGGATGAGCTGGCAAAAGAGTATAAAACCTTTCATGGCGAGACGGTTAAGAGCTATGAAGAAATAATCATTGCGAACTTCTTGTTTCTAAATGGCGTAGAGTACGTCTATGAAAGGCCCTATCCACATCGGACAGAAAGCATACAATACAGTCAGTATAAACCTGATTTTTATTTACCAGAGTTTGATTTGTACATAGAACATTTCGGGGTCAATGAACAGAATAGAACGCCCTGGCTTAGTGAAATTGAGGAAAAGAAATACCTTGAAGGGATGGAGTGGAAACGGAAGCTTCATGAGGAAAAGGGGACAACATTAGTTGAAACGTATTCCTTCTATAATAATAACGGGATTTTACTTGAAAAATTAGAAGAACTGTTAGTGGCAAATGGGGTTGTATTTAAGGAAATCGATTTTCGTGGGGTCTTTGATTCCATTTTTGATCAAACCAAGGACCGCTATTTTCATGAGTTCATTAAACTGATTTCGAGCTTTATTCAATTGTTTAAATCGAACGGGTATGATTCGACTGCATTCGATGAGTTTCATAAGGAAAATAGAAAACAAAATCAAAGCCCCTTTATACGGAAACGAACAGAACTGTTTTTTGAAGTAGTACGTCCCATTTTTGATTATTATCAGTCGTTTCTGCAAAAAAACGAGTATATCGACTTCAACGATATGATTAATTTGGCCACTTCGATTGTACAGGAAGGAAAGGTTCAATTTCCTTATAAATATATCATTATTGACGAATATCAAGACATTTCTAAAAGTAGATATCATTTAGTTGATGCGATTAGGAGGAAAACACATGCGAAGATCGTATGTGTAGGGGATGATTGGCAGTCCATCTATCGTTTTGCGGGGAGTGATATTCAGCTATTTACAAAGTTTGAACAATACTTTGGTCACTATGAATTATTAAAGATTGAACAAACCTACCGGAATTCACAAGAGTTAATAACGATTGCCGGAGATTTTGTCATGAAGAATAAAGACCAAATGGTAAAGAATCTTCAATCAACGAAACAAGCTGCAGCCCCTATTCGAATATTGGAATACCAGAATGATTATCTCGATTCACTGAAAGAAGCCATTGCTGAGATTATTACGATTCATGGTATAGAGACAGAAATCATGTTATTAGGGCGCAATAATTTTGATGTGAATGATGTGCTTAAGAGTGGGGAGTTCGTCAGAAAAGGGAAGGGGGAGCAGGTAGAGATTGTCTATAAAAAGCATCCAAACATTAAATTGTTCTTTTTAACGACCCACCGAGCAAAAGGGTTAGAAGCCGATAACAGTATTCTTCTTAATGCTCAAAATAGTAAGAGTGGTTTTCCTAATAAGATGGTAGATGATCCGCTGCTTTCCTGGGTCTTGACGAAGAGTGATCGATTTGAATTTGCTGAAGAAAGACGTTTGTTCTATGTTGCCATTACGAGAACGAAGAACACTACATATATATTAGCACCAGAGAATAAACAGTCACATTTTGTGAAAGAATTAAAGAGTAATTATGATGTGTCTGTTGAGCCAGCAGGGCAGAGCGTTCAAACGAATCCTCAATGTCCAAGGTGTCAAACTGGACATCTTGTGCTGAGAGGGAACAATGGTAAATACGGTTCATTCCTCGGCTGTACGAACTATCCTCAATGCGGTTACACACTTAAAAATACAGATGTGTTAACCAATCCGAAGATCTGTCCAGGCTGTGGCGGGTATATGATCAAACGGAAAGGGAAGTACGGCAGTTTTTATGGATGCAGTAATTTTCCGACTTGCCGGAGAACAGAGAAGGTGAAGGAAGAATTTTGTCGTTAGTTTGTCTTTTAGTGGATATTCTTGCAATTTTATCTAGATAAGTTATATGCTGTAGATGTAAAGAGGAATGGAGGAATTTATTTGAAAAAGTTAGCAGATAAGGTTGTCTTAATTACTGGTGGCGCCGGTGGTATTGGTGCTGGAATGGCTAAAGCCATGGTAAAAGAAGGGGCGACTGTTGTTATTGTCGACTTGAGTGAAGAAAGAGGTCGAATCGTTGAGAAAGAAATTCAACAGCATTCACCAAATTCCATGTTTATTCCGTTTGATTTAACGAAACATGATGAACTGCCAGGATTGGTTGAACAAGTTGTCTCCAAGTACGGGAAATTAAATGTACTTGTTAACAATGCACACGTTTCTCGTCAAGTTCCATTTATGGAAACAACCAAAGAACTTCTAGATCTATCATTTAATACAGGTTACTATCCAACGTTTTATTTAATGCAGGCAGCAATGCCTCATTTAAAAGAAACAAAGGGTAACATTATTAACTTTGCTTCGGGCGCAGGCTTAAATGGGCAGCCGACACAAGCAGCATATGCTTCAGCAAAAGAAGCGATTCGCGGTTTGACGCGTGTTGCGGCGAACGAACATGGCAGAGATGGAATTACCATCAATTTAATCTCTCCTATCGCCAATTCTGAAGGCGTCCAAGCATGGGCTAAAGCACAACCGGAAATGTATGAAGGCATGTTAAAGGGAATCCCAGCTGGTCGTTTGGGTGATCCAGAAGACGATATCGGACGAGTAGCCGTATTCCTAGCATCTGAAGACAGTAAATACATTACTGGACAAACGATCATGGTCGACGGCGGCTCGATTATGCTGCATTAAATAAAAATCACTGAACAGACCCATTCGCCTAGCGTTTTGGTCTGTTTTTTTTCTGAGAAGTTGCTAAACCATGGTACTAATTGAAGCCGCTACTGAGTTTGTAGAAGAAATTTCCCCAACGGTCAAGGTGCTTTTTTAGCATTGCGTTTGTATGGAAATGCGAAGTATTTGTACATAATTTAACATCCTATCGCTTCTTTTTTGTACGTGACTAAATACCCCCGGAAGGTATTGTCTAACTTTCGGGGGTTGGTTCATATGGACAGTCCTGTTCTTGAAGTTAAACGACTCATTATTTAACAGTAAGTAACTTCTGTTTAAACTCACTCAACACTCTTTTTCGTTCTTCATAATCATCTTCATCTTCTTCCCACAGCTCAAGGTCTGCACCACGTTCAATCAATTCAATAGCATTCTTACGCACTTGTTCTTGAAGACATTTTTTATCTAACTGTATTGCGGAAAGACCAATATATACTAAAGACATTACTTCCAAATCATCATCAATACTATATTTATCTGAGTATTCCTCTACTATTATTTGAGTGGCTAATTCTACAGATTTACCTTCTTCCAAGTAATCAATAAAATCACCTCTTACATCACAAGTAGTATCATCCTCAAATATTCCTGTTCCCCAAGCACCCATAAAGTAACACTCCTCATTTAACTGAAAACAGTTTTTATAATTTGAATTTCATAGGACTGGCAATAAAGAAAAAGAAACTTGTTACTATTACACTTAGAGTTTTCAACGAACCATCAAACAAAGCAAAAGAATTAGTAGAACAAGGATGAAGAGTAGTCGAGAGAAACCATGGATCTGAAATGCTATTTTATTTCTGATGGGGTAGATGTTCCCTACTCAATTTTTATTCTATGCAGTTACTTTTCTTTGTCATTCTTATTCCATTTATATGGAGTCTTAGCCCAATCAAATAATAGGGAAAGAAGAAAAAGAATAAAGGTGGTTATCACGGTTGGTATCCACAAAATATAATCCACTGAAAGACGTTGCCATAGAAGAGATACCCCAAAAAATATCATTGCGTAACGAGCATTTCTTATAATCATAGAGTCACTCCCTTGAAGGTAGAATACGCACCTTCTTTCTTTGAATAAATACTCTTAATATTCTATTAATTATAACGTAAAATTCTCTTTAAAGGATAAAAATAATTTCTGTGTCAAAAGTATATATGAATAATAATTTTCTTCGTAAAAATCAAATAAACCGTTAGCGAAGATTTTTTTTATTTAGTAGACTATATGTAGAGGTACTTTCAAATGATTGCTATTTCTGAACCAAATTGGTTTTGTTCAACAAAGAGATGAGGAGGAATCAGCAATGTTAGTAAAAGACTTTATGATAAAAGATGTATTTGTGCTAGATGAAAATGAAAACTTTAAAACACTATTAGAATTAATGGTAGAGAAAAGAATCGGTGGGGTTCCGGTCGTAAATACAAAGAACCAGTTAGTCGGCATTATTTCTGACGGTGATGTTTTACGAACACTAAATCCTAAAACGCATACTACGTACTTTGGTTATTATTTAAGTTACACGGATGACCTGGATGATACGTTGACGAAAGCTGCAAATCAATCTATTAAACAGGCGATGCGTAAGAAAGTGGTTACCGTCAATGAAGACGATCAGTTAGAATCTGTGCTAAAACTTCTTGCGAATAATCATTTCAAAAAGATCCCGGTTATTAATAAAAATAACGAAGTAGTAGGGATCGTGAGTCGTGGAGATATGATTAAAAAACTAAGAGAAAAGCTATTAGGCGATATCAACTAAGAATTGAGTCGAAAACGGACAGCAAAATGGCTGTCCGTTTTTATTATGGAAAATATAAAATAGCCGGCTCGGAAATAATAGAAAGACGGAGGTTGACTTTCTCGAAAAAGAAGATAAGATAAAAAGTAAGTGATTACTCACATTTTTTATAGGAGTGGACCGAATGCCATCAAAGAATCTGATTGATGAAATGATTGCCCAAGCGAAAATTTCGAAGAAACACACAGACAAACAACAGAAAGTAGTGGAGGCAGCCATTAAAATATTTGCCGAAAAAGGGTTTGCCAACACGTCAACCAGCGAAATAGCCGAAGAAGCTGGGGTAGCAGAGGCCACGATCTTTCGCCATTACGGAACGAAGGAAAACTTACTGCTTTCGATTACGTTACCTTTTCTTAAGGATTTAATACCTCGAATGGCGGAAGAGCTTTTTACTGAATTAATGGCACAAAATCCGGGTACATTTGAACAGTTTATACGAGGACTTCTTAAAAACCGAATTGAGTTTATTAAAGAAAACAAAGAATTATTTAAAATTCTTGTAAAAGAAGTTATGTATCGTGAGGAGTTTAAACTAGAACTTAAACCTTTAGTTTCCGAAATACTTGTTCATCATTTCATCAAGATCATTGAGGAATTTAAAGAGCGTGGAGAGTTAATTGAAAAGCCATCGCCTATTATTCTTCGGATGTTCGTCACATTTCTATTTGGCTATATTACCTCTCGTTTTATTTTACTTACTGACAACTTCGTTATGGATGAAGAGGCAGAATTAGATGAAGTGATTGATTTTATAATGAATGGCTTTAAAAAATAAATGGGGGGTTAAATAATGGCTATCTTTAAAAATAAATTGGTGGTCCTTTCACCTATCATTGCTTTGTTGGTCGTCTTTATTTTTTCATTAACACTTTTTCCATCGGTTCAACCACAACCAAAGAATTTACCAATCGCGATTGTGAATGAAGACGAAGGCGTGCAAATTCCTAATCAACCGAGTATGAACATGGGGAAAACCATCGTAAATATGATTCAAGAGAATCCAACTACAGCTGTGAAATGGGTGATCGTAAAAACAACTGAGGACGCACAAAAAGGGATGGATAATCAAGACTATTATGCAGCCTTGACCATTCCAAAAGATTTTAGTGCTAAGCAGGCATCACTAAGAACACCAGCACCTTCTTCCCCGGAGGTTCAACTATTTATCAATCAGGGGATGAATACCGCTGCTTCAACTATGGCTGGACAACTCTTGAATGGTGTCGTCGACAATATGAACAATACAGTTCGTCAACAACTTCTGGATGAGTTTGACAAACAAGGGGCCGCTTTAACGGCTAAACAAGCGGAAAGCCTCGTTGCTCCTATTACTAAAACCGTTACGAATGTGAATGAGATTGGTACGAATAGTGCAAACGGGAATGCGCCGGTTTCTTTATTCCAGCCGCTATGGATGGCAAGTCTAGCGAGTGCAGCCATTCTCTTTCTGGTTATTCGTAAATTACCCATTGCTGATTTTAAGGAGAACCTGGCGGCAAAGATCGTTCAAATTTTAATGGGTGCTATTCTTTCCCTAGTTATTGGATTTGGATTAACGTGGCTGGCAGACAGCATGTTAGAATTAACGATTCCTCAATTTGCGGATACAGCGCTTTTCCTTTCGATAACGAGTTTTAGCTTTTACTTAATGATCTTAGCTGTCCTTTCACTAGTCGGGTTTAAAGGAATTCCAATTTTTGTATTAATGCTATTCTTTGGTGCACCGTTGCTTGCAATGGCTCCGGAAATGATGTCTTCCTTTTACCGGGATTGGATATATTCGTGGCTGCCAATGAGGTTCATGGTAGAAGGCTTGCGTGAACTGTTCTACTTCGGTAAAGGATTAACCTGGAGTTCTCCAGTAACGATCCTGGTGTGGATTGGAATCGTAAGTGGGCTAGTTATCCTGGGTACTAGCCTTAAGATGAGTTCGTCACAAGAACAATCACAACCTCACTTAAATCGTTAAATCATGTTATTCGGAAAGCAGCTTGTATAGCTGCTTTTTTTGATGTGCAATTTAGGTAAATAAATCATTTTAAAATCCGATATTATAGATGAATATTTTTTTATCTTACCAGAAAGGAAACACATCATAGTCGAGAACATTATTTTAACTATAAAGGCGGTTTAAGTTACATGAAGAAGTCAAAAAGTATTGTATGGAAGTTGTCTTCCATGATTATAGGGTTATTTTTAGCACTGTTTCTAGCTTATTCAGTGGTAACGAGTATGATTATTAACGATAAAAGCGTAGGAGATGCTGAGAGTTCAACGCTTCGTAATGCGGAGTATTCAGTTGGGAAAATGAGTGAGCACTTTAATAAAGTCAATGAGCAACTATTGACGACAAAGCGGATCGTTGAAGGAATGCATGAGAAGAGGAATTTATCAGCAGAAGAAGTGATCGATATGCTAAAGGTCAATTTAACTGACAATGATGAAATTTTTGCTGTTTATGCAGTATTGGAAAATGATTCAGTTGAAATAGAACCAACCATATCTAAAGCGCTAATAGATGATAGTAAAAGGTTTATTCCTTATTTAGTACAAGATGGTGACCAAGTAAATGTCACATTTTTAGAGGGATATGAATCCGAAGAAACAGGTGATTGGTATTGGGTTCCAAAAAAAGAAAAACGAGCTATATTGACCGAACCCTATGAGGAAGAAGTAAATGGAGAGAATATGTCCATGACTACATTATCCGTTCCGCTCATTGACTCGACAGGAACCTTTTTTGGTATATTGTCTGCCGATATGTCGGTTGATTATTTAGCGGAGCTTGTGACTACGATTAAGCCTGACGGCGGGTATTCCTCCATCATTACCGAGGCGGGAATGATTTCCGTTAATAGTAATAAGGAAAAAATGAATGGAACTTATATGAAAGATTCAATTGATTGGGATTCCGTTAAAAAAACGCTGGATAGCGGGAAGCCAGAAAGTATCTATGTCGATTCGAAAACCTATGGAGAAGAAGCATTCAATGCCTTTGCACCGATGATGCTAGAGGGAATAGACGAAACCTGGACCGTACAGCTTGTCTTGCCCAATTCAAAAATTTTAGAAACCTTTAACGAAATTCTTTTTGTCAATATCGCTTCAGCAATTATTATGGTTGTTTTGATGGGATTAGCCACTGCAAGGTTTATCTTTAAAGGATTAAATCCGTTGACCTATTTACGGGATTCGATTGAAACCGCAGCGGAAGGAGATCTCACGAAAAAAATCGATGAAAAATATATCAGACAGGATGAAATCGGTGCAGTTTCAGCAGCTTATAACAATATGCTGGATAAAACGAACGATGCCATTCACACGGTGTTGAATTCGTCCACTGTCCTAAATCAATCGTCGACACAGGTGAATGGAGCGTTTGATGAAATTGTGGCATCGAGCCAAGAGGTCTCAGTAGCGACAGATGAGATTGCGACAGGGGCAGCGAGACAATCAGAAGATACAGAAGAAACCGGTTCCCGGATGATTGATTTATCGAATCAAATCGATTCACTGACGGTACTGTCCGCTCAGATGGATACCTTGTCGAATCAAACAAAAGAAACGACCGAAAAAGGCATGAATGAAATTGCGAGTTTGCGAGAACATAACGCAGCGAGCAATGAAATGAATGAGAAGGTACAAACTCAAATCGAAACGTTAACATCAAACATCGCCAATATTAATCAAGTGATTGCATCCATTCAAGGGATCTCCAATCAAACGAACTTGCTTGCGCTCAATGCGAGCATTGAAGCCGCGCGTGCTGGTGAACATGGCAAAGGCTTTGCAGTCGTAGCAGAGGAAGTCAGAAAACTAGCAGAGCAGTCAAAAAATGAAACGGAAGTCATTAGACAAACAGTAGAAAGTATTGTTGAAGATTCGAAACAAACCGTTTCCATGATTGCGGCCAATATGCAGTTAATGAAAGCACAAAATGAATCTGTCCAAAATACCGAGGCAGCGTTCAAAGATAATCATCAACTAGCTCAAGACAGTGCAACTGCTATTAGTCAGCTAGTAGCCGAACTTACTAATATGCTTGAGCATAAAAATCAAGCTATGATGGCTATTCAAAACATTTCAGCCATCTCAGAAGAAACAGCTGCGTCAGCTGAACAAGTAAGTGCATCGGCTGCCGATCAGCAAGCAGAACTCGAACGAGTAGCAGGATCCGTTTATCATATGACGACCATTGCTCAAGAATTACAGGAAGTCGTTGACCGATTTAAGCTATCTTAATGTAGAATAAGAAAAAATAGTATTCCGACTAGGGATGCTATTTTTTTGTGTAATTTTTCAAATCTATAAGGAAGTGATTGGACAGGGGGCCGGATTGCACATGGACTCTTTATTGAACTAAGTCCATGTTAGATTTAGTATACGCTTTACGATTGTTGCTATATTTTTTTCTTAAAGTTCTTTTAACAATGTCGATTGTCTCATTGGCCCAAGCAGGCCATGTGCTTGATATCATATAGGTTATATTCCTTGAAGCAAAAAGGCTGTTTTTGTAAAACTATTTCCAACAAGAGGGAATAACGTTAAAATTACTTAAAAGTCAGATTATTAAAAGGAGGGAAAGTCTTTGAATAAAAAGGAGTTTGCTTTATCAATTATTCTAAATGCCTTTTTAGGGTACTTATGGATACTATTTATTGACCACATTGTTAGATTGGCAAATTCAATGGAGAACACGTTCATTGTTAGTGGACTTGTCATTTTAATAGGAACGACTTTATTTTGGGAAATTGTAAAGAGGGTAACGCCTTTTAACGAGTACAAATTTACTCATCCAGTTAAATTAGCAGGATTTATTTCCTTCGGTGTAGTGGTCATTGTAAATTTATTCGTCTTTCCAGGTTAGGTTAACAATATAGTGTCTTTACTTTTGATTTCTTTTGAACTGAAAAACTCAGATAAATTTAGAAAAGTTTAGTAAAATATAGATAACTTAGTAAAATACTAGACATCTATAAGGGGAATGGATTATATGTATATTTTGGCAGTATGTAGTTTAGGGGCGATCACATGTATTCTAAAGACTTATTAATATCTATTGGGATGATGTTGATTTTTAGTACAATAGTATTTTATTCCATAGTAGAAGAGAAGAAAAAAAAGAGGAAAGAACGGGAGCTATTACTTAAATCTGGTATCTTTGAAGTAGACAGGATGACAGGGGAAGAATTTGTGGTGTTTCTTGAAAACTTATTCCAAACAATGGGATGTATCGTTCGTAAGACCACTGATGATTACGGTGCAGACCTTGTTATAGAAACGAATAGTAAGACTATAGTCGTTCAAGCAAAATGTTCCAAGGAAAAGGTAGGAATAAAAGCCGTTGAAGAAATGGTTTCTAATAAAAGCTATTATGAAGCGGATGAATATTGGGCTGTTACGAATAATTACTTCACAGTCCCAGCTGTAAAGTTTGGATACTCCAATGGTGTCTATTTATTTGATAAAGACACATTAATAGATTGGGTTATTACAGAGTATAAAGTGGATTAAACCACTTAACCAAGCTTTACTTACATAGGTGTATTAGCGTGTTGAAAAGGCATCTTAGTAGTTTTGTGCATTTAGAATAATGCCTGGTCAGTTCGCTAAAACGGATAACATTATTTTAAATAATTGGCTTTTATTTTCCCTCAGCTTTCTAGTGCTTTCATTTCCTTGGTTAACGCATAATTAACTTTCAATAAGTGACTTTCCTAAAAGTTAGCTCGATTAACTTTTTCTTTTCAGCTATGTTAAGATAGGGTCATTCGAGGAGTGGAGCTTGTTATGGGGATTGTGAATTTTTCTGCGTTTACTAAATATAAAGAGTTGATTCGTTCATTGCCGTTGTCTTTTACAGATGAAATGATTAAGAGTGAGCCATTTTTATTAGAAAAAGATGATCAGAAGAAACTTGAAATGTACTATGCGCCGTTTGATTATGTGAATGAAAGCGCGAAAGTCATGATTGTAGGTATCACACCTGGTTTACATCAAATGAAACGATCCTTTTCAACAGTCATTGATACGAAGGACAAGTCAATGACGGACGAAGAGATTCTTCAAGAAGTAAAAAAGAGATCAAGTTTTGAAGGACCGATGCGAATAAACTTGGTGCGTATGTTAGATGAGTTGAGATTACATGAATACTTAGGGCTTTCTTCCACGATGGAGCTTTTCAACAAAGCAAATGATTTGGTCCATACGACATCGGTCATCAAGTATCCGGTTTTTTATAATGGGAAAAATTACAGTGGGACAACCCCTAGTATGATAAAGAATGAAACGTTAAAAAAGTATGTCGTGAACGGCTTTGCAGAGGAAATAAAACCGCTCAATCGGCCGCTTATTATCCCGTTAGGAGTCAATGTTTCTAAAGTGCTGAATTTCTTAACTGAACATAGTGACCTTGATCCATCGACAACGCTTACTGGATTTCCGCATCCATCCGGAGGGAACGGGCATCGACATAGACAATTTGCCGAAAACAAAGAGCAAATGAAAGAAATGATTAAGAACTATTTTTGAGGGAGAGATTGTGAATGGCAGAGATTAAGTATGAAATTATCGAGAAGGTTGCTGTATTGTCCGAATCAGCAAAAGGGTGGAAAAAGGAATTGAATCTGATCAGTTGGAATGGACGGGACCCTAAATATGATTTACGTGAATGGGCACCGGATCACGAGAAAATGGGAAAAGGAATTACGTTATCCAAAGAAGAAATAGTAGAGCTAAAGAAAGGGCTAAACAATCTGGATAGCATTGAGTAACCATTCACGCAGAGACCTCCTCAGTCTCTGCGTTTTTATTTATTTGGAATGTTGACTTTTCAGTATTCTCGCTCTATGATAAAAATAAGAATATATGTTCGGTATTAATTTTGAGAGGGGATGTATATCAATGAATAAACGATGTAAGTGGGTAACCGAAAAAGAACCTTTATATATGGAGTACCATGATAAGGAATGGGGAGTACCAGTATATGATGATCGACTGTTATTTGAAATGCTCTGTTTAGAAGGAGCGCAGGCAGGACTCAGCTGGTGGACGATTCTACAAAAACGGGAAAATTATCGTGAAGCTTTTGATCAATTTGAAGCGGAGAAAATCATTCACTATACAGATGAGAAATTGCAGTCATTACGAGAAAATCCGGGGATTGTTCGCAATAAATTGAAAATCCAAAGCGTAGTAAGCAATGCACACGCGTACTTACAAAAGCAAAAAGAATACGGATCCTTTTCAAATTATATCTGGAGTTTTGTCGATGGCTCTCCAATTATCAACGAGTGGGAATCTATGAAAGATGTTCCGGTATCTACGGAGTTAAGTGACAAAATGAGTAAACAATTAAAAAAAGATGGCTTTAAATTTGTAGGCGGCACGATTTGTTACTCGTACATGCAAGCAGTGGGAATGATTAATGATCACACCGTAGATTGTTTCTGCCATCCAGTGCAAGTGAAAAAATAGACAGGCATAGAGATGAAGGTCCGTTTGAATGGACCAGAAAAGCAAATGAAAACGAATGATTTGCAAGTAAGGTATCTATACTCCATACTAATGAAGAGGAAGAAATTGGTTGAAATTTTCGAATTTTCAGGAGGAATAACGATGAATAAAAAACAACTTAAGAGTGCGGTGGGCGCACTAAATCAACTATTTTTTTCAGAGAATAGTAATCAAGAGCTTGGTTTGCAAACACTCGAGTTATACATGGACTTGGGATTTAAAAAGGATGCTGACCTCTTAGCAGCACTGCTCGAAGAAGAGGGAGCATATGCACTAATAAGTCACATAAAAGTTTTGGACGTTGCTTTTGCTAAAGAGATTGAAATTGCTTTACGTGATTCGCGATATACGGATGCCGAACTTATGGCCAGTGACATTGAAGTTAAGCGGTTCATGAATTCGGTGAAAGAAAAGAATACATATGAAGTAACGATAAGTGGAATCCCTGTTCGATTTAAGGATAAATCCCACGCTGGCATTTTTCGTCAGTTCTGGTCTTACTTTCTCTATCTTGATATAGACAAGACGATTAAAACAATCGAGCGTGTAGGAATCCGAACTTCTGATTCTCAATATTTCGAATCCATTAATGGATCCAAAAAGAAAAACATATTCGTGAAAGATGGATGTTGGATATATGCGCATTTAACCCCTAAAGCCATGCAGAAAGTGTATGGGAAATTTTTATCTGGATGGGAAGGAGAAGGGACGGTGACGGAATTATAGACTCAATATGAAATCCTAACCTATGGTTGGAACGAGAAGATTCCTAATCACAATCGTTCTTCTTCTCAAAAAAACGATTCAATCATACTAGTAAACGGTAATTTGACACTGTAAAAGGTGTTTTTTTTTATGTTTTATTCAAATTATATCGCCAAAATTATGTAGTTTACTAGGAAATAAGGATGAAGTTGAGAGAATGATTTAAATACTTATTGACACTGATAATCATTTTCAATTAGACTGATTAAGGATTTATAAATTTTTAGTATAATCGGGAATGAGAGGGAATTATATGAAAAAGAAACAACCATGGCTTCAAACCATGGCAGCGATCGCACTTGCAGCATCGGCCGTTTTACCAGGGATGCCGGTTTCTGCTGAGGAACCAAAGTCAACAAAAACGGAGCAATTAATCGTCAAGTATAAACATGACGAAACGTTATCCAGCAAGCAAAAGAAAAACATAGGTGTTGAAACGGTTGAAGAGAACGATGAAGTCGGTCTTTACGATGTAAAAGAGGAATCTGTGGATACTACTATTACTGAAATCGAAAAAATGGAAAATGTTGAATACGTGGAGAAAAACGTTACATACAAAACAGCCGAATTAGTAGAACCCAATGATACATATTATAAAAACCAATGGAACTTACCTGCCATTGATGCCCAAGGTGCGTGGGATAGCGTCGAAGAATCTTCTAATCTAGTAAAGGTAGCTGTGCTGGATACAGGTGTTCAAGGCACGCATGAAGATTTAACCGGCCGTGTACTAGAAGGAAAAACCTTTGTTGAGGGATATGAGGAAAGTTATCAAGGCGATGATCAAGGCCACGGTACCTTCGTATCGGGGATTATTGCTGCGAATGCTAATAATGAGAAGGGGATTACAGGTGTAGCAGGTGATGCTAACGTCAGTATCCTTCCAGTCAAAGTCATGAATAAATCGGGTGTTGGTGATGCGTTCAATATCGCTTCAGGAATCGATTATGCGGTCGCACAAGGTGTCGATGTTATCAATTTAAGTTTAAGCGGTGAATATAGTGAAACGGTTGACACAGCTGTGCAGAAAGCAACAGAAAAAGGAATTGTGGTTGTCGCCGCTTCAGGTAATGGCGGCGGTAATGCGGATGCTTCGTATCCTGCAGCCCTGCCAAACGTCCTGTCTGTTGGAGCGATTGCGCCAAAAGATCAAGTGTATGAGCGTTCGAATTATGGCAGTACACTGGATATCGTTGCACCAGGAGTCAGCGTGCTAAGTACTTCACTTCTTGGCGATTTAGGGACAGATGCAGGCCGTTATTCAACCGGTTCTGGTACATCGTATGCAGCTCCACACGTGGCGGCTGTAGCAGCCCTTTATAAGCTGAAGCATCCAGAAGCTACTGCTAGTCAAGTAGAAGAAGCACTGACATCTACAGCACTTGATCTGAATGAAGAAGGTTGGGATGAGAAAACCGGTCACGGCAAGGTGTATGCGAAAGCGGCTCTAGCTGATGATGTCGAAATTCCTTCGTTAGCATTCGTTTTACCGAAAAAGAATGCGAATGTGGTGGGTACGACGACCGTACAAATTTCCATTAATGACCCTAGCACAAGTAAAATGATTTTTTATATTGATGAAGTCAATGAGAAAAATCGGATCGGGGAGACAGAAACAGCTAATGCTGCTTCAGCGCAAATCAAATGGGATACGACAAAGGTTACAGACGGTTCCCATCAACTCATAGCCGTTGCTGCTGATGCAAATGGGAAAGAACTATCAAGAACGTCAAACACGGTGAAGGTGATGAATACACCTCAATCGGGTTATATGTTTACGGTAACCACACCAAGCGGTACCATCGCAAAAGGTGCATCTGTTAAACTCTATGAAAAAGTTCAAGCAGATGATTCAGATGCGTACAGTTACGCTGAATTATGGACAGGCACGACTGACACAGAAGGTGCGCTTAGGGTACCGAGTCATGTAGGAACAGATTTGAAAAACCTTCAAGTGGTTGTCCAAGGCAAATTTGATACAGCTGACGGCAACTCTTGGTTTATGTATTCACGTGAAGTCGCTTCTTCGGGTGCGATTACCTTAAGAAGTGACAATACCGTACCCGTCAAATTGAATACGCTGGATGAAGAGGGAAAAGAAATTCCAGGAGCACAATACTTCCTTGCCATGAAAGATGATCATCAAACGACATTAGGCTCAACAACGATGATTAATGAAAAAGATGCAAAAGAGGCACCGACTGTCTACGTGGATAAGGGAGCCTATAATGTATTTTCTTATCACAAAACAGCAGGTAAAACCTACTTCTTATCGAATACAAAGGCAGAAATCAAAGGTCCATCAACAATTTCTTTCGACAGTAGAGAAGCTGGAGAAGCGGCCATTGATAATAGCGACAACGGACTCGAAAACGGAATCTTATATTTATATAATGATGACATATCAGAAGCCATTGGCTCGGACGAAGTAATTACGGGTCAAAAATTCTTTGTATCACCTGGTGACTATGATTACTTAGTTGATGCGGAAGTAAAAGATCCTGATGGCGGCGAGAATTGGGTGTATGTGTTTGCGAATGACAAAACGAATGCGGTTGTTCAAAAAGGGAAGAAAACAGTTATTAAAGCAGGCGGCAAACTCGACATTACTAAATTCGAGCCAGACCAAGAATCATTAAAACGTTATTATACTCAGCGCGGACTAACATACATTGAACGACCTTATCCAAATATCGCCTATAAGCTTGATCGAGCTTTTTATACGAAGCAAGTTTTCGGTGATGAATACGGTAATAAGTTGTCAGGAATGTACCGTGGTTCATTGAATTCAGAAGATGCCCTGTATAAAAAAGATGTAGTAACAGGGAAAACGGTGTCGATTGGAAATGACGATGAAGCACAAATCGAAGCCATTAACTTTGGTGATATTTATTCGAAGTATAAAGTCACTCGCCTTTCGGATCAAAAAGTGATGCTGGATAGTTTTGTTAAAAATCCAATTAATCCAGCAAACCGTCAATATTATTTTTATTCCTTCTGGGTAACAAGCAGCTCGGATGTAACGCAAGGGAAATATGAAATTTCATTAACCTTAGATGAAAGTCCGTTGGCACCAAAAGGATTATATAGAGCACTGAATATTGATATGCAGGATTCTGGAACAACCATGCAAGTGAAAAATGCTGATGGAAATAATGTGCCGGCCTATATTACGATTAATACGTTAGAAAAAGATGAAGCGGGTGACCTAGACTGGGTTCAAGCATATGGGCAAAATACAGATACCACGAAAAGTCTGTCTCTGCCAAGTAATTTAGCACTAAGTGAAGAGAAAAAAGGGAATATGGCGATCATTCGTTACATCCAACCATCGGGCGAGTATTCGTATATTTTCCGCCAATTTTCTACATTAGAAGAGTTAGAAACCATCAATATTCCAGCCAATATGCAAAAAGTTTCTGTAACGGCGAAAGACGGAAACGAGAAGCTTGATAATATTTCAACAAGACTTTGGATGATCAAAAAGCCAGTAACCATTAATGGGCAAACAAGCTATCCTACGGCAAATAACCTGCAAAACTATAAATATGATTCTGTATATTTAGAGCCAGGTAATTTTGTAATGGAAGGGAATTATGTGTCGCTTCCAAATGAAAACAATCAGAAAGATAACTACTATTTCCTAGAGTCTGATGTAGAAGTGAAGGACAGTGAAAGCAATATCGTTGAATTCGATAAAGCGGATTTAGCACAGGTGAAAGTGACCGCTGATGAAACGGGATACAGCGATGTGCGCGGAGCGATTGTCTATCCGTATAATAAGTACAGTTCCTCTTTTATTAAGACATTGCGTGTTGGTCACACATTCTATGTACCATCGAATCTAGCGATGGATTTAGAAGTACAGCTCGGCTTTGGTGATAACGAGTCAGCGAATAAGATTTGGAATTACTTCTTGTCAAAAGGCAGCCAAACCTTTACACCAGCACAGCAAGTCAATTGGCAAGTGGGCGGCGATCTGAAAGCGAACATTGCGCTTACCAAAACAAAATTAGTACCTGGAGAAAAGCTCTCCGGAACAACATCGTTCGAAGATGTTTATGGTAACACAGTTTCATCGGTACTCGTGAATCAAACAACAGATTATAGCATTGCTGACGATGCACTCGTTGCCTATGAAAAGCAGAGCAATGGCCAAATTGTTGAAAAAGCAGTCAAAAGTGACTATACAATCAGTCATGGCGGAACAACCGCAGCAGCAACTAGTGTGAAACCTGTATTACATATATATAATACAAAAGGGGAAAAAGTTGCTGAACAAGCGAGTCTTGATTTTTATGAACATATTCAAGAGGAATTAACGCTTCCAAACGGACAATACCGTGCCGAGCTGGCTCTTGCAGCAAGTCCAAAGGGACCGATTGCTTCGGCTAAAGATACTGGACACTTCCAAATTGGTGAAGATGAGGTAATCAAAGTACCAACTGTTTCTACGATTACGGATCGAACCACTGTAATCAAAGGGAAAACGACGCCAAGAGCACTTGTGACGTTGAAAAATGGCAAGAAGACCATTAATTCTGCTAAAGCAGATAAAAATGGCCAGTACTCAATGAAAATTTCGAAGCAAAAAGCGGGTACCAAGCTGACTCTTTCAGCAGCGCTAACAGGATACAAGGCAAGTAAAACGAAGACGATTACGGTGATTGATAAGACAGCACCAACAGTGAAGGTCAATGCTGTAACTGATCAAAGCACAGCTGTTTCGCTTAAGACGGAAAAAGACGCGAAGATCACGTTCACAGCAAAAGGCATGACATATACAAAGCCTGTTTATAAAAAGGGTACGTATACGTTAAAGATTGCTAAACTACCTGCCAACACCAAATGGACCGTAAACGTACGAGATCAAGCAGGCAATCTAACAAAGAAAACGGGTGTGGTTTTAGATAAAACCGCTCCAAAAGCAGCAACTGTTCAAAAAGTAACCACCCAAACAACCGTTGTTAAGGGAAAAGCCGAGAAAAAGGCAACGGTCACGATCTATAAAGGCAAGAAAAAACTGAAATCAGGTAAGGTCAGTCAAAAAGGAACCTTCTCTATCAAGATAGCAAAACAAAAAGAAGGCACAGTCTTGCATGTTTTCGTGCAAGATGCAGCGAAAAATAAATCAAAATTAACAAAAGTGGTTGTGACAAAATAGAAGTTTTGTTATACTAACATGCACCCTATTAAGTAGACGTTTATTGTCTCCTGATAGGGTGTTTTTCTTGGATGCTCTTTTATAATTTTGGGGGTATACAAGTAAGAAAATTTCAGTATAATAGAAAAGTATGTTTTAAGGAATCGAATCTAAAAATATAGAAATAACAATAATAGAAGAGGTGTGTAGTTTGGAAAATTTAATCGTAACTCTTGCAATCATAAGTGTCATAGCAATCATTATATTAGTCATAAGCGGTATGGTCGGATCAGTATGTCAAAAAAACTGGGGAAAAAAGACCTTTGCATGGTCACTAGTGCCCTTAGCAATCTTCCTAGTCATCTTAGGCATGGACAACTACGGCTTGCTAGAAGAAGAATCAGCCAAAACAGAAGTTGTACAAGAATCAAAATGATTGGTTTCCAGAGGGCTGTCTCCAACTGAGACAGCCTATTTCATTCAACTTTACTAATTGTCGTTTACCGTTATTCATTTTGTCATTATTAACTCCATTGATAGACCCTCATTTTGCCCCTACACTGAAGTATTCTCCCCTAAAAAACTTAAATTACGACGATTCAAATTGGATTATGAACCCCATTGAGCATCGATATTCACCTCATTCGGCCCAAACTGTGAAGTATTCGGCCCAAACTCGTAAACATTCGGCCCGAACGCTGATTGATTCGACCCAAACTGCCAATGATTCGGCCCTTGATCAATTTTAAATGAGGCGAATTTTATAAAAGTTGTACGATTAATTCCACTCCCCACCAACAGAATAAAAACAAGGCTAATAGAACCGGTATCCAATCCTTTATAGGTCCTGAAAACTAGTAATCTACTAGTTGGATGATGCGTCATTATTCTTATTTTTACCAGTATAGAAATTATTCATGTAAGCGCTTTACAAATCCCTGCTAAAATGATGATAGGTTTAGAAGGGAGAGAGTGTGAGTGAGAAATAGTTTGAAGAGAATGGGGATAGGGATTCTGACTGCAGGGTTGATTTTACAAGGTACAGCAATGGGTGTTTCGGCAAATAGCGGCGGGCCGCATCATGAACATTCGGATAAGAAGATTATGAATGTGTCACATCGAGGTGCTTCGGGATATGCTCCAGAACATACGATTCCGGCTTATCAATTGGGTGAGCAGTTAAAGGGAGACTATATTGAAATAGATCTTCAGATGACGAAGGATGGGCAGTTAATTGCGATGCATGATGAATCCGTTGATCGAACAACAGATGGCACAGGACGAGTGAAAGAGCTAACGTTAGCGGAAGTTAAGCAACTGGATGCAGGTTCTTGGTTTAATGAAAAATATCCGCAGTATGCCAAGACCGAGTACAAAGGGTTACAGGTTCCTACGCTGGAAGAGGTATTGCAAGAGTTTGGCAAACAAGCAAACTATTATATCGAAACAAAGTCACCTGAGGTTTATCCAGGAATGGAAGCTAAACTCTTAGATGTTTTAGAAGATAACAAAATGATTGATAAAAAGGGTCGTACAAAAAATGTTCTGATTCAATCATTCAGTCAAGAAAGTTTGTTGACGGTACATAGCCTGAACGCCAATCTGCCGCTCGTACAACTTATCTCGTATCAAAGCCCAGCTGTAATCACGGATGATGAATTGGAGACGATTGCACAATATGCGATAGGTGTGGGGCCAAACTTTGCTAGAATCGATGAGCAGTATGTTCAAACCGTCCGAAACCATGATCTTCAAATCCATCCATATACAGTGAATACGCAGGAAGAGATGAGACGGGCACTTGATTGGGGAGTGACCGGACTATTCACGAATTTTCCCGATTTATTTCACGAAGTCATAAAAGACTTCAAGAAAAGATAGAGAAAAGCGAACCATCCTAAAGCGATGGTTCGCTTTTTTTCCTATAGAAGAGAATGACTATCCCACTCAGTACTGCCAAGCCGATAAAGGTGAAGAGAAAAAACAGGGGGGAGACTGAAAATCCGAAAGCGGCTTCGTTTTGTAGGGTATCTACACTTTCCCACTGCTTTGCTGAATCGGGTTGATAGTTTCTTGTTTTGATATAACCGATAAAAAAAGTCCCAAATAGAAAGATTACATGAAGTCCTAAGGAAACAGCTAAAGATTGGATAACCGTCTTCAATTGCATACACATCCTTTTTATCAATAATAAATCATTTCTCATCTTTTTAAAATTTCCTTTTGTGCTACAATTTACTAAAATCTAGTAGAAGGAGATACGACTATGTCTCGCACCGGAAATACAACTGATTTTTTAGCTGGACTGCAATGGCTCTTTTTTATGTTTGCTAATACGGTCGTTATCCCGCTGACGATTGGTGAGGCGTTTGATTTGTCGTCTATGGAAGTGGCGAGCGCTTTGCAGCGGTCGTTTATTTTTACAGGAGCTGCTTGTATGCTTCAGGTTCTATTTGGTCATAAATATCCGCTGATGGAAGGCCATTCAGGAATTTGGTGGGGTGCCATCTTAAGCCTTGCTGCTTCCGCTTCCTCTGCTGGGATGACGACAGCAGAAGCAGGAGGAGGCCTTGCTGTCGGCATTATCCTGTCGGGTGTCCTCACTGTTGTTCTTGGAGCACTCGGAATGGGTGAAGTGTTGAAAAAACTCTTTAAACCAGTGGTAATGAGTACCGTCCTTTTTCTACTTGCGAGTCAACTAATTACCATTTTTGCCAAAGGCATGCTCGTCCTTTCTACAGGTGATCAAATCGATCTTCCGACGGCAGGGCTATCATTCGTCATCATCCTGCTTGTTGCCTGGATTACCATCAAAGGACCAGCGTCCATGCGGAACTTTGCCATTTTAATTGGAATGGTCTTTGGTTGGATAGTTTATGCATTGCTTTTTCCCGCAGTACCAGACGAAACAAGTCAATCAACACAGCTAGTTAATCTGTTCCCTTGGGGAAAGCCAAGCTTTAGTTTAGGCTTGATCATGATGGCAGTCGTCACAGGGTTAGTGAATACCTCAAATACAATGGCTTCCATCAAAGGGATAGAACCGCTTATCAACAAAAAGACTACCCAAAAACAATACAAAAGCTCGTTTGTCGTAACGGGATTGTCGTCTGTTGTTGCTGGTTTATTCGGTCTTGTGCCATATGGACCCTATATATCTTCGCTGGGTTTTTTACAATCCACACAAATCTATAGACGACTTCCGCTGATAATAGGGAGTTCTCTATTTATCTTACTGGGCTTGGTTCCATCACTCGGACATTTTTTCTCCACCTTGCCTGTTAGTGTAGGAAATGCGGTGTTATTTGTTGCCTACTTGCAGCTGTTCTCTGGGGCACTCACCAACCTAAGTGGCATCACCTTTACATCAAAAACCATTTACCGAATATCAGCACCAGTTTTGCTGGGAATCGCGATTATGAATATACCGTCTGAAACATTCAGCTCATTGCCTTTCCTAATCCGTCCATTACTCAGTAACGGCCTGCTCGTTGGGATCTTACTAGCTATTATTTTAGAGAATGTTATCGATTGGTCGAAATTTGAGGGGAAAGAAGCAAGTAAAGGAGAAGTTTAGTAGGATAGGAGACCTTCATATGAGAAGGTCTTCTTTTAGATCTACCTAATAGATTGTTAAAAAAATTAAGAAATATTGTCAGTTTCTAACACCTTTTCTTTTAACATGACTTACAACCAAAATATTCTAAAAATCTTGTTGACTTGTTCTTTATAAAGAATTAAGATTGAGGAGTAATAGAAATTAATGAAACTAATAGACTATTAATAACTAGTTTTTGAATAGAAATGAAGATTTTGTTGTTCTTTATAGAGGGTATTAAAATACAGATAAAAAGGTGATTAAATGAAGGGTTCGTATGAATTTAATAAAGGGGTTCCTAGTAATCCGAAGGAAATAAATTTAGCAGAATTACTTATCATTATTAAAAAGCGTCTATGGATCATCATTTTAATTGGCGTGATTTTTGCATCGGCAGGCTATTATCGAACGTTAGATGCGACACCACTTTATTCGACAACGGCACGGATTATTATGGAGGCTAAAGAAGCTGAAATGAAAACCTTGCAAGTAATTATTAAAGATGTTACCGTACTTCAAAAAGTAGTCGATGAATTGAACTTGCCGCTATCTCCAGAAGCATTAGCTGGCAGTATTACTGTAGAAAGTGTCGAAAGTTCTCAGGTTGTCAGTATCAGTGTAGTTTATCCAGAACCGATACTAGCAGCAGAGATTGCGAATACGACAGCAAGAATTTTTAAAGAAGAAGCACCGACTATTATTGGTTTTGAAAAAGTTCGTATATTATCACCTGCAAAAGTAAATGAAAATCCAATTAATACACAAAATGGTACACCCATAAAATTTGCAGTCGTTGGGATAGCTGTTGGAATAGGGGTTGCTTTTTTACTAAATGTATTTGACTATACGATTCGAAATGAACAGGAAATTGAAGAAGAATTAGGATTTGTAGTGATAGGCCAAATCTCAAAGATGAATAAAAAAAATTCAAGAGATAAGAAATACTCACCTGAAGAAAAAAATAATCAAACGTACTCTGCAGGTGAAAAGTTGAGGGGTGAACCAGGTGGCGTCAAAGCATTTAACAAATAAACGGAATCTAGTAACTTATACAAATCCGGATTCAATTATTTCAGAGCAATTTAGAACAATCCGGACTAATATCAAGTTTTCTTCACTTGAAAAAAAGGTTACGACTATTCAAATCACTTCTCCAAATGATGGGGATGGAAAAACGACAACAGCAGCTAACTTAGCTATTTCCATGGCCCAGCACAAGGAAAAGGTGTTATTGATTGATGCTAACTTGAGAAATCCATCCGTACACCTAGTTTTTAAGATGTCCAATAATGTTGGACTGACAACTTTTCTTTTAGATACAGCTAGCGATTTAGAGGAACTTGTCAAACACACTGGAATTGGAGAGTTAGATGTATTAACCAGCGGGCCAGTCCCGATAAATCCTTCGGAAATTATTGGTTCATCGATGATGCAAGAACTGTTGACTAGTGCAGCTCTTTCCTATGATTGCATTATCATTGATTCTCCCTCTATTTTAGAAGTAACCGATGCAAAAATTTTAGCCAATTTTTGTGACAGCATAATCCTTGTGTTCAATCATGGTAAAACCAATATGAAACAAGCCTACACCACCAAGAGGATTCTTGACTTCGCTGAAAACAAGATAGTAGGCGTTATTTTAAATGACAATGTACGGAAAATGAAGGTTAAGCTATTTTAAAGAATGTCTATTTTTTTATTTAGATGTTCTTTATTAAGAACAATAAATCATATAGTATATCTGGTTATGTCTCCTTGCCGTTATCAACGGAGGCACTCGATCATATTGTGGGTTGATAAAACCTTAGACGCTTGTCGTCGAGAATGTGGTGAGAGGAGGGGTTAGATGCCCCATTTTTATTATAAAGTATTTAGGTATGGGCTTTTAGAGAGAAAACGCATACCTAAATACTTTATTTAATACATAGAAAATTACTTTTATATTTAGAGAAAAAAGAAAAGGAGGGACCTAGATGACTAGTCAGCAGAGGCTGTTTTTCGTTGTTTTAGTCGATTCATGTATCGTACTTTCAGCTATTTTTGCAGGGCGATTTTTAGTCGATGCGACCATATATGTGGTGACCATTCCACTAATCGTCAGTTCGCTGACCATACTTATTAGTCATCATGTATTTTCGATACAATTCAAGTTGTATAAAAAAGCCTGGGAATATGCAAGTATTAGCGAATTACTTCTTATTTTTAAAACCGTAACGGCTTCTATCTTAGTTACATCGATTGTTCAATTTGCTGTTCTTCAAGAAGTATATTTCCGTTTACTCGCCGTAACGTGGCTGCTTCATATGTTATTTATCGGTGGGTCGCGGTTTTGTTGGAGAATATACAGAGATCGATACCTAGCTAAAGAGCAAAATCGGAAACGAACGCTTATTATCGGTGCTGGCTCTGCAGGGACCATGATTGCCCGTCAATTGTTGAAAAAGAACGAGTCAGATTTACTGCCTGTTGCCTTTATTGATGACAATAGAAGAAAGCACGGTCTTGATATTTATGGCATTCCAGTTGTTGGTGGTGTTAGTAAGATTGTCGAAACGATACAGAATTATAGTATTGAACGAATTATCATAGCAATCCCATCCTTAAATAAACAGCAGATAAACACCATCTATACCGAGTGTGCGAAAACAGATGCGAAAACACAAACATTGCCAATGATTGAACATCTTCTTACAGGACAACTATCCGTAAATAAATTACGAGATATTCAGGTAGAGGATTTATTGGGCAGGAAAACAGTTGAGTTGGATATCGACGGAATTTCTGAATATGTCACGAACAAAGTCATATTAGTCACTGGTGCTGGCGGATCAATTGGTTCAGAAATCTGCCGTCAAATTTGTCAATTTACTCCTCAAAAAGTCATTTTACTGGGACATGGTGAAAATAGTATTTATTCCATCGAAATGGAGCTAAGAGAGATATATAAACAAACTCACATTGAATTTCTGCCAGAAATAGCAGATGTGCAAGATTTTAAGAAAATGATGATGGTAATGGAAATCTATAAACCGGATGTTGTTTACCATGCGGCGGCCCATAAACATGTTCCGCTCATGGAAAATAATCCGGAAGAAGCGGTTAAGAATAATTTAATTGGTACGACGAATGTTGCCCAAGCAGCCAGCTGGAATGGGGTCGGCATATTTGTCATGATATCAAGTGATAAAGCGGTGAATCCGACAAGTGTAATGGGGGCAACAAAAAGACTGGCAGAAATGGCAATTCAAGATATGGATCAAAAAAGCGCTACGAAATTAGTCGCAGTAAGATTTGGAAATGTTTTAGGCAGCCGGGGAAGTGTAATCCCGTTATTCACGAAACAAATTGAGAGAGGCGGACCCGTTACGGTTACGCATCCTGATATGGTTCGCTACTTTATGACGATTCCTGAAGCATCAAGACTGGTGATTCAAGCTGGCGCCTTAGCAAGCGGGGGAGAAATTTTTGTATTAGATATGGGTGAACCAGTAAAAATTGTTGATCTTGCTAAAAATGTCATTCGACTATCAGGTAATAGCGTTGAAGAAATTGGCATTAGCTTTTCAGGAATACGACCAGGGGAAAAGTTATTTGAAGAACTGCTAAATAAAGAGGAAGTTCACGAAACACATATCTATCCGAATATTTATATTGGTAAAACAGGAGAGCTTTATCAACTCGAAATAGAGGATATTGTAAATAATTACGCAGATTGGGACAGAGAATCCTTGCGAAATACATTGATCAACTTAGCTAATCATCGTGTGGTTCCACAACTAACCTTAAATTAAAGGAGAAACCAAATGAAAATTAGAAAAGCAATCATCCCTGCAGCGGGTTTAGGAACTAGGTTTCTTCCAGCAACAAAGGCTATGCCCAAGGAAATGTTACCGATTGTTGATAAACCAACCATCCAATATATTGTAGAAGAAGCTATCGAATCAGGCATTGAGGACATCATCATTGTCACGGGAAAAGGAAAAAGAGCGATTGAAGATCATTTTGATCATTCATTTGAATTGGAACAAAATCTCTATGAACGCGGAAAATTTGCCTTGTTAGAAGAAGTTCGAAAATCATCCAAACTAGTGGATATTCACTATATCCGCCAAAAAGAACCAAAAGGCTTGGGACATGCTGTTTGGTGTGCACGGAAATTTATCGGGGATGAGCCATTCGCTGTTTTATTAGGTGATGATATCGTCACTGCTGAAAAACCTTGTCTGAAACAAATGATTGAACAATACGATTTATATCAGTCATCGATCCTAGGTGCACAAACTGTTCCTCAAGATGAAGTCTCACGCTACGGAATAATTGATGGGCATTCGTTCAATGATCGCATCTATAGTGTGAACCATTTAGTAGAAAAACCAAAACAAGAAGACGCGCCGTCTAATCTAGCTATCATGGGAAGATACATACTAACACCAAAGATCTTTGACATTCTCGGCAGCCAACAGCCTGGTGCAGGTGGTGAGATTCAACTGACTGATGCCATTTCTGCCTTAAATGAGTTTGAAAATGTTTATGCGTATGACTTTGAAGGAACACGATATGATGTTGGTGAAAAGTTTGGTTTCATACAAACAACAATTGAAATGGCTTTACAGCGGACAGAGTTACGAAAAGATATCTTGAACTATCTCTCCGCTGTAGTAAAAAGAGAAACCATCCAAAATAGAATGGATGGTTGATTGGTTATGAAGAAGAAAATTCTATTTGTTGCGACAAAGGATATTCACTTTGAGGCATTTCACTTACCAACCTTTAAATGGTTTGAAGAAAATGGATATGAAGTTCATACAGCAGCAGTTGGTAATATGAAACTGCCTTTTGTAGATCGAAGACATGATATTCCGATTCAGAGATCACCCTTCTCACTAAAAAACATAGCCGCATATCAGGCACTAAAAAAGATAGTGAATCAACATTCCTTCCAAATTATCCATTGCCATACACCAATGGGAGGCGCTCTTTCAAGATTAGCTGCGAGAACTACTAGAATGCAAGGAACAAAAGTCATTTATACGGCCCATGGCTTTCACTTTTGTAAAGGATCTCCGCTCATCAATTGGATGGTGTATTATCCGATTGAAAAATCTTTGGCACGAATGACAGATTGTTTAATTACCATTAATCATGAAGACTACCAGTTGGCTAACGAAAAAAAGTTTAAAGCGGTCACCATTAAACATGTCCATGGTGTTGGAGTGGATAACGAACGTTTCCATCCGATTAGCGCATTTAGTAAAACTGTTTTAAGAAGCGAGCTGGGCTATAAAGATAAAGAGTTTATCCTGTTTTATGCTGCCGAGTTTAATAAAAATAAAAATCAACAACTACTAATTCGGGCTCTATCTAACGTAAAAGAACAAATTCCACATGCCAAGCTGCTACTTGCTGGAACGGGTCCGTTAATTGAGGAATGTAAAAGAAATGCCATTCGACTGGGGGTGGATCACATGGTTGACTTTCTCGGCTTTCGAAAAGATATTGATCGGTTATTAAAAATTAGTGATCTCGCTGTCGCATCCAGTCTACGAGAAGGTCTTCCAGTAAATATAATGGAAGCCATGTCGTGTGAGCTGCCGGTTATCGCCACTGAAAACAGGGGACATCTGGAACTCATTCAACAGAAACAGAACGGTTACCTTATTCCACCTGGAGATTACCAGCTATTTGGTACCAGAATCCTTGAACTTTTTCAAGAAAAAGAACGAAGAGAAATGATGGGGAAAAGGAGTAAGGAAATCATCGCAGCATATACACTGTCAGAAGTAAGAGCGGAGTTAAATCAAATATACCCAAGCTATATGGCGGAGGATGGAAGTGAAGAGCCCGGTAATAAGTATTATCGTACCTATATATAATATGGAACCAATTCAATGACATTCTCCTTTGATGGAAAGTGTTTTTTTGTATAGAACGGAGAAAGTAAATTTGTAAGGTTGGGTGGAGATTTTTTTGGAACCAATTCGTATTCTGCAAGTTGTGACCATCATGAATCGAGGGGGGCTTGAAACGATGTTAATGAATTACTACAGACAAATCGATCGAAGTAAAATCCAATTTGATTTTATGGTTCATCGAGCTGAAGCAGGTCGTTATGATGCAGAAATCCTCAAACTTGGCGGTAGAATTTTTTATATGCCTTCCATAAGACCAGGGAATTATCGAAAGTATTTTAGGCTGCTCGATCAATTTTTTTCTACTCATAGTGAATACAAAGTTGTCCATTCACACATCAATGAAAATAGCAGTTTTGTTTTAAGAGCAGCAAAAAGAGCGGGTGTTCCAGGGAGAATTGCTCATAGTCATTCAAGTGTTTTTGATATAGATATAAAGTTGCCTTTCCGTTTATATGCAAAGTATATGATGAAAAGTAATCCAAGCGATTACTTTGCTTGTTCAAAACTTGCAGGAGAATGGCTTTTTGGGAAAAAGAAATCTGAGTCTAATAATTTTACAGTTCTCAAAAATGCAATAAATGCTAAAGAATACGCATTCAATCAGTCCACCCGAAAAACAACTAGAAATAGTCTTGAAATTTCAAATAAACTTGTAATCGGACATATAGGAACTTTTTACAAACCAAAAAATCATGAATTTATAATCGATATCTTCTATGAATTACAAAAAATACATCCGAACTCTCTCTTGCTTCTAGTAGGTGTAGGGCAATTAAAAGCAACCATCGAAAAGAAAGTGAAAAGGTTAGGATTAACGAAAAAAGTACGGTTTTTAGGAGTTCGTGAAGATATTCCTAATCTTTTGCATGCGATGGATTTGTTTCTATTCCCTTCACTTTTTGAAGGACTTCCCGTCGTCTTAGTTGAAGCACAAACGGTTGGAGTACAGTGTTTGGTCTCCAATTCAATTACCAAAGAGAGCGACATAACAGGTTCATTATCGTTTATGTCTTTAAAGGAATCTCCTGAGAAATGGGCAAAAAAAATTCTTTCCTTGTCATATAAACATGCTGATAATATAGATTTAATGACAAAAAAAGGATACGACACAACAGCTAATGCGAAGTGGCTTACTGCCTTTTACAATCACTATCATTCTGAAAATGAAACCTTAGCAGGAGGCTTTTGAAAGTGACTCCTACTTTAACTGTTTTTACTCCAACTTATAATCGAGCGTACACGCTTCATTTATGCTACGAAAGCCTAAAAAGACAAACATGTAACGATTTTATCTGGCTAATTATCGATGATGGCTCGACAGATCGCACGAAGCAATTAGTAGATTCCTGGATACAAGAAAATAGTGTACCGATTCGCTATTACTTCCAAAGCAATCAAGGAATGCATGGTGCTCATAATACAGCGTATGAATTAATCGATACAGAACTCAATGTATGTATCGATTCAGATGATTTTATGCCTGATGAAGCGGTAGAAAAAATCTTGACGTTTTGGGCGGAGAATGGGAGCAATGAGTTTGCTGGAATGGTAGGCTTGGATGCCAGTCCCAAAGGTGTGGTTATTGGTACGGAAATGCCTAAGACGGTTAAAGAGTCTACACTGACTGATTTGTATGGGAAATACAAAGTAAAAGGGGATAAGAAGTTAGTTTATCGTTCAGAACTGACGAAAAAGACACCATCTTATCCGATTTTTGAAGGAGAAAAATACGGCCCGCTTGTTTATAAGTATATGTTGATTGATCAAATCCATCCGCTTCTGGTTTTTAATGAGGTTCTTTGTCACGTAGAATATTTACCAGACGGATCGAGCATGAATATGATCAATCAATATAGAAAAAACCCAAGAGGATTTTCATTTTTTAGAAAAGTGGCTATGAAATATGCCCCTTCATACAAGAGACGGTTTATTGAAAATGTTCATTATGTTTCGAGCAGTTTACTGATGAAAAATAGGAACTATTGGATGGAGTCACCTAATAAATGGAGCACTATTATGGCAACACCGATTGGAATCGCTCTATACTTATATATTAAACATACTCACCATTCAACAGTTTTGAAGCAATCTTGATTGCGTCGAAAGGAATTTTTCTATGACTATCCTCTGGATCAATCTCGCCATAGTGTTTATATTATCGTATTTCAGTAGATTAGTTTCTGTCTCACAATTGGTAACAAATAGTGAAATACCAGTAAGACCTAATAAATTCTTAGTGTTTGGAGTCATGTTATGTTTGGTGGTCATTTCAGGTTTGAGAACAGGTATAGGTGATACGTACAATTATAAACAAATGTTTATAAAGAATGACTTCACATGGGATTTTATTAAAACGCAAAAAGACATTGGTTTTGGAATCTTTCAGATGATTTTAAAACAGTATTCACAAGATCCCCAAATCATGGTTTTCACTGCGGCGTTGTTTACAAATGTTTTAATCATTATCGTCTTGTATAACTATTCGCGTCTGTTTGAACTTAGTACGTACCTATATATAACTGGAGGTATTCATTTAGTTTCCATGAATGGGATTAGACAAGTACTCGCTGCTGCGATTATCTTTACAGCGACAAAATATTTATTAAATGGAAACTTTATAAAATATGCATTAATTGTTCTTTTAGCATCTACTTTTCACCAAAGTGCATTACTGCTTCTTCCCATTTATTTTATCGTACGAATAAAAGCGTGGACTAAATATACGTTTCTTATTTTAAGTTCGGCTGTATTAATCGTTATCGGATTTAACCAGTTTACCACATTCTTATTTGCCGCCATACAAGACACGCAGTATAGTGACTATACAAATTTCAATGAAGGCGGGGCAAGCATCATCCGAGTTATTGTAAGTGGTGCACCATTAGTCGTAGCTTATCTTGGCAGAGAAAAATTACGAGTTGTCTTTCCGAAAAGTGATTATATTGTGAACATGGCACTTTTAGGCTTAGTCTTTATGATTATTTCGACCGAACAATGGATTTTTGCAAGGGTGGCTATCTACTTTAATCTATACCAGCTCATTTTAATCTCTTGGATTATTGAAGTTTTCAGTAAAAAAGATCGGAAATTTGTTTATTACATGATTTTAGTTCTCTATTTTATTTTTTATTATTATGAAAATGTTGTTAGTCTTAACATCCTGTATGAGAGTGATTGGTTAGATAATTTGTTCAAGTAAGTGAGGGGGGTTCTTATGAAGATACTTATTACAGGCGGCGCTGGGTTTATTGGCAGTCATACGTGTATTGAGCTATTAACAGCAGGACATGACATCATCGTAGTTGATAATTTTTCGACAAGTAAACGCCAAGCCTTATATCAGGTAAGTTCCATCACGAATAAAAAATTCAAAGTTTATCAGATTGATATGTTGAATGGGATAGATTTAGAAAGGGTGTTTCTTGAAAATCAATTAGACGCAGTGATTCATTTTGCAGGTTATAAAGCAGTTGGAGAGTCTGTTGCAGACCCACTTAAATATTATAGTAACAATTTGGTCAGTACACTGAATTTATGTGGATTGATGCAAAAATATAATGTGAAAAATTTGGTTTTCAGCTCTTCTGCTACTGTATACGGTGTTCCAAAAACGGTTCCAATCTCAGAAAATTCCCCTTTGCAAGCCTTGAATCCTTATGGGAGAACAAAGCTAATGATTGAAGAGATTTTAGGTGATTTATATGATTCTGATCCAAATTGGAGTATCTCTTTATTAAGATATTTTAATCCAATAGGGGCTCATCGAAGTGGAGAAATTGGCGAAGATCCAACAGGGGTTCCTAATAATCTAATGCCTTTTATCACTAAAGTGGCAGCTGGGGAATTAAGGGAAGTACAGGTTTTTGGTAACGATTATCCTACTCCTGATGGAACGGGGATTAGAGATTATATTCATGTAACGGATTTAGCCCGCGGACATCTTTTGGCACTTGAAAAGATCGTTCAGACAACTGGAATAGATGCTTATAATTTCGGAACCGGTAAAGGGTATAGTGTACTTGAGATGATTTCCACTTTTGAAGCAATATCTGGAGTGAAGATTCCTTATCGATTTGCAAACCCTAGAGCAGGAGATGCAGCAAAATGTTTTGCCGATTCTTCAAAGGCTAAAAGGGAGCTAGGATGGATTGCAGAAAAAGATATCGATGAAATGTGTGAAGATTCTTGGAGATGGCAGGTAAATAATCCACATGGTTATGAGGAAAAAGTAAAAGAATATGCTGGTTTGCAAAGTCCTCACTTACTAAGTAGTGAGGACTTTTTCAATTAGCTGAAGGGAAAGAGGATCAAATGAATATTTCGGAAAAATTAACTCAACAAGAACTACTGGTTATCCTGTTGGATGTATATCAAAACGTGCGAGATAAAGAAAATATTCAAATCCAAACCGTTATAGCTGATTTAGAAAATCAACTTAAAGTAGTGATTAATACAAAGTGACTAATAGGAGAAAATCAATTTGAAAAGATTAGTAGACTTCACTTTTTCATTAAGTCTTATTTTGCTGCTTTTCCCATTCCTTTTTTTTATAGGACTTATGATTAAAATGGTTATTGGATCGCCGATTCTCTTTACACAGGTGAGACCAGGATTGAATGGCAAGCTATTTACCTTATATAAATTCCGCTCGATGAGTAATCAAATGGATAATCAAGGGGATTTGCTGCCGGATCATCTTCGCTTAACTTCCTTTGGGAAGTTTCTACGAAAGTTCAGTTTAGACGAACTGCCACAGCTAATAAATGTATTAAAAGGGGACCTTAGTCTAGTTGGACCAAGGCCCTTATTAAACGAATATCTGCCTTTATATACAGAAGAACAGGCGAAACGTCATTTGGTCAAACCTGGAATAACCGGCTGGGCACAGGTGAATGGAAGAAACGCTTTAACGTGGGAAGAAAAGTTCAGACTTGATGTATGGTATGTTCATCATCGAACGTTTCTATTAGATATAAAAATCTTATTTTTAACAGCTATGAAGGTGCTTCAATCAGAGGGAATCAATCAAGCTGGAAGTGCAACTGTGGAGAAGTTCAAGGGAGAAACACCTTCAAAAAGGGAGGAGAATGGATGAAGATTGTTATCGTGGGCGACGGCGGCCATAGTAAAGTAATTACTGATCTGATTAACTCTCAAAATGACATTCAAATCGTTGGATACTTAGATGACAAGTATCAAGAAATCTACGTTAAAAATCACCAATTTTTCGGGCCGCTTTCAACTGTTCACAAATTAAGAGAGCTTTTTAATGATATTAAATATATTGTAGCCATTGGAAATAATGTAGTACGTAAACAAATTGTACATTTGCTTGGTCTCCCCATTGATTATTATGCGACGTTACAACATAAATCAGCACTAGTCAGCCCAAGTGCTAAAATTGGCTTTGGCTCAGTAATTATGGCTAATACGGTGATAAATGCCGATTCTCAAATTGGGAGTCATTCCATTATTAACACGGGTTCGATCGTAGAGCATGATAACAAGTTAGCAGATTTCGTTCATCTATCTCCTCAAGCTACTTTAACAGGTTCGGTAGTTATTGAAGAGGGGGTGCATATCGGTGCCGGGGCAACTCTTATTCCTCATGTGCAAATCGGTGAATGGGCAATTATTGGTGCGGGGGCAACGGTCATAAATCATATTCCAGCTTATAGTACGGCTGTTGGGACGCCTGCAAACGTAAAAAATAATGAGCGATTGAGGGTGAGTGGACATGGAAACAACGGTTCTTAAAAAAAGAATTTTTCTTTCTTCTCCTCATATGAGTGGAAGTGAAATGAAATACATTGAGGAAGCCTTCCAAACGAATTGGATCACGTCCATGGGTTCAAATATTGACGCGTTTGAAAAGGAAATAGCAACTTTGGTTGGTTCAACAGAAGCAGTTGCCGTTAGTTCAGGAACGGCTGCAATCCATTTAGCGCTCTCATTGTTAAATGTGACAAGAGGCGATAAGGTTTTTTGTTCTAGCCTGACCTTTGTTGCCTCTGCTAATCCCATTCTCTATCAAGGAGCAGAACCAGTATTCATCGACTCGGAGCCTGAAACGTGGAATATGTCACCTCTAGCATTAGAACGTGCCTTAAGTGATGCTGTTCAATCTGGGGAACTGCCAAAAGCGGTAATCATCGTCAACCTTTATGGCCAGCCGGCAAAAATGAACGAACTACTCGCGATTTGTAATCACTATCAAGTTCCAATCATAGAAGATGCTGCGGAATCTCTTGGTGCAACCTATCAGGGGAAAGCAAGCGGTACATTGGGTGATATTGGCGTTTTTTCATTTAATGGGAATAAAATCATTACTAGTTCCGGCGGCGGCATGATTGTTTCCGATAACAAGGAATTGTTAAAAAAGGCTCGTTTTCTAGCGTCACAAGCAAAAGATGATGCACCCCACTATCAACATAGCGTAGTTGGCTTTAATTACAGAATGAGCAATATTTTAGCTGGTATTGGAAGAGGTCAATTAGAACATTTGACACATAGAGTAGAAACAAGACGATTCATATTCAAGAGATATTTTGAGGAGCTGAATCACCTTCCTGGTCTCTCCTTTATGCCTGAATTAGCTAATACGCGGTCAAATCGATGGCTGACATCATTTACGTTAAACGAAAATGAAGCAAAGACATCTGTTCATCACCTCATAAGTTGCTTAGCGGAAGAGAATATTGAAGCTCGTCCAGTTTGGAAGCCGCTTCATAGCCAGCCGCTTTTCCAAAACTCTCGTTATTATCCTCATAAACTGGAGGAAAGTGTTTCGGAACAGTTATTTAAAAATGGTATATGTCTACCTTCTGGTTCAAACATGACAGAAGAAGAACAGACCAGGGTTATCGATGTTATACAAAATACGTTACAGCAATATTGAAAGGGTATAGTAACTGTACCAAAAAGTATAAATACAAGGATTAAAGAGGTATAACGATGATTGGGAAAAATATAGCAGAACTTAGAAAGAGAAGAGGGTTTACATTAACACAGCTCGCAGAACGAGCAAATATGTCGAAGTCTTATCTTAGCAATATCGAGCGGGACTTGAATCGCAATCCATCTCTCGAAGTCATGAAAAAAATTGGAGCAGTATTAAACGTTGATCTCTTGACACTTCTTAATACGAACAATAAAGAAGAACCAACCTATTTTTTAGACAGAGAATGGATAGAATTCATCAATGACCTACAAGATTCAGGGATGAAAAAAGAACAGATTCCGCAGTATAAAGCATTGATTGAATTTATAAAATGGCAAAATCAAAAAATATAGCTCCTACATTGCTGTCATTTGACAATAATTCGCTAGTATTTGGTTGACATGTTCTTTATAGAGAACTAAAATAGAAATAGGTATAAAGTCTCTTAGTATGTGCATAAATGAAATTAAAACCTTGTAAAGAGTAAATATAAGAATAATTTTCCAATTAAAGCTATATTTTTTGATTACGTGTTCTTTATTAAGAATAACTATAGATTCGGTGATGTCTCCTAGCCGGTATTAACGGAGGCACTCGATCATACTGTGGGTTGAATCAACCTTAGACGCGTGTCGTCAGTAGTGTGGTGCTGAGGAGGGGTTAGATGCCCTGGGTTTAATAACCCACATACATGTAAGATGAAAAGAGGGGAAAAATGGAATTAAAAAAAATCCCAAAAATCATCCATTATTGTTGGTTCGGTGGGAAGGAAAAGCCAGATATCGTAAAAAAATGCCAGGATAGCTGGCATGTATTTTTAAGGGAGTATGAAATCATAGAGTGGAATGAAGAAAATTTTGACCTAACAATCAACCCTTATGTCCTAGAAGCATATCAAGCTGGTAAATATGCGTTTGTCAGTGATTATGTCAGGGTACACTCTTTATTTAATCATGGTGGGATTTACTTAGATACAGATGTTGAAGTATTCAAATCATTTGATAATCTTCTTCACCATGAATCATTTTGGGGATTTGAGCAAGAAAATTACATCGCAACTAGTACTATTGGATCGAAGCAAGGGAATACCCTGATTAAAGAATTTCTAGATTCGTATCAAAATAAACATTTCAAACAAGATGATGGGAGCTTAGATGATTCCACAAATGTAGCGATTGTAACTGAGATACTTGAAAAGTGGGGCCTTTTAAAAAACGGAGAATATCAGGAAATTATAGATATCGGCGTATTTTATCCGCAAACTTATTTTTCACCCTATGATTATATCAACTGTAGAACATTCATGACTAAAAACACATACACTTTGCATCATTTTTATAAAAGTTGGTTGCCCGCACGTACTCGCATAAAAAGCCAAATTAAGGTTTATGCAGCCAAAATTATAGGTGGAGATAACATAGCCAAAATCAGAAAATATTATACTAACCTAAACTCTTAAGGGGAAATGATATGGTTAATGTTATAAATAAAATAGTAAAAACTATAGTAGCTGAGTTTAGGGCAAGAGGTTTATATTTCACAATTATAATGTATTTTTCTTACCTTATTGGGGTAATTAGAGGCTTGTTTTATAAAATTTTATATTTTAAAAATATTAAAGCCACAGTATTCATTCTGCAGGCTAACAGTAAAATTGAGATATTTAACCGAAGAGCAAAAATACACATTGGAGAGTTTGTATTTATACGTAAAAACGCAAGTTTTCGTATTGATTTTGAAGGTGAATTATTTATAGAGGAAAAGGTTTTTATCAATGATAATTGTAATATAAATTGTGTAAAGAGAATTGTAATAGGCAGGAAAACAAAAATAGGACCCAATGTTTGTATAAATGATCATGATCACAATTATAAAAACTCTGAGGATAGTCATTTACTTATCGGAGAAGTATTAATTGGTAAAAATGTATGGATTGGTTCTAATGTTGTTATTTTAAAAAATACAATTATTGGTGACAATGTGGTCATTGCAGCTGGAAGTGTTGTTAAAGGAAATGTTCCAGCAAATACTCTTTTTATCAATAAACGGGAGATTGAAGTTAAACATATTACTGCTTAGCAAATGAATCTGAACAAACAGATGAGGGATAAAAATGAAAAAAGATATATTGATTTCCGTCTATAACATGGAAATTGGAGGGATTGAAAGAAGTCTAATTAATATGTTAGAAAGCTTTGATTATGAACGCTTTAATATTGATTTATTAGTATTACACCATACTGGAGAATTTTTTAAACTTATTCCGGATAAGGTTAATATTTTACCTGAAATTAGTAGTTATTCTGTTTTTCGCAAACCAATTAGGCAATCTATTAAAGAAGGCCATTATTTTTCATCAATAATTAGAATTTTAAGTAAAATAACAGCTAATCTCAAGTCAAAATCAAGAATGCTTAAAGAAGGTTCAGGATATATTCAAATGCAGCTTACTATGAAATATTCTCAAATCACTTTACCAAAACTCAAAAAGAAATACGATATTGCGATAAGTTATGCATGGCCACATGATATCGTAATAAATAAGGTTGATGCCAATAAGAAAATAGCATGGATTCATACAGATTATAATACTTTGGAAATAGATAATAAATTAGATCTGAAAATGTGGAGAAATTTCGATCATATTGCAGCTGTATCAGAAGAATGTTTGAATTCTTTTTTATCTCAATATCCTAGTCTAAAAGATAGGGCGTTAATTATAGAAAATATTACATCACCGCAATTTATTAGGAAAATGGCCAATGAAACTGAAATAAATAGTCAAAATCAGAAAACGTTTAATATCTTATCTGTCGGAAGATTATCCTATGCAAAGGGCTTTGATCTTGCTGTTTACGCTCTTAGATTATTACATAATAAAGGATATACCAATTTAAAATGGTCTATTGTCGGATATGGAGGTTATGAATCAGAATTAAAGGAATTAATCAACGAAAATAATTTAGAAGATCATTTTATATTACTTGGCAAACAAACCAATCCCTATCCATATATAAAATCCTGCGACTTGTATGTTCAACCATCCAGATATGAAGGTAAGGCAGTTACTGTCGGAGAGGCACAAATCCTAGCTAAACCAGTATTGATTACAAACTATCCTACAGCTAAGAGCCAAATTAGTAATCATTTAGATGGATTAATATGTGAACTATCTGTTGAGGGAATTGCGGATGGTATTGAGAAGTTGTATATGGATAAAGAGCTAAGAATACATTTATCAAGATACTGTCAAGGTATAGACTATCATAATGATTGGGAATTAAATAAATTATACCAGTTAGTATAGGCGTGGGAGGACAATCGGTGTTTCAAAATAAAAAGGTGAGCATTATAGTCCCAGTTTATAAAGTGGAGAAATACATTCACCGATGTATCGATAGTATTCTTAATCAAACATACGATAATATTGAAATTATTCTGGTGGATGATGGTTCGCCTGATCATTGTTGGGAAATTGTTGATGAATATGAAAAAACGGACAGACGTATCAAAGTTATCCATAAAGAAAATGGCGGATTATCTGATGCCCGAAATGTTGGTGTGAATCAGGTAAGTGGTGATTTTGTTTTCTTTGTAGATAGTGATGATTGGGTAGAAAAAACTATGATTGAAAAAATGGTCGATAGCTGCGATCAGTATCAAGCTGATGTTGTCCAATCGGCTTTTTATTATGCATATGAAGATAAAAGGCTATTAGACAATCGTTATTATTCTACTACAGATCTCCCAGTTATATTGGGTAAGAAAACATTAATGCGGGAGTTGGTAACCAACGAGAAAGTAAAAAACTTCGCATGGGGGAAGCTTTATAAAACTAATATCATCAAAGATATAGCCTTTAAAAAAGGAGTGTTATTTGAAGATGTATTTTGGGCTCATCAGGTCATGCATGAAGTAAATACGTACGTAATCCTCCATGAACCCTTGTACAACTATTACCAACGAAGCGATAGTATAGTTGCAACTTATACACCCAAAAATTTGGATATCCTGAAGGGATTACTAGAAAGACATTGTTTTATCGAAAAACACTATAAAGAACTGACAGACAGTTCATATAAAACAATCCTAAAAATGAGCCTCATCCATTATAACCTCTTGTTAATGAATCGAAAGAAGGATCCTAGGAGTCTACATAGGAAAGAAATTCGATCGTATATTCACAACAACTATGACAACTTAAAAAAAGCTGTTAAAAAAGATAAGCTACTAGAACAACAATTACAATTATTTTCTTTACACCCCTATCTTAATTTTATCTATCTTGGCCTAAGAAAAGGGTTAAGAATGATGAAGTTTATTTCGCAACCAGTAGGATTAGAACAACAAAAGTAAAGAGGGAGGTGTAATTGTGAAAAGAGTTAAGAATATGTTTTAATTTTTAATTGTTATCCCTTAAGTAAAATATATATTTTTATACAATATAAGTACCGAAAATTCCGATAAAGAGAGAAGTGATGGTAGCAACTATGAAAAAAAAGTTGTTATTTGTAATAGATTCGTTGGATTGTGCAGGTGCAGAAAAAAGTTTGGTTACATTATTGTCATTGTTGGACTATTCTAGGTATTCGGTGGATCTTATGCTTTTTGCACATGGAGGCTCTCTAGAAGATTCAGTTCCAAAAGAAGTCAACATTTTACCGCCATTAAAATACACAGAATTTACTAAACTAGAGATTAGTAAATCATTTCTACACTCACTCAAAATGTTAAATTTTAAAATGTTTTATTCTAGAATGAAATATACAGTAAGAATTCGAAAAAGAGAATACGGTAATACTGCAAAAGCAAGAATTTATTGGGAATCCGTATCAAATAGTATAGAAAATAACCCTAAAGAATATGAAATCGCCATTAGCTATGCGCAAGGAATACCGACATTTTATGTAGCAAGTAAAATTAAAGCAAAGAAGAAGTATGCTTGGGTTAATACAAGTTATCTTTTAAAAACAAAAGAGAAAATATTTCAAAATGATTTCTATGCTGATATTGACAAAATAATAACTGTTTCTGAATCGGCAAAAGACAATTTCCTAGAAACATACCCAGATTTTAATGATAAGGTTGAAATCATCTATGATATCATTAATCCTAATTTTATAACTGAAATGGCAGAAGTAGAAGAATCAGCCGATAATAAGTTTGATGGAGTGAGGATTTTAACTATTGGAAGATTAGATCATGGTAAGCAATATAATATTGCGTTAGAAGCTTGTAAAATGCTAAAAGAACAGGGGATAGATTTTAAATGGTATGTATTAGGGAAAGGTCCTTTGTTAAAAGAAATAGAAAAATATATTCGTGATCACGAATTACAAGATCATTTTATACTTTTAGGAGTGAAAAGTAACCCATATCCGTTTATAAAAAATGCCGATATATACGTTCAAACATCCAAATTTGAAGGATTCGGACTAGCAATAGCTGAAGCTCGCCTGCTAAATGTCCCTGTTGTAACTACCAGATTTGATGCTGTATACAATCAAATGGTAGAAGGGAAAAACGGATTAGTGGTAGATATGAATGGTGATGCTGTTTATAGAGGGATTCTGAAACTGATTAATGATCATGAACTAAGAGAAAGGATTATTACTTATTTGAAAAACGAGAAAAAGGGAAATATAGAGGAACTAGAAAAGTTTTATCAATTAATAGGATGAAAGAGAGTAAATTTATGAAGAAGAAAATACTATTCATGATTATTAATATGAATGTAGGTGGCACCGAAAAGGCATTACTGAATATGATTACTCAAATGAATGAGGATGAGTTCGACATTACTATTTTAATGTTAGAGAAGTCGGGGGGCTTTTTAAGTTCTATACCTTCAAGTGTCCATATAGAGTATCTTAGGGAATATAAAAAATTGAAAAGCGTATTGAATTTACCACCAAGAATTGTTGCTGCAAAAAGGTTTAAAGAAGGGCATATTATAAAAGGCTTTAATCTCTTGTTCATTCACTTTTTATCCAAAATAATTAGAAGTAAAACTATTTTTTTTAAGTATGTTTTAAAGGGTATTCCTAATTTTGAATCCGAATATGATATTGCGGTAGCTTATGCAGGTCCAATGGACTTCATAAGCTATTTTGTTGCGCATAAAATAAAATCAAAAAGAAAGATACAATGGATCCATTTTGATGTAACTAGGATTGGATTTGATAAGAAGTTTGCAGTTAAAGTCTATAAAAGATTTGAAAAGATATTTGTTGTCTCAGATGAAGGAAGAAAGAAACTAATTAGTTTGGCTCCTATAGTAGAGGATAAAACAGAGGTGTTCTTAAACGTAATTTCACACGAAGTTATTCTAGAACAATCCAAAAAGAACAAAGGCTTTAAGGATGGATTTGATGGAATAAGAATACTAACTGTGGGAAGATTAACCTCAGAAAAGGGTCAAGATTTAGCAATAAAAGCGCTCGTAAAACTCATAAATGCTGGTTATAACGTTAAGTGGTATTGCCTAGGTGAAGGAAGTACACGAGTAGAATATGAACGATTAGTAGTCGAATATAATCTCGAAGAACATTTCATCTTATTGGGTTCAGATCCCAATCCATACCCTTATATGAACGAATGTGATATTTATGTTCAACCCTCTAGACATGAAGGGTACTGTATAACCCTTGCAGAAGCTAAATGTTTTAATAAACCAATTGTAACAACTAATTTCACTGGAGCTAAGGAACAAATAAATAATGATGTGACAGGTTTAATAGTAAGTATAGATGAAGAAGAAATCTTTAAGGCAATTAAATTATTATTAGAAGATAGAATGTTATATGTAAAACTTAAGGAAAATTTATTTAAAGAAAACTCCGGTAAAACTAATAAAACGAGCATAAAAAATTATTTTGTCTATACTAATTAGAATTATTCTTAGTAGTAAGTAAACCTCATAAAAAGAATTAAAATAAAGGTGTGAGATAAATGAAAGACTCAGTTAGGAAATTAGCGATGCTCTTCGATAAAAGAGAAAAGAAAAAGCTATTCATAATATTTCTTATGATGATATTAGCTGCCATATTCGAAACAATGAGTATCGGAATAATTATCCCATTTGTCGGGATATTAACCAATCCTGATATGATTCAAGAGCAACCGATATTGTCTTATGTATATGACTTATTTAATTTCGACTCGACTACAGCATTTATCGTATTTGCTGTAGGGATATTAATACTGGTTTTTGTATTAAAAAATTTATATTTGCTTCTTTTTAACTACGTACAATATAGAATCATATTAAATCAACAAGTTAAACTTTCAAGTCGATTATTTAAAGAGTATTTAACTAAGCCCTATACATTTCATTTGCAAAGAAATACAGCAGAATTGCTTCGTAATGTAAATGGAGAAGTTTCAAATGTTTTTCAAGGGATTATCATTTCTGGGTTTCAGCTTTTTACAGAATTACTTGTCACTATATGTATTGTATCGTTACTTTTCATTACTGAACCACTAGCAACTGTTGTAGCTTCTATCCTATTAGGTGGAAGTGTTTTTTTATTTTTCAAACTATTTCGAAAAAAAATAAACCATTTAGGGGAAGAGCAGCAATTGGTAAATAGTGAAATGATTAAATGGGTTAACCAGGGCTTAGGAGCCAGTAAAGAAGTGAAGGTATCAGGAAAAGAAGGTTTCTTTATAAACGCATATACCAAGCAAAGTACAATTAAAGCAAATAACAGCCGTTACATGAAGATGCTGGAGCAAGCACCAAGACTTTTTATTGAGACCTTATTAGTAGCTACTGTTCTTGTCACTATGCTAATTATTGTCCTTCAAGGTAGTGGTACAGCTCATCTTATTTCAAGTATGGCTCTTTTTGCGATGGCTGCATTTCGTTTAATGCCATCTATTACACGGATTATGGCTTTGGTAACAACTATTCGCTATAATCAACCAGCATTAAAGGTTGTTTATGAGGATTTATTTGAAAATAGGGATGAATCTACTAATCCGATAACCAATAAATCTATTGTGATTAACCAAGGCAAGCGCACATTCAATGATTCTATCAAGCTAACGAACGTGTCTTTTCGCTATCCTAATCAAGAGGGATATGCCATTAAAGATGTCTCATTAACCATTCCTATCGGTCAATCTGTTGCCTTTATCGGTGAGTCTGGAGCTGGTAAAACGTCACTGGTTGATATTATCCTTGGATTACTAAAACCAGAAAAGGGAGAATTACTGGTTGATGGAAAAAGAATACATGATCAAATAAATATATGGCAGCAGAAAATTGGGTATATTCCGCAATCAATTTTTTTATCAGATGATACAATCCGTAGCAATGTTGCTTTTGGTACTGAACATAATTTAATTGATGATGAAGAAGTATGGAGATCACTTGATCAGGCTCATTTAAAGGAATTTGTGAAAGCATTACCTGATCAATTAGATACTACAGTAGGGGAAAGAGGAGTAAGGCTTTCAGGAGGTCAGCGCCAACGGATAGGAATTGCTCGTGCATTATACCATAATCCTGAAATACTCTTTATGGATGAAGCGACTTCAGCTCTAGATAATGAAACAGAAAAAGAAATAATGAAAGCTATTGATGGCTTAAAGGGTGAAAAGACTCTTATTATTATTGCCCATAGATTAAGTACAATAGAAAATTGCAATATTATATTTAAGATAAATAAAGGTAGATTAACAGCCATTGAAAATAGAGCGAAGCAGTCAGCAATTTAAAATAAATATAAAACTTAACCAATTCAGTTTTTGGTAACATCCTTAACTTTGAAAGAGTATATACAATTATTAAGATAAGGAGAAAGACAAACATTTTATTAGTTATAAACATTTTTATGTGAATTAGCTAATCCTGCATAAGGAAAAAAACAATTTAATTACAAAATTTAGCAATAACAAAAAATAAGATATGAATTGTAATATAAAAAAGGAGGTAATTATTATTTCTTGTATTCCGAAAGTAATACATTATTGTTGGTTTGGAAAGGGTAAAAAACCAAATATTACTCTTAAATGTATTGAGAGTTGGAAACAGCACCTTCCTGATTATGAGATTATAGAATGGAATGAAGAAAATTTTGACATTAATTTAAATTTATATGTCAAGCAAGCATATACTTCAAAAAAATATGCTTTTGTATCGGATTTCGTTAGGTTACACGTTTTATTGAAACAAGGTGGTATATACATGGATACAGATGTAGAAGTAATTAAAAATGTTGATGACTTTCTTAATACTTCGGCTTTTTGTGGATTTGAAAGTAATGATTTTATATCAGCAGGTATAATGGGGTGTATAAAAGGACATCCATGGGTTGAAAGATTGCTTAGTTATTATAAGGATCGACCATTCATAAATACAGCTGGAACTATGGAATTAATACCTAATACAGAGGTCATAACTGAAATTACGAGGAATGAATATGGATTGAAAAGTGGGAATTTTACACAGTTATTAAGAGATGATATAAATATATTTCCAAGTGAGTATTTTTGCCCTAAAAATTGGTTAACTAAAGAGTTACATGTTACTGAAAATACGTATATAATTCATCATTTTTCAGGATCGTGGATCCCAAAAATTTCTTTAAAACGCAAAATTAAAGAGCGAATTACTAATATGTTCATTATGTTTTTTGGAGAAAAAAAATATAATGAATTGAGAATGTTAGTGAGAAATCCACTCAAATAAATGTTGGAAGTTAGTCTTAATTGTTAAAAAAAAAATTATGAAATTTATAATTCCTCATAAATAAATATGGCGTATCCTATTTTTTGTATAGAAACATAGAATCGATGATGAAGAACTATGGAATTCGTTCGATAAGGGTAATATAGATACTAAGTTTCTTTGGATATCGTACATTTATTATTTAAGGACAAAAATTTTGAGGAGGACGATTTGAAAAAGATCCTATTTATGGTAACGAGTATGGATATAGGTGGAGTTGAGAAATCCCTACTTTCGTTATTATCTGAAATTCCAAAAGGGAAATATGATATTACTCTTCAATTGTTAAATAAAAAAGGTTCATTCTTAAAATACATTCCAGAATGGATAAAGATTGAAGAAGTTACTTGGTATAAAGATGTCCAGCCTATTATCATGCAGGCACCACAACAAACAATAAAGAATTACTATTTTAATAAACAATACACGAAAATCTTGCCTTTTATAGCTGTTTATTTTTTTTCGAAACGCTTCGATAATCGTCATGTTTATTATAAGGAAATTTTTAAAAATGTCGCAAAGGATAAAGAAAACTACGATGTAGCCATCGCCTATCAAGGACCGACTGACATTATTGATTTTTACATTGCCAATAAAGTTCAAGCTAATAAGAAATTAGCCTGGATACACTTTGACGTTTCACAACATTCTATTAACCAAAAGCTGCATACCAAATTGCATAAAAAGTTTCATAAAGTTTTTGTTGTATCAGAAGAGGCCAGAAAAAAATTGATCGAGAAAATCCCTAGTGATGAACATAAAATTGAAGTATTTAAAAATATCATCTCGTCAGAATCAATTAAGGAAATGGCTCAAGAAAAAGAAGAATTTGACTCGGAATTTAAAGGAACAAAAATTGTTACTGTAGGTAGACTTTCTAAAGAGAAAGGCCAGGATATAGCTATTAAAGTATTAGCAAATCTAATTAAAAATGGTTATAACGTCAGATGGTATTGTATTGGAGATGGTGTAGATAAAAAAGCATACGAAAACTTGATAGAAGAGTATGGATTAACTTCAGAATTTATTTTACTTGGATCAAAAGAAAATCCTTACCCTTATATTAAAATGGCAGATATCTATGTTCAACCATCACGACACGAAGGATTTTGCTTAACGTTGGCAGAGGCAAGATATTTACAAAAACCTATTATAACGACTGATTTTTCAGGATCATATGAACAGATTACTGATAATTATGATGGTTTTATTGTGCGTGTGGACGAGGATGAACTTTATGAGAAAATTAAATTTCTTTTGAATAACCCCGGAAAAAGCAATGAATTCACAATGAATTTAAGAAAGATAAACGCTAATAGGCTCAATGAAGTAAGTAAACTCTATAAATTTATCCAATAACAGGAGGATAATAAGATGAATCCAAAAGTAAGTATTATTGTGCCTGTATATAAGGTAGAAAAATATCTTCATAAATGTGTGGATTCAATATTATCTCAGACATTGAAAGATTTTGAACTTATCCTTATTAACGATGGTTCACCAGATCGATGTGGTGAAATTTGTGATGAATATGCAAATTTAGATAGCCGAGTAAAAGTCATAAAGAAAGCAAATGGGGGCTTATCCTCCGCTAGAAATGCTGGTTTAGATGTGGCTCTAGGAGATTATGTGGGATTTGTGGATAGTGATGATTGGATTGAGAAAGATATGTATGAACTACTGTATAACCTATGTGTACAAAATGATTGTGAGATTGCTAGCTGTTCCAGTACTATCCATTATGATCATAAAACAGTGGTTAATGGAGGTCATCCATTAATCATTCATAATACAAAAGAAGCAATGAAAGCGATGCTTGAAGGGAATTTATATGATGAGGTAGTATGGACAAAACTTTTTAAAAAAAGTTTACTAGAGGGAATTAGATTTACCCTCGGAATCATATATGAAGATACTGATTTTACATATAAGGTTATTCATAATAGTAAGAGAGTTGGATGTATTGGGGTTTCAAAATATCATTATATCAAAAGAGAAAATAGCACCATGGATTTAGCTGTGAAAAACATAAAAACCGATGGTGTTTTTATATACGAAGATATGTACAAATTTATAGATAAAAATTATAAGGAACTAAGTGATTTAGTTGCTTTGAAATTGGCAAATACAGCTATGACCGTTATGAATTTAATGTCTTTGCATTCTGATTTTTCTAAATATAAACTTGATTATTTTAAGGTTGTAAAAATACTAAACCGTTACTTTTATAAAATCATTAAATTGAAACAATACCCAATAACTGTAAAAATAACAATTATAGCTGCTAAAGTTCATCCTATCTTATATATGAGATTAATAAACTTTACAGAGAAGAGAAAGCTAATATGAAAAAAATTTTGTTAAGAGGCTATTATATATATTTAGATATGAAGAAGAAAATTTCTATTCTGTACAATTGGGCATTTTCCTTGGTTGTAAAACCACCAACTATTTTCATTAGTGATGAACCAATAAATCAAATCAAATGGTTGTAACAAAATGTTCTGTGAGCAGATATTGGGATGGAGAATTATCGCTAATGAATGGAAGAGGTATATTATTTCAACCATATTCCTCTGAAGTAAGCAAAAGACTAAGGGGAATTATCAAAAGTGAAGAGTAAAATCATATTGTGTAATCTTCATTATGAAAATTAATTATTTTATAGACTTTACTTCGATTTACATTAAAATATTTTTATTGAGTACGAGTGGTATAGGCAAGATATATAGTGGCGTTGAATCACAGATCACGGAGGAGTCGATATGAAAAAAATAATAATAAATACAATAAAAACCGATAGCCAAGCCTCCAATATTTTTGATTTTACAAGGTTTATTGCAGCCCTTGTTGTTTTTCTATTTCATTTTTATCTACCTTTGCCCGGTTACCAAGCTGTTATGGTGTTCTTTGTATTAAGTGGATATTTTATTTCATCTACTGTACTAAAAGCAGTGAAAGAAAATAGGTGGAGCTGGACTGATTATTTACTAAAAAGAATTGTGAGATTATGGATTGTCCTAATTCCGTGTCTAATCTTAACCTTTCTGTGGGCAGAGGTACAATTGAGCATCTTTGGCTCTAATCAGGAAATAGCAAAATATTTAGACTGGAAGACCTTTTTAGGCAATCTATTTTTCTTGCAAGGTATTTTGGTAGAGAATTTTGGTTTGAATGGTCCTTTATGGAGTCTTAGTTATGAATTTTGGTACTACATAATGTTCCCATGTTTAGTTTTAATGATTTGGTCGGAAAAATCTATTCATCGACTAGTATATGCATTCTTACTCATATTAATTTCTCTTGTAATTGGTGGGAAAATAACATTATATTTCTTAGTTTGGTTGCTAGGTGCGGTAATACCCTTAATAAAACCACTAAATATTAAATATAGAGCATTGATTATCATTCTATTTATACTATCAACTTTATCAGTTCTTATTTCAATGAAAGCATATGTATTTCTTGAGGGATTACCACAAATAATTCCTGATTTATTTATTGGTATTTGTTTTAGTATATGGATTTTTTTGGTAATTTGTGTTTTTGCTAATAGAACAAGTAAATCAAGATTTGGAATTTCTAAGCGATTGGCAGGGTTCTCATACACATTATATTTATCTCATTATCCTTTAGCAAATATAATCTTTACATGGATTGGTTCATCATTGTGGATCTTTCGTGATACCCCTTTAAGTGTAAAACTCCTTTTAGCAGCTTCCGTTCTTCTTTACGCGTGGGTTTTATCCTTATTAACAGAGAAACATACAGCTAGAGTTGGAAAATACGTATCTAGGTTTATTTTTCCAAATAAACACCAATCTATAAAAAGAGAAGTAAATGAAAAAGTACCTAGTTAACAAAAATTCAGTAACTAAATTTTGTTATCATTTTATCGTGGACAACCGATGAGTAAAAGCCTAAACACATATAGGTACCCTACCTCGGTCCAGTAAGTAAATTTTAACCTTAAATATCTCTTTTTTGAGATGTTTTTTAATTTAAAAGGAGGGTAAAAATGGAGTTTACAGTTAATTTTAGCCAATTAACTGTATCGAAGCGTATCCACAGAATGCGAGATGATCGAATAATTAGAGTATATTGAATAAATGATATAATTATTTTCGTTACAATAAAAAGTAGGTCAAAACGTTGAAAAATCAATATTTATTGAGGGAGGATATATAATGGAAAAGAACTTAGTTATTTATGGAACTGGTGGATTTGCGAGAGAAGTTCATGAAATTCTGGAACGTAATACAGAAAATTATAACTTTTTAGGATTTTTAGATGATAATGAACTGTTGATGGGGACGGAGGTTCACGGTTCAAGAATTATAGGTGGATTAAATTGGTTAGAAGACAATTTGGAAACTCAATTATTATTGGTATTGGGAGTCCTGTTCTCAAAAGGAAAATTGTCAATAAAATCAGGCAAATAGGTAACATTGTCTTCCCTACTATAATAGACTCTCGTGCAGTGATAGGAAACCGAGTAGAATTTGGTGAAGGCTGCATCGTCTATGCAAACACCGTAATTACTACAGATATAGTAATCGGCAACCACGTAATATATAACATATTGTGTACGGTAGGGCATGATTGCACTTTTAATGACTTTATAACGGTAGCTCCGAGTGCAAATATTTCAGGAAATGTTGTTATAGGAGAAGGAGCAGATATAGGCACAGGTTCAGCAATTATACAAGGTAAAAACATTGGATCTTGGTCTATTATTGGCGCTGGTCCATTGTAGTGAAAGATATATCTGACAATGTAACAGTGGTAGGTAATCCATCTAAAATAATTAAAGAGCGTCCTGTTGAATGGAATATATAAAACGATCGATTAATTAAATTGCTAAAAACTAACAAAAATAAAATAGTATTTGCTTTATTCAATTCATTTAAGAAATAGATTAACAGATATAAATTTCAAACATTATCTTATTTTTTGTGAACTTTATAAAATGGAGAGAAAACATGGAGTTTTCAAAAAAATAATTTTGCAAGGGGTAGCAATATTATTTATGTTAGCTCTTCATTTATTTGCTAGAAAGGATGTAAATGGGTTATATGAAACGTTTCCCATGATTATCGGTGTACCTCTGGTTTATTATTTAGCTCTATTTGGGGACGCATGTGTTCCTATTTTATTTATTTGCTAGTGGATATGGTCAATCTATAAGTTTTGTTTTTTTATATTTCACTTTTCCCAGACTTGATTTTCGCTCCAAAATATCCACTATTAATTTTTTTGTCTGTTATTTTTTAGCCTTATTTCTTCTGTTTTCATCAATGCAATGTACCAACCGATCCTTAAATTTATCGACAAAAAACAACATCCAGAAGACAAGAATATAGCTCAAATGTCACGAAACCAATAGACGCCTAGGTTCCTAACTTAGTGCAGGATTTTGTAACTGGTAATATAGTTTTTAAAAGAGAAATCAAGGGATTGAAATATATACCAAATCATAGTATGTTCTTTATAGAGAACTTATTTCAAAGCTGTAATTGTTCTTCTTAATTAGACCAAATACCAGTAAATTTTGAGGAATCGGAGAGATAGCCATGAGCGCCATTGCCTGTATTTATCAATCAAATAAAGAACCTGTACCCATAGAGTATATTAATGGTATGATGGGATCTTTACAGAAATACCCATCAGATGATATTCAAGTTTGGCATAAAGAGAATCTATTCTTTGGTTGTCATGCACAATGGATCACCCCTGAATCTATAGGTGAGCAGCTTCCTTATTATGATTATGAGAGACAGTTAGTCATCACTTCCGATGCCATTATCGATAATCGAAAGGAATTATTTAATCTTTTGAAAATTGAAACAAATAGAAGGAAAATGATACCGGATAGTCAACTGATCTTGTTAGCATACTGCAAATGGGGTCAAGAATGCCCTAAATATTTAATCGGTGATTTTGCTTTTATCATTTGGGATCAAAGACAACACAAATTATTTGGAGCAAGAGATTTTTCGGGTAGTCGCACTTTGTATTTTCATAGACAGAATAATAAGTTTGCATTTTGTACGACTATTGCACCGATTTTGGCACTTCCGTACGTAAATAAACTGTTAAATGATCAATGGATAGCTGAATTTTTGGCAATCCCAGGTATGAATGATGCGGTAGATACTTCTATTACCCCTTACCAAAATATTGAACAAGTACCACCTGGTCATTGTTTTTCGATAAAAGAAGACCTTATGAGGTTTTCTAGATATTTTAGTTTAACAAATGAGAAACAATTAGATTTAAAAACCAATGAAGAATATGAAGAAGCATTTCGCCATATATTTCAAAATGCTGTAACAGCACGGTTAAGAACTCATCATCAAGTAGGGGCGCATTTAAGTGGGGGTTTAGATTCAGGTGCTGTTGTGAGCTTTGCATCTAAGGCATTAAAAAAAGAAAGTAAAGCTTTACATACATTTAGTTCAATTCCGCCTTCTGGCTTTAAAGATTGGACATCTAAAAATACAATCGCAGACGAACGACCATACATTCAATCAACCGTAGACTACGTTGGTAATATTCAAGAAAAGTATTATGATTTTGCAGAAACTAATCCTCTATCTGAAATTGACGAATTACTAGAATATATCGAGATACCATACAAATTTTTCGCAAATTCTAATTGGATTAATGGTATTTTTAGAGAATCTAGTAATTCTGGAGTAGGAGTGTTGTTAAACGGCGGGAGAGGAAATCTAAGCGTTTCGTGGGGTCCAGTCTTTAATTATTATGCAGTGCTATTAAAAAAATTAAAGTGGATTCGTCTTTATCGAGAATTAAATCAATATAGTAAGAGAGTCGGTGGAAATCGTTTACGTAGGGTTCCTTATATTAGTAGGATAGCGTTTCCTTTAATTAATAGGGTTTTTCCAACTGAAACATTTAAATATCCTACCATCATAAACCAAGAGTTGGCGAAAAAAACAGATGTTTTTTCTAAACTTGAAGAACATGGAATTCAACAAGTAAGTACACCTTACCATCCAAACATTAATAAAGTAAGAAGACAACATTTTGAAGAAGCGTATACCTGGAATGCCACTGGAACATTAGGAGCAAAGCTCTCCCTCCGTTATTCTGTATGGAAACGTGATCCAACCAATGATCTGAATGTAATTCGTTTCTGTTTATCGATACCTGATAAACAATTTGTTCAAGATGGATTTGATAGATCATTAATTAGAAGATCGATGGCAGATTATTTACCTGATAAGGTTAGATTGAATCAATCTATCAGAGGCGTCCAAGGTGCAGATTGTATTTATCGTATGACACCGCATTGGGATACCTTTACGAATGAACTTGAATCGGTTTGTACTAATCCAATAATAAACGAGTTATTCAATATGGACGTTCTGAAAAAAACGTTTTTGAAGATAAAACAACAGGGGCCAAAACCTGAACTTTCATTTGATATTGATTATCAAATTTTAATGTATAGCTTAATTATATCAAGATTCTTAAAACAATTTAATTGAGAGGAGGTGAATAATGTTGCAAAATAAAAAAGTGTGGGAAAAGCCTATATTAGAAGTGCTTAGTGTTGGTCAAACGATGGCAAGTACGCTGGGTGGTGCTTTTGATGAAGGTTATAATTCAGATCTTGGACACCAAGGACAAACTGGACCTCACCATGGACCTCTTGGGTCGTAATTTATAGTACATTTATTATTATGTTTTACCCTTATACATTAGAAATGTATGAGGGTTTTTTTGGCAGTCACTAGGTGTAATGTCTATGGTGAAAGTCCGAGCTTTATTCTCTAGCAATTATGGGATGTCAACTAGTGATAATAAAATGGAATGTTATCAGAAAACAATTGAAATATTTACAAAACAATGGTAAATTTTTAATATGAAGTTCTTTATAAAGAACGTTTTATCAATCGAATTAATAGGGTTTGATATGGAGGATATATGGATGATAAATACTACACAGACATTTGCCTATAAAGCTTTTGGCTTATCGATGATAAGTGAAATCTTACTGTCGGGATTGCCTAACTGTAAACTAGAAAATCAACTTGGTAATATTACAATAAAAAGAGCAGATCTTTCAACTTTGTGGTTTGAGTATTCTATCAATAGACATTTTATTATTAAAGAAAATTTCGTTATGTTCCTAGTTCCAGATAAAGCTATCTTTCTAATTCAAAATGGAAATGAAATATTTTTTACTCCACTAAACGATTCTTCAGAAGACTATCATCGCCTTTACATTCTAGGTACTTGTATGGGAGCCATACTAATGCAAAGAAAAATCCTCCCGTTACATGGAAGCGCAATCGCCATAAATGGAAAGGCTTATGCATTTGTCGGAGATTCGGGTGCTGGGAAATCGACGTTAGCTTCTGCTTTTCTGAACAAGGGCTATCAGCTGTTGAGTGATGATGTAATTCCAGTGAGAATGTCTGATGAGAATATTCCCATGGTAATACCAGCCTATCCTCAGCAAAAATTATGGATGGAAAGTCTAAACCAGTTTGGAATGGAATCTGATCAGTATAAACCGATTGTCGAAAGGGAAACCAAATTTGCTGTTCCCGTTTCCACTCAGTTTGCTAATCAGGAGCTGCCACTTGCCGGAATCGTTGAATTGGTTAAAACTGATGAAGAAGAGATAAGGATTACTCCGATTACAAATATGACAAGGTTTCATACGCTCTATACACATACGTATCGTAATTTTTTTCTTGCAGGTTTGGGATTAATGGATTGGCATTTTTCCACTTCTGCAAAAATGGTTAATCAACTTAGTTTTTACCAATTACAGCGTCCTGTTTCTCGATTTACAGCTCACGATTTAACAGAGTTAATTCTATCTACCATTAGCAAGGAGGAAAAGGTACGATGACACAAACTATCTCTACTAATCAATTAATCAGTCAAGCAGAAGGATATATCGTTAGTGACATGGATGGAGAAAAGGTCATGTTAAGTATACAAAGTGGGAAATATTATAACTTAGGACAAGTTGGCGGAGACATTTGGGACTTGATTAAAGAACCAGTTACTATTGAGCAGATTGTCCATTCACTTCAATCAATCTATGAAGTGAGTCAAACAGAATGTGAAGACCAGGTGCTTTCTTTTCTAGAAAAGCTTAAGGAAGAAGGGCTAATTTTCATTAGCTAGTCTAGGAGGGAACAATGACTATATTCCATAAAATAAGAACCTTTTATAAACTGGATGTGAGCATGAAAAGGTTGATGGTGGAAGCCTTTGTAACCTTAGCTTGGGCTCGGTACCGGAAAAGCAAAGTCTTCGCCAAGATCGCGCCTTCCTTAGGTGAACAAATGGCAGAAACAACTTATCTTGAAAATACTCAAAATAGAGTCATTTTACGAAACGTTTCAAATGCCATTCATATGATGAGCCTGTTTACATTTTGGGAAAGTGAATGCCTGGTTAAAGCGATAGCTGGAATGAAAATGCTAGAAAAAAGAGGGATTGAGAGTACACTCTATTTAGGGACAGCCAAAGATCAAATGGGATTGATTGCCCATGCTTGGCTTCGGAGTGGTTCCTTCTATATTTCAGGTTCGGATGGTATGGAAAGGTTCACGGTAGTTGCCAAATTTGCGAAAAGGAAGAAAGAGACTAGCCAAGAAGGAGAAAATTATGGATAAAATCCTTGATTTAACAGGTGTTCCTAATGAAGTACTTTTGATTCTGGAGTTGACGAAAGAGGCTCCATTTTCACAAGAAAAGCAAGAAGCACTATGTATCGATTTAAATTGGGATCTTTTTTTAGAGTATTCTCTCCATCACCGCTTGTTCCCAAGACTTTATTCAATCATTAGGAAGTTAGATGATCAATGGGTTCCATCTTTCGTAAAGCAGCAATTAAATCATCATTATAAAAGTAATACGTTTCGAATGCTGCAACTGAGTGCAGAAACGGAATATACCAGCCGAATGCTTTCAGAAATAGGAATTGATGCGTTGTTTTTAAAAGGCCCGGTTGTCGCCCACGATTTATACGGAGATCTTTCTTTACGTACGTCAAGTGATTTAGATTTTCTTGTGCCCATCGAACAACTTGATCAGGCTGAGGAATTATTGGTTAAGCAAGGGTATGCAAAAGATGACTATATCGAAACCGTGTTGAATGATTGGCGTTGGAGGCACCATCATGTTACCTATTTTCACCCACACAAACAAGTGAAGCTTGAAATTCATTGGCGTCTACATCCAGGACCAGGAAAGGAACCGAGCTTCCAAGAATTATGGGAAAGAAAAAGAATGAGTAACCTAACGAATTTTCCAGTTTACTTCTTAGGAAGAGAGGATCTGTTTATCTTTCTTGTTACGCATGGGGCACGTCATGGCTGGTCCCGTTTACGTTGGCTGGATGATATTCAACAATTAATGAAGCAGCCAGTAGATTGGAAGTTGGCTTATCAATTGAGTAAATCAAGTCATAACCTGGATGTTATGGAGCAGGCAATTGTCCTTGCATCACAGTTACTAGAATCACCTATTACAAAAGAGATGAAGCCATTTTTAAGAGGAACTAAAGCTCATATTTTAGCTCAAGAAGCGATTTTCTATTTAGAAAAAATGGTGAATTTACATACAGATCCTGTTCCAGAAGAAATCACCAGCTATCATACACGTCATTTATTCTCCTTAATGTCTACTTATCAAAAGTTTTTCTTCCTTCTCAGTATGATGTATCCCTACCCAATCGATGTAGAGACATTACCGTTACCAAAAAAACTTCATTTTTTATATTTTCCTTTAAGACCGCTATTAATGGTCTGGAGAAAAACAAGGAAATTGGCCTTATCTTAGGGGGTTCACATTATGAAAGAGGACATTATCTATTTTTTAAAGCAGATTCATTCGTATGCTGGAAAAGTTCTGTATATAAATATGATTGCCATGACTTTTATTGGCTTATTAGAGAGTGTAGGGACCTTATTATTAATTAGTTTGATTGGGATGAGCGGCATCGTGAATATGGATGTTGATCATTTAGCCATATTCAACTTATTTGGCTTTCTAGATAGCCTGCCTGCCTCTATTCGGTTATCTATTATTCTTGGGATCTACTTTTTGGTCATAATGGGCTATAACTTAGTAGAAAGACAAATCGTCATTCGTAATGGAGTTATTCAAAATGGCTTCTTACGAAAAGTTCGTACAGATACATATAGTGGTTTACTACACGCTAATTGGGATTTTTTTATTAAAAATAGGAAGTCTGATCTGATTAATTTACTATTATCTGAAGTAACACGTACTAGCGGAGGAATCCATGCCTTTTTACAATTTATGGCCTCCCTAATTTTCACGGTCATTCAGATTGCTCTCGCTTTCTGGTTATCACCAAATATCACTATTTTTGTTTTAATTAGTGGTGTCTTTATCGTATTTCTCAATCGGAAGTTCCTTAAACGATCTCTTGCATTAGGAAATCGTAATTATGAATTGGCAAGGCAATTTTACGCGGGAACGACGGATCAAATCAATGGAATAAAAGATATTAAAAGTAATTCTTTAGAGGAATCCAGAATGCAATGGTTTCGTACGATCACCAAAAATATGGAGTCGGAACAAGTAGAATATTTGAAGTTGAAAACAACTTCGCAATTATATTATAAACTAGCTTCTTCGCTATTAATGATTATTTTCATATTTGTTGCTATTAAAATGTTTCAGGCCCAGGCAGGTCAGTTGATGTTAATCATCGTTATATTCGGGAGGTTATGGCCGAGAGTTGCCGGGATTCAATCCTCACTAGAGCAAATTGCGACGACATTGCCATCTTTTAAAGCCGTTAAAAGACTTCAAGAGGAATGTCAACAAGCTGAGGAATTCCTAGAGCAAGAAAATATTAAATCACTGGATTTACAAAAGGGAATAGAATGTCGGAATATTCACTTTCGTTATAACAAAAATGAAAGAACATATGCCTTAAAGGATATCAATCTATGGATCCCTTCCAATGAAATGACCGCATTTGTTGGGCGTTCTGGAGCTGGTAAAAGTACGTTAATTGATTTATTGATGGGGCTCAATCAACCAGAAACAGGTCAAGTTTTGTTAGATGGAATTCCGTTAACGAAAGAAAACATACTTTCATTAAGAAGTTCGCTCAGCTATGTACCCCAAGATCCATTTCTTTTCAATGCTAGTATCCGAGAAAATTTAATGCTCGTAAAACCCGAGGCAAGTGAAGAAGACATGTGGGAAGCCTTAACGTTCGCTTCAGCAGCTGAATTTGTAGGAAAGTTACCAAATGGTTTGGACTCGTTAATCGGAGACCGCGGCATTAAGCTTTCAGGGGGAGAACGGCAGCGGCTTGTAATGGCCAGAGCGATATTGAGAAAACCATCGATTCTTGTTTTAGATGAAGCTACTAGTGCGCTTGATACCGAGAGTGAAGCAAACATCCAATTAGCCTTAGAACGTTTAAAAGGAAAAATGACAATCATTGTCATCGCTCATCGAATGTCAACGATTCGCAATGCGGATCAAGTCATCGTACTAGAAGATGGACAAGTCATCCAGCAAGGAGGGTTCAACCAACTATCCCAAGAAAAAAATAAAACGTTTAGTAAATTGTTAGGAAGACAAATGGAAGTGATTCAATGATTTAAAGACGTGATATTTAGGGAGGTGAAATTTAAGAGTCAGATCAAGGATTCATCAAAAGATATAGTCTTAAGAAAAAATGGAGTTAAAGTTGAGGAGGAAAAGTATTGAAAAGAGAATGGAAAAAACCAAATATTGAGATCCTTGAAATTAAAAAGACAATGAAAGGGATTAAACCACCAAAACCACCAAAACCACCAACAGTTCCATCGATTCCAGACGAATTTGACAGCTAAATGCTTTAAGCCCATATACCTTATGTAGTAGACACAATAAGGGTATGGGCTGTTGTAAGTGTACACTATTATTAAATAATAAAACTAACCATTAAATTCAAATCGAAATTTAAAAGGTAGGTATAATAATGTATGAAATAGTCAAAACATCTAGGCAGCAGATACAATTTCAGCATTCATGGGAGTATTTTTGTGAGAAGTATAACTGGGAAAATGATCCCTATGCAAAGGATGGTATTAGATACAATCTTTTGCTGCCTGAAAAAAAGAAAAAAGTGATAGGAACCATTGAGTTCATTCCGTATGATCCTCAAAATCCAGACAGTACAGTCGAAGGAAGATTTCCTTTCTCTACCTTTGAGGATATAAGAATAAATCAGAAGAGAGTTTGGGAGATAGATAAACTTTGTTTAAACAAGGAATTTCATCGCCAAGGTTTTTTTGAGGATTTTATGCATGTTTTTTATGATCATGCGACTAGCCATTATCCAAAATACTATGTAGCACTTATGGAAAAAAAGTTTTATCGAATGATGCGTATTTCATTTGGGTTAGGCGTAGACCAAAGAGGAGAGGCTATGGTAGGTCCATCAGGAGCACTTATCCCCATTGTATTTGATATTGAAAAAATCATGCAGGATGAAGAAGTGGTCAAGAAGTTACTTGCGATGAGCTCTTCTGGTAAGAAACGTGAAGTGAATCAGTCACTCTCAATGAAGAATCTAGTATCGAAAATAGTACATAAAATGAAACTAAATATATAGAGTACTATCCAGTCAACAATTGTTGGCTTTTTGTATTTCCATAGTCTAAGCAGATACAATAGGTCCTTTCTTGCAAATATCTAAGTAACGCACCCTTCCGTATGCTATTTTTTACAAAAAAATATTATGGAGGTCCAAAATGTCCAAATGCATCTTTTGTCAAATTATTTCTAAAGAAATAGACGCTTATATGATCTATGAAAACGAGTTAGTGTGTTGCTTTTTAGACAACGATCCCATCAATAAAGGTCATCTTTTGGTTGTACCTAAAAAACACTACCAAGAGTTTCCTGAAGTAGATCGAGAAAGTTTGATTGAGGTCATCACTGTTGCACAAAGAGCTGCAAGAGCACTCGAATCGATACTGAACACAGATGGACTAACGGTTATGCAGAATAACGGGATCTTTAAAGATGTGGAACACTATCACATATTGTTCCGCGCTTTAAAGGGGATGGTTTCTCATGGGTTGAACCGGAAATCAGTTTCAATGAAGATGATTTTATTGAAATACAAGCAAGTTTAACTGCTGGATTTTAAAATTAGTATAATTGGGCACCCTACCATTGAGGTGACCTAACATGAATTTCCCCACCATCCATACAAACTTTTGGGATGCTGTGATCGCAGTACCGGTAGTGATGCTTCTAACACAATTAATAAAAATGTTCTTTAAGCTGCCCAACAAATATGCACCTCTTACTGCACTCATACTAGGCTTAGCCATTTCTATTTTTATCAGTCATCGACATAGTATACTTGCAGGGGCTTTTATGGGCTGGTTTTATGGCTATGCTGCCATAGGCAATTACGCCGGCTTAAAAACTGGATTCATCGCCTATAGACATAAGGCAGATGCCAAACAAAGAAAAAAGTAAAAGATGCCCATTATCTATCCAAAAAAGGACAGGTAAATGATGTGCACCCCAATAGTTAGACCAAAAATCTAACTATTGGGGTGTATTTATTTTGGTTAAATATGATAAACAGTTCAAAAAACAAGTGATTGAAGCTTACCTTAAAGGTGAAGGTGGTTATAATGCCATTGCTAGGAAGTTTCATATTCCTAATCACTCACAAGTTGAAAAATGGTGAAAATGTATAAGGAGTTAGGTGAACAGGCACTTACGAGGAAAAATGGACACACACCTTACACTATTCAATTTAAACTAGATGTCATACACTATTACTTAACTAGTGGAGACTCATTAACGATAGTGGCTTCTAAGTACGGTCTAGGCGATCCTTCTCTGATTAGCTCATGGAGAAAGGTACTTTCAGAAGAAGGAGTTAATGGGTTATCCAAACCGAAAGTACGCTCACCCATGTCACCTAAACCTAAAAAGAAAATCGAAAAAAATCTTACACGAGAACAGAAATTAGCGCATGAAAATGAATTATTAAGGGCGGAACTTGCCTTTATAAAAAAGCTCCGAGGTTTAAGGATGAATATACCGGATCGACTCAAGAACGAGATGCACGAATCATCCACGAACTCCGAGGAACATTTAAACTGACACTTCTTCTTGAAGCAACCAAATTTCCTAAATCTACTTACATGTACTGGCAGAAACATTTTAAACGTAATAATCCAGACGAGAAGATTGAACGGATCATCAAAGAGATTTTTGATGAAAATGACGGAAATTATGGATACCGTAGGATTGATATGGAATTACGTAAACGTGGATTTACCGTAAACCATAAGAAAATTTTACGCATCATGAATAAACTAGAAATTACGTGCGTTAAATTTCGTCAAAAATCACGTAAATACAGTACGTATCGTGGAACAATTGGCAGGGTTGCGAAGAACCGCTTCATCGTCGTTTTTATACGAGCGTGCCCCATCAAAAAATCACAACGGACACTTCTGAGTTCAAGTATTACGTCGAGGATACACGCGGTACACTGGTGATTAAGAAAGCCTATCTTGATCCGTTTTTAGATATGTTTAATGGAGAAATACTGTCGTATCGCTTTTCAGAGCGCCCTAATGCTAAGGCGGTGAATGATGCCTTGAATGAGGCGATTAACGTGACAAGTGATTGTCCATTTCGTCGTACCATTCATTCGGATCAAGGGTGGGCTTATCAAATGGCTCAGTATCGCAATCGTTTAGAGGAAATGAAAATCTTCCAAAGTATGTCTCGAAAAGGAAACTGTTTGGACAATTCACCCATGGAAAATTTCTTCGACTTGATGAAACAAGAAATGTATTACGGCAAGACCTATCGCAGCTTTGAAGAGCTTAAACGGGCGATAGATGAATATATACATTACTACAATTATAAGCGAATTAAGTCGAAACTCAACGGATGTAGCCCGGTTGAATATCGCTTGAAGAAAGCAGGATAATCGTAATTAACTAACCGAAAAAACTCGAAGTGAATTCTCACTCCGAGTAAAGTCTAACTATTGGGGTTCAGTACAAAAGGGCATCTTTTTTTGATTTTGCTTTCATTTATATAGTTAGCACTTAGCGGATCTGAAATTAGAGCTCTCAAATGGGATGATTCGGCCTAAACTGACATACGTTCCGCCCAAAACCAAAATGATTCGTCCCATATTGACATTTATTCGGCCCAAACTGATGATCATTCGGCCCTTAGCTAAAAAAAGCAGGTTCCCATTAAATAATGGGAGCCTGTTTTTTGATTACCAAGATTTTCTTCATCTGCGGGTAAGTAAGAAGCCGCACCATACACCGAGTACATTGAGGAGTAAATCATCAATGTCCAAGCTGCCTCTTTTGGTAATAAATTGCATTAGTTCAATAAGAGTAATCGTGCAGGTCGAGATGAGAAGGACCTGTTTGATCGTGGGTGCTTGTTTCCAATAGCCGTAGTAGAGACCAAAGGGGATGAATAAGCAGATATTGGCTGCTAGGTTATAAAAGGCGATCAGAACATCAACGTTTCCGGAAAGATAAAAAAGAATCGTATCGAATGGAACAAGATTTATAGTGTGGTAGTTTTGATTTTTCGGTCTGAAAAATAATAGAACCAGCAGACAGCATGTATAAAGAATGGCCGTGATATGTAAAACTTGGACGGGTAGGATGACTTTTACTTGCCTCCACCAGCAGGTCACACCTACGACAAAAAGAGTGAGGATAAACCAGACGACAACGATCACAAGCGGATGCAGGTAGTTGATTAATTTTAACCATACAGGTAACAGGACGAGAAAGAGCAGTTGGGCATAGATAATACTTCGTTTCATAACTTCACCAAGATTCTGTTCATTTAGTAGCTGTCAGTATAACAAGCAGGATGAAAAATATCAATTGAATGAATGATATAAATGGAATAATTTGCTCTTAATGCGATAATCTGTGATACGATTAGAGAGTAAAAAAGAATGATAGAGATTGTAGTGATTTTTCACAATTTGGGAGGAATTTTTATGTCGAATAATGTGTATGTTATTACCGGTGGTTCAGGTGGTATGGGAAAAGCAACAGCGGAATTAGTAGGGAAATACGGTACCGTTTTACTTGCTGATATTTCAGAGGAACGCTTAGCACAAACTAAAGAGGAATTAGCTGGTAAAGGGATTACGGATGTACATTACCAGACAGTTGATATTACTTCAAAAGAGAATGTTGCCGCTTTAGCTGCAAAGGCTGCGGAATTAGGTAGATTAAAAGGGTTAATACACACTGCTGGACTTTCTCCAACGATGGCGGGCTCTCGCCGTATTACTGAGGTTAACCTAGTTGGCACAGGGATTGTATTAGATGCATTTTACGAACAAGCTGAACAAGGTACTTCAGTAGTCATTGTTTCTTCAATGAGCGGTTATATGGTACCTCGTCAAGGGCCATATATCGAAGTATTAAAAAAACCATTAGCAGAAAATGCTGTTGACGCGATGGAGCAATTTGCACAAGGGAACCCAGGGGCTGCCTACTCAATGTCTAAATTAGGTGTTCAATTAATCGCAGAAGATCAGGCTTGGCATTGGGGACAAAAAGGAGCTCGTATCAACTCATTATCACCGGGAACCATTAACACACCGATGGGACGTCAAGAAGCTGATCAGCAAAAAGAAATGGCGCAATTACTTGCTATTACACCATTAAAACGTGAAGGTGAGCCATCGGAAATCGCAACAGCTGTTGAATTTTTATTAAGTGATGCAGCATCGTACATTACAGGAATTGATTTACGTGTAGATGGCGGAACAATCCCAAATGTCGCGAAAGTTAAAGTTAGCCAAGCATAATTGTGAAAATACTGCTGTCTATAAGTTTATAGACAGCAGTAACTATATTGAAAACAGAAAAATTCAGAAGTGTTCTGAACCTTTTCATCTTTTTCCTCACCTTCCTCATTTTTCAATAAAGAATGGTGGTTAACTAATGACTATATTAATTGATGGATTGCAAAAAAGAGATGCTGAAGATTTGCTTGAATTTGAACTAAAAAACAGAAATTTCTTTGAAGATATGGTCCCCTCTCGTGGCAATGAGTATTACAATCCAGATGTTTTCAACAAGAACCTAACAGCTTTACTTGATGAACAGTTTCAAGGGTTATCACAATTTTATTTGATTAAAGATAATAAACAAATTTTAGGAAGAATTAATTTAGTAGATTTTGATGAATATCGAAAAGGTTGTCATCTTGGTTATAGAATTGGACAAGAACATACCAAAAAAGGCATTGCTAGTAAAGCTTTAGCAGTGCTTTTAGAATCTCTCACTGATACAAACATTGAAGTCATTAAAGCGAAAACGACTACCAATAATATCGCTTCTCAAAAGGTTTTGGAAAAGAACGGATTTGAGAAGATGGAGGGAACACGCGATGAGCAAGTAGAAAAAAATACTTATAAAGTAAACTTTATCTTCTATAAATGGGTTAAAGGTAATCACTCATAGGCTGATGGAAAGTAATCGGATGTCAATTAAAGAATGTGAACTAACGGAGGATATGTTTAATGAATATTCGTATTTTAAAAGATTCTGATGCTCATATCTACCAGGAATTGCGATTGAATGCATTGAAAATGAACCCAGAAGCTTTTGGTTCAACCTATGAGAGAGAGGCGGAATTTTCAGTAGAAATGGTAATGGAGCGCATAAAGCCGACTAAGGACAAATACATTGTTGGTGCGTTTGATCATAATGGTTCATTAGTTGGAATGGTTGCATTTATACGGGAAAACGATCTTAAAAACAGACATAAAGGGAATGTTTTTGGCATGTACATAGCGCCCCACAGTCGAGGACATGGTTTAGGAAAAGCATTAATGAAGGAACTGATAAGCAAGGCGAAGAATTGTGATGGACTGGAACAAATTAACTTAACTGTTGTATCCGATAATGACAACGCAAAGAAACTATATAAGTCTTTGGGATTTGAAATCTATGGGACTGAACGTAATGCCTTAAAGGATCAGGGGCACTATTTTGATGAAGATTTGATGGTTCTTTCCTTTTGAGAGAGGAAAATAGCCTGCTACACTACATGCGGCAAGGCTCCTCCTATGAAAAATAAAAAAGGAATGAGTGCTAGTATAAGAATGAAGACAACTAGAGTAGATAGTAAAATTTCTATTCGAGTAATCGATTTTACCTTATATAATCTGTAAAGAATGACGATATTAATCGGGATGTTTAAGAAGAGAGCTGTTCCAAGACCAGGAGCGTATGTTTTCATAGAAATAGCAGCAATAAGATGCGGGAAAAAGGCGTTAAAAATCATCGAGCCTAAAAATCCAATAAATACTCTTTTCGTTAATTTGGATTTAGGAAAACGTACATATAGAAAAGAAACTAAGTAGGCAGCACTGCAAAATGAAATTCACTTGATGTGACAGGCTTCTGAAATTAGGAACTATTCTGAGTCCATTTAGGGAGCCATAGGGCTTCTTCTACATTATGCAGGGTAAGTGCTAAACAAAAGAATAGCGCATAATTCCTTCTGCCTTTCATACTGTAAGTTGATACACACGAGACTGATCGCCCCATGGATGATACCCTGTACCAATATAGTCAAATCCGTATTTTTCATATAAACCGATATGATCGGTACAGAGGTATAAATGGCTGAAACCGCCTTTTTTTGCGTCCGTTTTGGCTTTATCTATTAAAATAGAACTATACGCATTTCCTCTGTATTCTTCTTCAATGTAAATCGCACATACCCATGGATATAGATCCATACGGCTGATGAAATCATTGGTAATAAGACCAGCACAACCTATGACTGTCGTTTCATCCATTAATAAATACCATTGCGGCAAGGGATTAGGACTGGAAATACAATGAATTATACAGTCTTCATAGACCATCATACTTTGCTCACTGGCCCATTTATTTTGGAAAAAGCTAATTGCTTGATTCATATATTCGGGGTTTTCTTTTACCGAAATTAGTTTCATTCCTCTCACACCTCTCAGACTAAGTAATTAGACTCTTTGTCTAAAAGTCCTTCATTTAATTAGAAGTTTCCTTATTTCTAAACGTCCTATATAATGGAAAAAATAACGTTTAGATATTATTAAGGGGTGGGCAGTTGTTGAAGCGGATGACGTGGTACAGTTTTGGATTATTAGTAGTGTTGTTGACAGGAGCATGTACGAATAAAGAAGAAAGTAAGGTAAATGGAATCGAATTTAAAGCTAACGATTCGGAGTTCGAGATCTTGGAAACGAACGATCTTTTTATCAATTACCTTGAGCAAGTTGATACGACGGAAGATGCAAAAGAATTATATGATAAAGAAATCATCCAGCCAATCTATGATTCTTGTTTTAAAGATGGTGAAAACATACATATGGTTGAAGATTTTCTGACGCATCCTCCTGATGATTTAATGCTGTTAAAATCGAATGTTGATGCCTATGATTCTACTAGAATGTTTAAGAATATTAAACAATCCTTAACTAAATCTTCAGAGTATTTACAGGGTGATAAAAAAACGACCGTTTGTATTCTTCCTACAATAAATAAAGAAGATCCGGATGGATTTAATGTTGGATCGGGTAAGAATCTAATTTATACCCATTTGTTTGACTCTGATCAAGGGATCCAAACGATTATTGCTCATGAATATCATCATAGTGTGTGGACAGAGAAGTTTTCGAGTTCATTTAGCGGTACCGTGTTAGATAACCTCGTCTTTGAGGGAAAAGCTACATTGTTTGAAGAAATAGTAATGGGTACTGTCTCAGTAGATTGGTCATATAACAAGGCACTTTGGGGAACTATTGAAGGAGATTTATTTAAAAAAGATCTTGATCGAACACTCGATATTCTCAACGGAAATGATGAAATTCCATATCGATACGGCTACAGCGAGGGGTACAAAATAGTTAAATCATATTTAGAAGAATACCCGGATACAAGTATTGAGGAATGGACAAAATTAGACGCGATGACGATTTTTGAAAAAGGAAAGTATGTAGAGAAATTTTATCAATAAAGGAGAATATCGTGATTCTTCAAAATAGAGTTCATGGCAAGTATACCATTAGATCTGCCCAGGAATCAGATGCGGAGAGTTTGTCCGAGTTACGAGTAAAAATTGATGGAGAAACTGAAAATTTGGATAGAGAAAAAGGCGAAGCATTTATTGGTATATTGGGATTTAAAGAAATCATAAAGAACGACAGTGAGAGTTTTAGAAACTTATTCTTAGTTGCGGTCATACATAATCAGATTGTCGGGTTTTCTAGATGTGAAGGAAGTGTTTTGAAAAGATTCTCACATAAAATAGAATTTGGCGTTTGTGTAGTAAAAGAATTTTGGAGTTATGGCATTGGAAAAAATCTGTTAACTGAATCTATATCATGGGCAGACGCCAACGGTATAAAAAAAATAACCCTGAATGTGTTAGAAAGTAATGAAAGAGCGATTACCCTTTATAAAAAGCACGGTTTTGAAATCGAAGGTGTATTAAAGAAAGATAAACTCCTCTCTGACGGGGACTACTATAACACAGTTATGATGGGAAGATGGAATGAATAGACAATAAGAGCTAGTCTTCGTTCAAAAGTTACTATGATGAATATGTATAAAAATGTTATAATACCCTAAAAAGAGGTGATTGTTTAGATGGACGGAACCTTCTTTTTTCTTTTATTCATGTTTATGCTTCCTTTCTTACTGGTTATAGGTATGGCAAGCTTCATCCGTTTTGCACAAGAAAGGATGTACTCGTGATCGAGCATAGAAAAAAGAGCAGTTGATCCGTCAGGAGAAGTATCTGCCAAATAGGTTCGATGGCGGCAAGGTATAAGAAGGTGAAAAGGGAATTGAAAAGGCTCGTATACAACCATAGATTAAGCGAGGTTGTCGGAAAGAAGTGATTAAGGACAGTTGCTGATCAGTGTTTTGTATGCGATTACAAAGTAGATTGTAGTTATAAGAAAGTATTTGTCTGGGTGGGAAAATATCAATCTGCTGAAAAGCTTGCCCATATGAAAGCTGAGGGTGAAGAGTCTGGTACGTGCTTACCTAGGCAACTTCTAAAACGAATGAAATACATAACTGAAATGGGAGTGTTTGATTATGATAGAAAGAATGGATACGGTTTGTTTAAAAGTGCATGATGTGGCAGCTTCAAGTCTTTGGTACCAAGAAATTCTAGGATTTAAAGAGTCTGATAAAGGTGATGGCTATCGCGTGTTAAGTATTGGTGACAGCGGGACAGCCCTAACCATTGAAGAGGGAGACGAAGGAACGTTGCCTGGAAATCATGCGTATCCGATCTTTTTTACGAAAGACATTGAACAAACACGTACAAAATTAATGGAACAATCCATTAAGGTTAGTCAACTAAAAAAAGAAGGTCGAAACACTTTTTTTGATGTCTACGATATAGATAATAATAAATTACAGGTTTGTTACTGGGAGTAATGGTGATCTTGGATAGCAGGATAAACGAACTGCGTGCTGACTGTGAGAACTGTTTTGGATTATGTTGTGTGGCATTGCCCTTTGCTGCCTCGGCAGATTTCCCTATCGATAAAGAAAAGGGAAGGCCATGTCCCAAGCTGTAATCTAATTTTCGTTGCGCTATTCATAAAAGCCTTCGTAAAGGCGGTTTCAAAGGTTGTACAGTCTTCGAATTTTTTGGTGCAGGTCAAAAGGTTTCCCAAGGCACATTTGGAGGAGTTCACTGGAACGAAGCAAAAGAAACCGCCACTAAGATGTTTGACGTATTACCTATTATGCATCAGCTTCATGAAATGCTTTGGTATCTAAAGGAAGCGCTGACATTTAGGGAGTCACGCCTAATTCACAGTGATCTTCACAAACTGTTTATTGAGACGGAACAATTGACGAATCAAAGTGCTGATTTTCTTTTAGCCTTAGACATACCAGCACACCGGGCAAGGGTGAACCCGCTGCTATTATAGACCAGTGATTTTGTGCGAACTGCGCAAGTTTCGAAAAAGAGAAAAAAGCGGCTGAATCATCGAGGAGTTGATTTAATGGGTGCCAAACTAAGGGGAGCTGACCTTAGAACAGCCGATTTCAGGGGAGCTTACTTAATTGCTGCTGACCTTCGGGATACAGACTTGAGAAAGGCAGATTTTATTGGAGCCGATTTCCGTGACGCTGATATCAGAGGAGCTGATCTAACTGGAAGCATCTTTCTTACTCAAGTCCAGGTGAATGCAGCAAGGGGTGACGCCGCTACGAAACTGCCAAACTTGGTTTCTCACCCAAGTCACTGGTCGAAGAATAAGAAGAGTGATTGGTAACTTGAGGGTTGGTTCTAGCAAAATAGATCCAGCCTTTTTCGCTTGTTTTAGTCTCCTAGGTCTAATTTTTTATTACTATTTCTCCCTCACCTTTAGGTCTTTGAAATCCAGTCAGGTAGGTAGTTAAAATTTCTTCTGTAATAGGGAATGCATTGGCATCATCCCGTTTGTTTCGTATCTTAAGCCGTTCACGCAAATCATCAGGATGTACATCTAAATAGATCAGTTTCCAGTTACCGCCTGACTCTTCAATAAGTTGTTTATAGTCGTCCCTTCTTTCACGGTCCCAAAAACTGTAGTCAATTACCACGTGTTGTTTATTGTGAATGAGCTGTATTAAATAACTGCGCAATTTTCTTTCTGCAACTTTCTTGTATTCTTCTATTTTTTCAATAGGAAAGTCGACTCCATAACGACCATTAGTAGCGCATATTTCTTCATCAATAGAAAGGCGTACAAATCCTTTTTTTTCTAATTGTTGGGAGAAGGTCGTTTTCCCAGATCCAGCCACACCACACATCATAATCACTAGAGAGCTTAGGTCATTTCGGTCCCGATAAATGCAGTCAAAGTTAAATGTATCAAACATCTGGATATGACCCCCAATTTTAAAAAATAGCCACTCCCAATTAAGGACCAGTCCCGCAAGATATCGTAAATAGGTCCTTGCCGCTCTCCTTTGCATAGCATAATTGTGCCGTACTGCCTGTTTCATTATCCCAATCATTCCAAAAAACATCATATAGTACTCCGTATTCGGGATCCTTAAAATCTGTTTTTTTTATTACTGCGAAAAAACTTTGATAAGGATGACCAGCTTGTTGGATATAGTTTCTGACAGCACTTTTTGGAGAATGATCATCATGCACGATAGGAGCTAAGAGTGGGGCGGAAATAATAAAGATAAATAAGAGCATACCCATAATGAAAATACTAGTCCGTTTCCGCATATGTGAACCGCCTGTCTTTAATAGTTACACCCTTAAAATTTAAAAGGCAGGGTTAGGGCTTCATTCCTAACCCTGCCTTGATCGTATAGAGCAATTTAAAATGTTAAGAAATTGGTGACTGACTAGCGATTAATGCGGCGATTTTTTCATTTATATTGCCTCGCATCAGCCCGCCGTGATAGCACACAACCGTCTCGATATCAAATGGTGTAAACTTCTCAAGTGATTGAAGAGCCTGATCCATGTTTACCGTAGAATATGGTGAAGAGGGCTGCAGTTCGCCATTATGGATGACTAACGCATCACTTGCTATTAGTGTCTTGCTAGCATGATGATAGAGACTAACATGTCCTGGTGTGTGACCTGGTGTATGAATAACCGTCAGCCCGCCCCCCATTGGAAGGGTCATTCCATCCGTCAATAGTTGTTTGACGTTAGGGTTGGAAGGTCGTAGAAAAGTATTTTCGTATTTCTTTCGTACGTCATCTGATACTGAGGCTAATTCGGCAGCTAAATTCTCAGACGGAAACTTTAAAAGGTCAGCCTTCCCATCAATGGTATCCCGATCGTCCGCGTGAGCATAGACCTCGAATGGGGCTTCTCCTGAATCATCTAAGAATCCTGGAAACCCGCCAATATGATCAATGTCCTGATGTGTCAGTATAATTGCCCGAAGCGGTTTCTTAGAAATTCCGGCTTTTTCAACATAGGAAAGAATGTCTGTTGCTAAGCCAGGCATGCCCGTATCAATTAATGTCCAATCGTTCTTATCATTGATAATTACTGGGTGGATCATCATGGAGCGTCCACCAAGCTTCATTTCTAATTCCAGCATGTCTAATCCATCACTAATGAGCATATCATTGCCGAGCCGACACAAAAACCGACCTCGGCGCACCTCCCTTTTAGGAATATTTTAACATATTCAACTAGCGGAGCATATTAATACTACTTTTACCTGTATGAGGTCAAAACGAAAACTCCCGCTCTTCACATGAAGAAGAGCGGGAGTGGTGACCTTATATAATCGTTTCTAAATCGATACTGGAGCGTTTTTGGAGGCTATCGGAAAACAAGCTATATGCAGCTAATTTCTTTTTGTACTGTTTAACAACATCGATGCGGTCATTGTAAATGAAGACATGTAACCGAATCGCTTTTTTTCCTTGTTTTGTGTCAAAGACGAATGAAGTTTCACTACCTTCTGGATGCAAAAATAAGTGCTCATTTCCAGGAAATATATGTTTTTTCTTTAGAAATTTCGCTTCGTTAAAATGATTGATCACTTGAAGTTTTTCTTCACCTTCCAAGGATTTCCCATCCATTGTTAAGCTGGTATCCGCATGATTAATTTCAAAATGAAGGTCAAATTTCTTCAAAATCCAATTGACTGCATCAGTTGGAAGACAGGAAACTAGTAGTTTAATGATACTAGCTATAATGGTTAAAACAATCGCTGTTGTTGACATCTATTTTCATCTCCATAGCATGTTGAAATTATATTATTATAACTTAATAATAGTACGTGAAAGCATGTAAAAGCGCAACAGCTTTCACCAGTTTTCTCTTTTTTTTAGATGAAGACAGAACTGGAACTCATTCATTTGCTAAAAAGAATGACTTGTTTTTTGGAAAAGGTGGGGTTAGAGAGGCGGGTGTTCTTCTTATGAAGGGTAATGCGTTAAATGATCTGCCTTCCAGAGTTTTTACGTGGCATTATCGCATGTGTTATGACAACAAGATAAATTCCCATGCGAATAAACGTAAAATCCTGATTTTTCCTGCTCAAGGATTTGGAGTATGGCCATTCTGATCTTTAAAATCGAAGGTGCTCATATCATCGTAATCAGCGATTTCTTCTGTATCCACTTTGTGTTCTACAAGGATTTGTGTATCTCATCTATGTTAGTTGTACAGATGTTAAAAGGGTAGTGTTTGGAGGGTGTAACATCTGTAAATTTTACCAGTGTTTAGGAGGTTTCTCCTGCAGTGAATGCTGCGTACCCATTACGATTCCATCTCAAAGTTAATCCTAATACTTCTTTATACCAGTTAATGGAGTAGTCTAAATAATTCACTTCTAAAAATACTGTATCAATTCTATATATTCTATTTGAAAGAATAGAGCATTGCTACAAAATATGTAGGAAGACTCTTTTTTATCTTGAAGATTATTAAACCAATGTGCAGACAAAAATACTTTTAAAATAATCCTTGATTTATAGAAAAAATTTTTGATATAGTAAAAAACAGACCGGTTGGTATGGTGGAGGTGTACTACGGGAATGAATGTGCTAATAAGCATCGCGACCACTGTTTTAAAAGAAGAAAGTAAGAACTAGTAAGCAATGAATTTTAAAAAATGACAGCTGGTGAACGGATGCTTTGTTTACCAAAAAAAATTCGCAGAGTGTATCAAAATAGGTGAAGGAGTTTTAATGTAATGACTAAACAGATCAAAACTGGTCCAATTATGATGGCCCTTTTAGTAGCTGGCTTTGTTGGACTTTTTAGTGAAACAGCTATAAATATTGCGTTAGGAGACTTAAGTCAAATATTCAGTGTAGGTACAACCACCATTCAGTGGTTAGCTACGGGGTACTTTTTAACGTTAGCGATTCTAATTCCGGTAACGGGAATCTTGATGCAGAAATTTACTACTCGTCAAATGTTTTTGTCGTCGATTATACTGACCCTTTTCGGGACTATACTAGCTGCAGCTGCACCTTCTTTTGGTGTGCTGTTAGCCGGACGTATTTTACAAGCAGCAGGATTAGCGATTAACTTGCCGCTGACTCAAAATGTTATTTTCACCATCTTCCCGCCTAATAAACGTGGTGCGGCTATGGGGATTATGGGGCTAGTTATGCTTGCTGGACCAGCACTTGGACCCACTATTGCAGGCCTTATTTTAGATACATTATCGTGGAATTGGATTTTCTGGGTTCAAGTACCTTTCTTATTATTTTCTATGATTGCGGGAATGATCTATCTGCCGAATGTGAATGAAATACGTAAAGTTTCCATTGATCTATTGTCGGTTATCCTTTCAACGGTCGGGTTTGGTGGAATTGTTTACGGATTCAGTGTATCCGGTGAAGTCGGCTGGACAAGTACAACAGTTCTTGGAGCAATCATAATCGGTATTCTTGCCATTATTTTATTCTGTCTTCGTCAAGTAAAAATGGAAACACCAATGCTGAATTTACGACCCTTTAAATACCCATTGTTCATTATTGGCGTATGTATGAGTTTTATTACGTTCTTTAATATGTTGTCAATGCTGGTGATTTTACCTATGTATATGCAAGTGGCTTTAGTGATTATGGCCTTTACAACAGGTCTCGTTCTCCTGCCAGGCAGCTTACTTAATTGCATATTAGCACCGGTCATTGGGAAATTATTCGACAAATATGGTCCCAAAGCCGTCATTACGCCTGGAACTATTTTAGTCGTCATAAGTTATGGGATTTATTCCACATTTGGTACAGAAACAGCTGTATGGATGGTGGTGGTTACTCATCTAGTTATGATGTTAGGTATAGGGGCAGTGCTTGCCGCTACACAAACGAACACGCTGAACTCTCTGCCAAAACAGTATTACCCAGATGGAATCGCAATTACACAAACAATTCAACAAGTTGCAGGCGCAATTGGTATTGCTGTAATGGTTTCTCTACTAGCTTCGAAACAAAACAGTTACTTAGCGAATGTTGCTGATCATCTGCCTGAAGCAACAGCATCAGGATCATCATTCGTGTTTAAACTTGGATTAGGATTAGCAATTATAAACTTTATCTTATCTTTATTTATGAAAAAGCCACATGATGTAAAACTAAAATCGTAAGGTAAAGAGGGGGATATACTAAATGGCAAATCATTATAAAAGTATTGTAGTAGCAGTAGACGGCTCAAAAGAAGCGGAATATGCATTTCGTAAATCAATCGATGTAGCTAAACGAAATAAAGGATCACAATTAAATCTAATGAACGTGATTGATACTGGATCTTTTTCCGCTTACGACCCATCCATGGTTGAACATGCACAACAGAGATCAGAGGCATTTTTAAATGATTATAAGGCACAAGCTGAGGCAGAGGGGCTTGAACAGGTAAGGGTCATTCTCGAATATGGTTCCCCAAAAAACATCATTACGAAAGAGCTTTCCAATAGTGCAGAGGCAGATTTAATTATCTGTGGAGCGACAGGTTTAAATGCTGTTGAACGATTCTTGATCGGTTCTGTATCCGAGGCAATCGTCCGTTCAGCTAAATGTGATGTTTTAGTGATCCGAACACCTGAGTAAGATAATGTTTTTAAAATTGAGATGGCGAATGCTGTCTCTTTTTTTTAGAGGTCTCTAGGGTCATAATTAATTCTTATCAAATTGTATAATTAACCAATATTATACTTATTAAAAATGAAGTTATAAGATGAACAAAGAGGGGGGATTAAATCATGATTATTGGATTACATCACGCGCAAGTAACCATTCCAAAAGGTGCTGAAGATGAGGGGAAAACCTTTTATTGCGACATTCTTGGTTTACCTGAGAAAGAAAAGCCAGAGTCACTAAAGGGGCGAGGTGGATTTTGGTTAAAAGTTGGAGATAGAGAAGTACATATCGGAACAGAAGAAGGCTTTGACCGTTTCCAAACAAAAGCTCATTTAGCTTATCAAGTTGAGGAGCTATCGTATTGGAGAAAGCTGTTAGAACGAAATGAAATTCAGATCATTGAGGGAGTACCGATACCAGGTTTTGAACGGTTTGAATTTAGAGATCCATTTGGAAACAGGGTAGAGATGATACAACAACTATAAAAAAATGAAGAGCATAGGGAAATCCCTATGCTCTTGCTTAGTTATTATTTACTTGCTGCAGCTGCAAATTCTTCTTTTTTAGCTTGACTAGCATGCATTTTGACCATTGCAAAACGTGCGATTGGCTGAATGATTAAGGTCTCAGCTAGAAGAACGATTAAGAAGTTTCTAGGCCAAGTCGCCAACCAGTCACTGATGGTATGTGAGCTAAATCCACCGTTTCCTATGATCCCGCCAATAAGAGTCATGAAAAATGACATTCCGAATACAGTGAAGACGATACGGAATAAAATCTTTGCGTTAAAGCTATCAGTTGGTGCTGTAAATTTTGCTACCATTTTTTCTGCAATGCGACCGACAAGAAGTGGTTCAATAATCATGGCAATAATCCACATAATCGGCAATATTTTAATAATCATTAATGCAGCTTCGCCATTAAATTCTCCAACGGCTAGTACGATACTCAATGTTGACATAAAGGTTGCAGTAAGGAAACAAATGATTCCTCCGTATATTGCGCCTTCCTTGCCGTTTCTTGGTAATCTTGCTTCTTGTTCCATATTCTTTTTTCTTCCTTCCAAAAATGTATTTCAAATGTTATCGCTACTTGATCTAGCGTTCTAAAAGCAGTTACATTACAAATTGAACCTATATAATGTGGATTGACTAATAGTCCAACAAATCCAGCTAGTAAAAAAGAAAAATTTGTTTACAGGTTTTTAGAAAACCTTCAACAAATTAGGTAAACTTTTAGAAATTATAGTAAGTGGTTCACTTGTTTTTTTCGTTAAACAAAGCATAATTCCACCTTCAATTGATGCGGTTAACATGAGAGAAATAGACTCAGCTGTTTCTGTTGAAAAACCATCTGATTCTAACTTGCTTGAATAAATGTCTTGAATCTTGGTGAAGGTAAGTGCACAGGCATTTCGAACAGGTTCACTTAATGAGCCCATTTCACTGACGATGCTGCTAAATGTATAACCAGTAATCGTCCCATCACGATCAAATTGCCTTGCTAATTTCTCAATCATAGCTTGGGTAGCTGTTTGGGTAGAAGGATGATTATGGAAAATCTCTTCCATATCCGATGTAATGGTTGCATTTAATGATTGAAGACAAGCGATGAGTAATTCTTCTTTTCCATTTGGAAAATGGTGATACAATGAACCTTTTGAAATGGAACAGGTTTTTAAAATTTCGGTTAATCCTACCCCTAAATATCCCTTTTGTTGAAAAAGAGTGATTGAGGTATTAATGATCAATTCTTTTGTATCCATTCCGTTGTTCAACTCCTCTGTACCAACCAGTCTGTTTTCAACTATACCAAAATAATGATTTATAAGTCAACATTTTTTTGAATTTCAGATTAGTTAGTGAATTGCTTGTTTAACTTGACTACTACATTTATTCATATTCTATTTTTAAAAGGAAACTCGGGTTGTTCGTCCATATATATGGAATAAGTTGTTCCACCGTTTTTCATATCTGTACATACGTCCTCACTACATAAATACACCATTTACTCTGATGTGGAATTATTGGATTTTGTAGCATTTATAAATGATTTTGATGTATCCATTACTATGTTCTTAATGGACAGACAAGCAAATGAAGTATTTAACGAGGAGATAGATTCTACTCTTCTTGCAGGAAGTCTGAGTATGATTGAAAATGTTACATACACACACCTTTTTGGTAATCAAACAAATGACTTTTGGAATTTCTATGAACAAAATGAAGAAGAACTAAGTGCTGTAGAAAAACAAGCGTTTGCCATATGGGTAACAGATTGTTGGGAAAAAGTAGATGGTCAAGCACTTTCATTACCAGCCTATTTTTCTCTTCAAGATGATTATGAATCCTTTGATCTAAAGAAAGAGCAGTGGATTACAGATGATGAGAAGTGGTCAATTGAATGACTGTGTTCGTAAATATAACATAAGTGATTAAAAAACTCGCAATAGAAATTTGCGAGTTTTCTTATTTACAAAGATCCACTATAGTACTTTTTAGTTTAAGTGAATTTCTTCATAATCAAAGGTTTTGGAATTATAACAGCATTGCACGACTTCTCATAGAATTCAATAGGACCAGCTTCACCAATAATCACATATTCATAATCATTATTCTTCATTTCGTTTAGGCAATAATGAAGAAGTGCGTGCCCGATTCCCTGTGTTCTTCTAGAAATAGAGGTACCCATAGGACCGAATAACCCTTTTTTGTTCCTTACTACATCAAAGCAAGCAAAGCCAAGAATTTCACCGTCGTTTTCTGCAAGATAAATCGGTATTTTTTCTTTTGATATCCCGTTTTCAAGAGATTTTATCCACCCATCGCCATATTCTTTATGTACGAAGTTTTTCAATGGTACCAAGTCTGTACTTTCTGCCCTTCTTACAAGGAATCCCCTATTCATTATTTCTGGCGGTGAGTATTCTTTTAAAGGGACGATTAAATCTCTAGGATAAGATACAATTTCCAATATTCGTTTTACATCTAATCCCCTTGTAAATGAAGTAGTCAGGGGGTCATTTAAGTCAAATATTACATTTATAATTAGCCCTTCATTTAAATAAACCTGTTTAAAGCGATCCATCTTTCTTTTTGCGCTCTCTAAAACCTGTTTCGTTGAATGGGAGATAACAGTTGTAAATGGTGAAAACCTCATCCTTTCTTCTTGAATACCTAAATCCTTTTTATTAATTTGGTCATAGAGCGCTTCATAGAGTGTAGGATAATTGATAAACAACTCTGCACATACCCCTGTCCTTTCCAATAAAGCCCCAATTAACAAATGAATAGGAAGTACAATTTTAGTTGTTTGTTCAGAAACTTTCTCTGCATTATTTATAATTCTTAAGGAACGCTCGGTATATCTCAAAAAACATTCCTCCCTTTTAACATAGGATTTCTAAAATTTGGTTTGCTTGTTAACAGTCTATTGAGTTCATTCACGAGAATTCTCTTATGAAGGACGTATTCCTATAATCTACCTATTTTGATATACTTGCTTTATTATCCATAAATAGGTATTAAAGGATATAACGTCATCGATTTAATGTAAGGGCGGGTGGAAACATGGCTCACATTTTTAAAAGACAATATGAACGAGCTGGAAGATGGGTTACTGGACGTGAAACATTGAATGGGGTTGAGTATTTATATTGGTATTCTGTTCAAGTAGGAGGAATGCCAAAAAGCATTTAGAGTATTGGGGAGAATGTATGGATTCCTCTAATCCTTCTGTAGATTTAACGACTCAAGTAGTGATGATCCCTAAATATATAAAAAACTGCATGGTTTAGTTTTCATAAAAATCAAAGGAGAGCCTATGAAATTACTAGCAGGGACAATATCATTATCAGTATCTTTTATGTTATTTATCTATTTATAGGGCTTACAGGCCACTATCTCTTCGAAATATTCACCGGGATTATATAGTTATCCTGTCCTTTTACTGATACTCTCCCTAACATGTTTTGGGAGAATCCTGTATCAATACAATCAATCATTAAAGAAAGACTTGAATGCATAGAGTCCTTTAGTTCGCATGGGTTTAATAATCGAATAGGCGTAAATACAATAGGATTTCCTTTTCATTAAGCGGTTTAAACTTATATTTACGGATTTGGTTTTCAATTCTCTTTTTATCATGATCTTTATTACTGAATCGATTTGCTAATTGAATCAGTAATTCTGCCCAAACCGTTACCAAACCCGCAGAACCTAATTCTAGACCTAAAGTTTCAGTATCGGAAAGCTGTGATTTCGCTAATTTGTCCATCTCTTTTTTATATTCGCCTTTAACTAGAATATAGGGTTCCTTGTTATTGAATGCTAAAAGCAAATCATCTGCATTAAACGCTTCAAAGTATGCATTTTCTTTCTCTAACGCTAATAATTCATCAAGAACGGTTCCTGCATTTTTCTTTACAGTTTTAGCGATCGCTTGAATGGTTATGACAGAATAACTGCTGACGTTTTTTTTATTTACACTTGATAACATCTGCTGACTTAACCCCGTTTGTTTGAAAACGTCATAACGTTTTTTATCGTTCTTTTGTAAGTAAATATCTAATAAACTCATGAAAAGATCGCCTCCACAATAATCAATATTTTTTTACTTAATTATAGTTTACTATAAATGTAAAAAAATACAAATTTATTCTAGTTTTCGGAAATTTAACTTGGAGCTGAAAATCTGATTTCTATTGCTTCATTGAAAGGAACGGTTGTAGGGCAAAGATTTGCAAATTAAATAAAATTAACTGAATCGTTTGATTTATACGGATTTCTCATGAATAACAGGAAGTTTATTTTTATATAAAGGGGAATTTGAGATGGAAATAAGAAAATACAGCCCTGATGATGAATCTGGATGGGTGCGGTGTAGAGTATTGTCGTTCTTAAATACAGCTTACTTCGATAATGTATTGAGAGAAAAAGAAAAGTATCTGAATCCTGCCATTGAATTGGTCGCAATAGAAGATGGTATCGTAGTCGGGTTAATCGATGTCGAATATGAAACGGAGGAAAGAACGGTTTGTTCTAGAGGAACGGGTCTTGGGGGGATGATTTGGCATATTGCTGTTCATCCAGATTATCAGCGGAAAGGAATTGGTTCTCAACTTTTACTCCAAGCAGTGGCAGCAGCCAAGGAAATAGGGCTTAATCGGTTTGAAGCTTGGACGAGGGACGACCAGTGGGTCAGAAACTGGTATGTTCACTCAGGATTTAAACAAGTGGATTCTTACTTGCATGTTTATATAGAAGATAATGAATTAGAAGGAGCATTGAAAAGTGAAATACCAAAGTTAAAACCTATTCAGTCCTTTGCACATTATGTCGGTGAAGATCGGGAAAAGGTAATGACTAAATTTAAAAGAGTACACGAATGTGTTTGTTATGAGAAGCAATGGAAGAGCTAAAGAATTTAAGTTGTTTTCCAGCTGCCTACTTTTAATGAATTTATTATGCATCGATTAGTCTGGTCTTACTTGAATGGAGGGGAAATTTTGTCAATTGGATTTGTTGCTTTGGGAGTGATAGTAACACTCATTATAGTTTGTATGGTTTATGCAATCTGTCGTGAAAAACCGATTAAAGAGAAGCTTATTATTTGGGGACTTACGATGATGATAGTTCTAGCTCCTGTTTTATCGTGGCCTATTGGGATTCTTTTTGGTATATCACAAGGGGATGGATTTGCAGGTGCGGCTCTTATGATCATCATGTTTATCTGTCTATTTTTATTTGGGCTTATTCTGCTCCTCGCAGGGGTTTTTAGAAAAAAGAGTCATGATATCGGGTCATAAGAGGGGGGATGGATAACTTGCAGTTTAGAAAATTTGAAAAAAAAGACTTTGGTTCTTACTTTCAATTAGTTTCTAATGAAATGGTGATGGCTCAGATTACAGAACGCGCTATCCCTTTAGATGAGGCGAAAGTTAATTATCAGAGAATCATAGACCGAAACGCTGAAGCCGACATGTTTGGTACATACAAAATAGTAGAAAATGAAACATTTGTTGGACTTGGGCATTTAACAAGTAAAACCAGCGGTGAAGCTGAAATTGGTTATATGATTCTGCCCGAATATTGGGGGAAGGGATATGGGACTGTGATTGCCTGTCATTTAATTAAGTTAGCCACTTTAACAAATACTCGGATAGTGAAAGCAATCATTGATCCTAGGAATAGTGCGTCTAGAAAAATCTTATTGAACCAAGGGTTTTCATCTGAAAAGGTTTGTGAAATGGACGGGTTACCAGCTGAAATATTTCACAAAGCATTGTAAGTAAAACGAGGTGTTTAAATTGTTACCGATATCTATCGACGAAATTCCGGATGAAATAAAAAACTATCTTTCTACCATTCATTCAATTAGGTTTCCTACACAAGGATATACTTCAGATGTAGGAATAATTGAAAGCAACAAAGGATGTTTTGCATTAAAAAGGGCAAAAGGAGAACAATTTACGAGATGGTTACACAGAGAACGAATGGTTCTAAACGGTTTGGCTCAAACATCACTGCCTATTCCAACCGTGATCCTATTCATTGAACTAACAGCACAGAAAGAATCTTGGTTACTGATTGACTTTTTAGAGGGAGAAACGCTCAGAATGGCTTTATCCAAGGAGAAAAATAAAGAGAAACGGGAAGAAATGATTTTTAACTTTGGTAAGCTTTTGTATCAGATTCATGCCACGCCTTGTCCAGAAGAACTAAAATATGAAAAATCCTGGTTAGAAGAAATGTTAATCCAAGCAGCATTTAATTTGGAATATTACCAGGTAGACGGAACACAGGATATACTTAAATACATAAAGACTACGATACCACCTGACGTTAAACCAACGCTTATACACGGAGATTTTACGATTGATAATGTCTTAGTCTGTAATGGAATGGTGACAGGCGTTATCGATTGGAGCGGCGGTGCTCATGGAGATCCAAGATATGATCTATCTTTAGCCATTCGTCCTAAGCCAAACGCTTTTGAAAGTGAAAGAGATAAACAGATTTTTTTTGAGGGTTACCGAGGGAAAATGATTGATCATGATGTCTATGATTATTTTGTAAATGGGTTATATGAATTTTTTTAATGCGTAAGACTCGCGATTTTTTTAAAAGCGAACTAACTTTTGTGTGTGGGTATGGTAAAATTAGGTATTAAATGAATGGTGGTGAGACATTGGAAAAGATGCTGGATTGGGCAAAGAGACTGCAAGCAATTGCACAGAATGGGTTGGCTTATTCAAAGGATGTTTATGATAAGGAACGGTTTGAAGCGATTCGAAAAATTAGTATGGAAATGATGTCTGAACAAAGTGGTGTTGACATGGAGCAAATAAAAGATCTATTTGCTAACGAGACAGGATATGCTACACCAAAAGTTGATATCAGAGCCATTGTTTTTCAAAATCAAAAATTACTAATGGTGAGAGAAAAACACGATGGAAAATGGTCATTACCCGGCGGCTGGGCAGACATTGGATTGAGTCCAAAAGAAGTAGCCGTTAAAGAAGTAAAGGAAGAAACAGGATTTGATGTTAAAGCTCTCAAGTTGTTAGGGGTACTTGATAAAAAGTGCCATCCGCATCCACCATCCGCTTCTCATATTTATAAACTGTTTATTCAATGTGAAATTATTGGCGGTCAACCCACTGTTGGTGTCGAGACAGATGCTGTAGCCTTTTTCCCTGAGCATTTATTGCCGCCGTTATCAACGCCTAGGAATACGAAATCACAAATTGAAATGGTTTTTACGTATTTAAAAAATCCGAATGAACCGATTTATTTGGATTAAACCTAGTTTACTAGAAAAGGGAGTATACGATGCAGATTAGATTAGCTGAAATAAGGGATATTGATCAATTAATCCAAATGAGATGGGACTTTACTCTTGAAGACTTTGAAATCAATACATTTAAGAGAAACGATTACCAATCATTTGTCGTGGAATGCCGACAATTCTTAGAAAGTGCAATCAGCAGTAACAACTGGTTTATTTGGGTCGCTGAGGAAGAAGAAAAAATTGTCTCACATATCTATTTAGAATTGATACATAAAGTGCCACGGCCGGGCAGGATCACACATCCGTTTGTTTATATGACGAATGTGTATACAAGTAAAGACGCCAGAAACAAGGGGATCGGGAGTAAGTTAATCACGACGATCAATGAATGGGTGAAAAAAGAACACTATGAATTTATTATCGTTTGGCCTAGTGAAGAAAGCACTGGTTATTATCAGAAAAATGGATATATTCAGTGTAAAGAGCCAATGGAGTTCTTTCCCGAACTAATATGAACATCCAAAAACTTGCATTTGTCATTTTATTGTTCATTAGTTTTGCCATATGTGCGTTTCCAAGTACTAGTTATGCTTGTAAATGTGTTGAGCCGAAATCTCCGACAGAAGAACTAGAAGAAAGTTCAGCGGTTTTCTCTGGAAAAGTCATTGACCAATTAGAAAAAGGCCGAACACAATTTATTCTTTTTGAAGTAAAAGAATCATGGAAAGGATTTAACGAGTCACAAGTTATCGTCGAAACAGTAGATAGTTCTTCTAGCTGTGGTTATGAATTTGAGGATGGCAAAGAATATATGGTTTATACGAATGAAACAGATGGTCATCTTGAGGTTTCGTTATGCTCTCGGACTGACCTTTTATCAGCAGCAAGTGAGGATATAGATGAACTGGGAAAAGGGGAAGAACCGTCCGAGCAGGTGACACTTGATTTGAGTGAAGAGGGGCAACCTCCTGTTTGGATCATGCTTAGTTTATTAATCATTGCATTTGGATTGGCAGTATTTTACGGGATAAAACGGGTGAAGAAGGGGAGTAAGTGACTATTTCGATCAGGGACTTATATCAGGACATTCTGATTCAGACAGCTGGACAAGAGACGGTTTTGATTGCCATTGATGGAGGCGGAGGGGCTGGAAAAAGCACGTTAGCACAGAAATTAAAAGAAGTAGATGCAGAAAACGTGTCCATTATTCATATGGATGATTTCTATAAACCTTCCGAGCAGAGAAAACATGTCTCGGAGAGTGAGATTGGCGGCAATTGGGATTGTGAACGAGTTAAGGCGCAAGTACTAGTCCCGTTAAGCACCAATCAACCTACAATTTATCAGCGCTACGACTGGGTTGAGGATAAACTAGCAGAATTTCATGATGTCCCTAGTGGTCATGTCGTGATTGTCGAAGGATGTTATTCCTTACTGTTTTCCTTACGGCCTTTTTATCAATTCAAAATATGGGTTCAGAGTCCGAGAGAAGTTAGATTGTCTAGAGGAATTGACCGCGATGGGGAAGAACAGCGGCACTTATGGGAAAATCTATGGATGCCTGCAGAGGAACGGTATATAAAAGCCCAAAATCCAATGGAAGCAGCCAATCTGATTATTGATGGTACGGGGAAAACCAGTGTAATAGAAAATTATGAGGTTACTGTTTTAAAAAAGAATGATGATGCACTAGATGTCTAAATACATAAGCACTTTTTCTTTTTATGTTTCTTGTACTATTTGGCGGTGGAGATGCTTTTGAAATAGGCGTTCAAGCATGGGGGTTCGTATTCGTAGTGTGCTGTCCTTTCTTATTTCTCAACTGTATTACGTAATTGATTTAGTTAAGAAGAAGTGGAGGTAAGCTGATGTTTGAAATGACCATTCAATTACGTGTGACAGATTTTGAGCAAGGTCAAAAATGGTATGAAACGTTATTAAATAGAAGACCTGACTTTATGCCGCATGAAGGGTTTGCCGAATGGGAAGTGATTCCTGGCTGTTGGCTTCAAGTTGCGGAAGGAATTCCTTCAGAAGGAAGCGGGCCGGTGCGGTTAGCCGTAAACAATTTGGAAGCGGAACAAGAACGAATAATGAAGGAACTGAATGTAGATCATTTCGAAATATACGCTCGTGACGAAGTGCCCGTTAGGTGGGGAACGTTTTCTGATCCATGGGGCAACCAACTTGGCTTCTTTGAATACGTGGATAAGAATGAAGAAAATGAAGTGATTCAGAAGGTGTGGGGGAACCAATCGGCTTTTTAAGGGGTGCGATAATAATGAGTAAACATGATAAGTTGAGTGTGTTTATCAGTTTGATTTTAAGACACAGCCCACAAACGATAAATATGAAACTAGATGAATCTGGGTATGCAAACGTAGATCAATTAATTCAAGGTATCAACAATAGCGGACGGTACATTGATTTAGCTATTCTTCAAGAAATAGTCGATCAGGATAAAAAGAAGAGATATAGTTTTAATGATACAAAAACGTTAATCAGGGCAAACCAAGGACATTCGGTACATGTAAATGTCCCTTTGAGGACAGTAACCCCGCCGACATATCTGTTTCACGGTACAGCGATACACTCTCTTCAAAGCATACTTACGCATGGTATTAAGAAAATGGATAGGTTATATGTTCATCTTTCGGATACTACAGAAACTGCCTTTCAAGTTGGAAAGAGACATGGGAAAGTGGTTATTTTAAAAATTGATGCTTTGAGGATGCATGAAGATGGCTATCTCTTTTTAGTGTCTGAAAATGACGTCTGGCTTACCGATTATATCCCTGTTCAATACATAAATAATTTAAGCGATCTAATGGAGGAGAAGCTACTATGAATGGTTAAACATATAAGAGCTTGCTTTGAATGGACGCATTCAAAACAAGCTCTTACTAAGGTTATTTCTCGAGATTAACAAGTGTTCGTCCGCGTACTTTTCCTTCTAATATATCTGCTAGAACCTTTGGAAGCTCAAGTAGAGAAATTTCGTTGACCATTTCTTCATTTAACAGGGGTGGTTTAAGATCATCACCTAGACGTTTCCACACTTTTATTCGTTTATCCATTGGGCATTGTACGGAGTCAATTCCGAGCCAATTGACGCCTCTTAAGATGTGCGGTAGTACGGTTGTTGAGACGGCTGTTCCGCCTGCTAACCCGCAAGTAGCAACAGACCCGCCATATTTTAAGGTGCTTAAAATATATTGAAGGGTTTTACCGCCCACAGGATCTATAGCACCTGCCCATTTTTCTTCACGCATAGGTGTTTGTTCAGTATCGATAATGTCTTGACGATTAATAATGTGAGCAGCTCCTAATCCTTTTAAGTAAGACTCTTCATTGGTTTTCCCTGTACTAGCTGTGACTTCATAGCCTTTGTTAGCTAAGATATTAACGGCAATGCTGCCCACTCCGCCTGTAGCACCAGCGACCAATATGGGGCCAAGGCTCGGATTTACTTCATTATCTTCAAGTCTTTGGACGGATAGTGCTGCGGTAAATCCTGCTGTTCCAAGTATCATGGCCTCTTTTAACGACAATCCTTTTGGAAGAGGAACCACCCATTCTGCAGGTACGCGTGCGATCTGACTAAATCCGCCAAACTGTTCAGTACCTAATGTATAACTGGTTACGATGACTTCATCACCTGTTTGAAATCGTTCATCAGTTGAATCGATAATGGTCCCAGCTAAATCAATGCCTGGGACAAAAGGATACGATGTGACGAAAAGGTTTTGGATGGCGACCAAACCGTCCTTATAATTCACACTAGAATAAGCAACTCGAATCGTTACGTCTCCTTTTGGGAGGTCATTCATAGTCAGCTCTTTGATATCTAACGTTGTTTCTTCATTGACTTTATTTAGTACTAAAGCTTTAAATGTTTCCACGGTGACATCCATCCTTTCTTTTAGTGAAGGCTATTTGTTAACACTACTTTATTTTAAAAGAAAATTGAAATCAAAAGGGCTATGGATTACAAAAATATGGTATATATTAAAGGGGGATTACTGCGTCAGTGAAAAATTAGTAAGAGTAGGTACCATTTATCTTCCTGAATGGATCTAGACCGTTCGAGTAGTTGGTATGTCGATAGGTTAGGAGCAGAGTTAAGCTTTCGAGATGACGATTCTTAATTTAGCTTATCAAGGTGTTTTTCTGGTTGAATCCACTTCTACCTTTTTTGATAGGAATGGGAATGAACGTTTCTCCTTAACCTTTGAAGTGAATGGGTTAGTTGCGTTAGAAGCTTTACATAGAGAGTTTAGTGAGAAAAAAATCCGAATGGGTGACATCGAAGACCGAGGACATTCGGGAAGAAACTTCGTTTTTTATGATTTAGACGGTAATAAATTTGATGTTTGGAGCGAATGGAGTCCGATTTTCAAAGAGAACTATTCCATTTCAAAAAATTACAGCTAAGAGAGGTAAGTAGTATGAAAGAAAAATCGAAACCGAAACAATCTTTATGGGATGACAGTCATCGATTATGGCCGCTGCCGCGTTTGCCTTGGACGATGAAACAGACATGGAATGATCTATTATTCGCTCATTATCCAATTAAAATGGAAGTCTTACAAAAGTTGGTCCCGGAAGTGCTTCCTTTAGATTCATATAACGGAATGTGCTGGATTGGAATTGTACCATTTCATATGACAGGCATCCGTTTGAGAGGCATGTCTCCTGTCCCTGGAACAGATCGATTTCCTGAACTCAATGTCCGGACTTATGTAACGGTGGCTGGGAAACCTGGGGTGTATTTCTTTAGTCTGGATGCAGCTAATCGACTTGCCGTAGAAGTAGCAAAGAAAATATACCATTTGCCATATGTGTATGCGGACATGAAGGTAAATCGGAAGGGAGAAGGCATTCACTATGAAAGCAGAAGACGAAGCAGCCTCGATGCGCAGTTTATCGGTGAGTATCGTCCAATTTCTAAGCCCTATTATGCAGTAAAAGGCTCATTTGATGAATGGATAACTGAGCGTTATTGTCTCTATACGTTAAATAATAAGGGAATTCCGCTGCGTTGTGACATTCTTCATCAGCCTTGGGTACTTCAGGATGCAGAAGCAGAAATAAGTCACAACACCATGCTGTCCAGTCAAGGAATTCAGGTTGAGAGCGAAAAACCTATTTTGCATTTTTCTAAAACGATTGATGTCCGGATGTGGCCTTTGGTTCGTGCTGAGTGAGAAGAACATCCGATCAACCAGTACTATTATGAATTGCGTTGTGAGGCATAGAAAGCAAATATGGAGGTGAATCTGTTTGAAAAAGGTAAAGGGACTACTAGGTTTAGTGGTGATACTTTTTTTAATAAGTGGCTGTAATCAAACGGAAAGTAAAAGTATTGTATTGAACATCCCTCATGTAGATGAATATACCTTTTTATATGTTCAAGGGGTTGATAAAGACGGAGATGTAGTCCCAAATGAAGGTGCAAGTGAAGGGATAAAGGATGATGAAAAGATTAAAACGTTTATCAGCAAAGTGAACAAACTTGAGGCAGTCAGAAAACCGGGTAAAGAATTAACAGATAAAGGTAAAGAACTAAATAATCCGGGAAACTACATGTTTATTTTGTCGGATACAGAAGAAATGGATAATAAAGCGTATTCCATCAATTTTTATAAAGATGGTACGATGCACTTTGAAGACCCAGACAAAAATGAAATTGTCTATATCTCAACTGAAAAGCACCCTAAACTATTGAAAGAATTGAAAACACTGTTGGAAATAACGTATTAAATGAATTGCGTTTGAATTCCTTACCAAAAGTAGGGATTAATTAGCGCCAACTTAAAAAACAAAATCGATTTCCAATCTGTATAAACTGTTGACAAATGAACAAATAACTAATAAAATAAATTTATCTTGAGTTTGAGATAAATGAAATAAAAATATATTACACAAGGGGATTTATACACAATGAATGTATTAGTAGTTAAAGCTAACAACCGTCCAGCAACAGAAGCAATTTCAAGTAAAATGTACGAAACGTTTATGGCAGAATTAGAAGGTAAAGACGTAAACGTTACAACTTATGATGTCTTTGAAGAAGATACTCCATACTTTGGTCAAGATCTTTTCAATGCTTTCGGTAAACTTCAAAACGGCGGCGAATTAACAGATGTTGAATCACGCCTAGTAGCTGCAAAACAAAAAGCAATGGATGTTATCACAGCGGCAGACGTAGTTGTTTTCGCATTCCCATTATGGAATCTTACAATCCCTGCTAAATTACAAACATTTATTGATTATGTTTACACTGCAGGATTTGCATTTAAATATGATGCAGAAGGCAACATGGTTCAATTAATGCCAGAGAAAAAAGCAATCTTCCTAAGCGCACGCGGTGGTATTTACTCAACACCAGAAGCTGCTCCAATGGAAATGGCTGTTACTTATATGCGTAACGTATTCGGCGGCGTATTCGGTATGCAAATCATTGATGAAGTGGTTATCGAAGGTCACAATGCAATGCCAGCTAAAGCAATGGAAATCGTTGCAGCAGGTATGGAAGAAGTTAAAGCTTCTGCACAACGTTTAGTTAAACTATCTGTTAACGCATAAATAAATAGATGAAACTGCCAGCTAATCCCGGACTAATTCGGGTTTAGTTGGCAGTTTTTTTTAGTTACGGATACGTTTTTTATTTGCATAAAAAGAGACTAAGGCAACAATCAGTAAAGCTGGAATCGCATAAAGTTGGCCAACTAGCAATTTCCAAACGACCGAATTGTATCCTTCAGAGGCTGGGGATAGGAGGACAATCAAACAGACAATGATATAGGCTAAAAGGGCAGGAATCATCGTTTTCATTTGCAAACCACCTTCTTTCCGATTATGTGGTTATTAATCGTGAATAGATAAAAGTCTACCTAAATATTACCATATAAGACTAACGGATTCGACATAAACTATTTATTATGACCATTTGATTTAAAGTGTCGCAATATTGACAATTTATTATTTATTTTACTAATGTAAAAGTTTAGTTTTGGAGTATAATAAGTTACGGAAAGACAAAATTATTTGAATATATTAATTTTGAGGAGGAGATATAGTATGAAAGCTGCAGTATGGTACGGAGAAAAAGATATTCGGATTGAAGAGCGGGAGTTAAAGGCATTAAAAAATCATGAGGTCACTGTCCGTGTAGCGTGGGCTGGAATTTGCGGTAGTGATTTACATGAATACCAAGAAGGTCCGGTATTTGTGCCAACTGAAAGTGCCGATCCTTTAACTGGAGAAATAGCACCGCTTATTATGGGACATGAATTTGCAGGGACGATTGAAAAGGTCGGGACAAAAGTTACAAAATTTAAGGTTGGCGACCGTGTGGCTATTAACCCGACGATTACATATGGTAACAAACCAGAAGATTTAGATGTATATGATGGTTTTAGCTTTATCGGTTTACATGGAGACGGCGGGTTTACGTCTTTCGCAAATGCGCCAGAAGAAAATGTGTTTCTTTTACCTGATACGTTGTCCCTGCAGGACGGAGCATTAGTAGAACCAACAGCTGTAGCGGTACAAGCGGTTAAAGAAGGAAATCTTCAATTTGGCGATACTGTTGCCATTTTCGGTGCAGGACCAATTGGGTTATTAACGTTAATTGCAGCTAAGGCAGCTGGTGCAAGTAAGATAATTGTCTTAGACTTATCTGATGCCCGTCTTGAAAAAGCCATCGAACTTGGGGCCACTCATATCGTTAATTCCGGAAAAGGAGATCCTGTCGAAGCCATTCGTACAATCATTCCTGGAGGGGTAGATGTATCATTTGAAGTAGCGGGTGTTACACCAACATTTGAGCAATCAATTGCTGCTACAAAACCACGTGGCACGATGGTAATCGTCTCAATTTTTGCAAGACCGATTATATGGAACCCCATTCAATTAACAAATACGGGTGTTAAAATCACATCAACGATTGCTTATTCACCAACTTCATTCCAACAAACAGTCGATTTGATGGGGACTGGCCAATTAAAACCACAAGGAATCATCACGTCTCAGATTCAGTTAGATGACATCGTCTCAAAAGGATTTGAAGCGTTAACGAATGATAAATCCCAAGCAAAGATACTAGTAGAATTAAGCGGTGAAAAATAAGCTGAGTATGGTTCATGAATATAGATTGTAGAGATGTACTATTTCTTTACAATCTTTTTTTATGCCGAAAAAGTCCACTATCAATAGTTAATTACATTGAAAAAAAAGCCAGTACTCTGGCCATTCTTTCTGAACTAAAACGGCAGGCTTTGAAAAAGAGAAATGGTTATAACGAATGTCAGTAAAGTTCCTACAGAAAGTAAGGTTATCATTTTTTTCCAATTTATCTCGTTTGAAGGTTTCACAGTCTCTTGGGAAACCGCCATCCATATCACCATAGAAACTATGAATACTATGGAAATAACATCTTTAGACATATCTAATCTCCCCTTAGTACAATGTGTTTATCCAAATAATAACATATAAAAAGAGGTGCAGCACCCTCACTTGATGATTTTATTTAACAAACTAAAACCATTTTCTTACATAGATGTTATTATATTTAGGACAAGCAGGAGGTAGAAAAGATGAAAACGTTTGATTTAAAATCAGGAACAAAAGTAATGATCGACGAAAGTAGAATAGTAATTGAAAGAACAGGTGGAAAAAGTGCAATGAAGGGTTTGTTTGCAGGGAGAGCAATGGGGCAAATGACAATAAAAACAGCAGCAGTAACAGGATTAATTCAATTTGCTGACTATTTAATGATTTGTGCTTCTGGGCTGCCTACTCCTAATGATTTTAAACTAACCAGTGTAGGTGAAATAAAACAATATCCTAACTGTATAGTGGCAAAAGAGGGTGAATTAGAAGAGTTATATCAATTTCTCAATGGATTTATTAAGTAGAGGTTCCTGTAAAGGGAAAAAATAGAAGTGGGAGTTTCTGTCTGGAACGATAAAAGAGCAGCGGATGCAATTCCACTGCTTTTTTTCTTCTTATTGTACTAAGAAGGATTAATCCCTTACGTGTTGAATTCCTATTTAATTGAAACCTAATTTAAGGAGGAAGATGTTAATGAATCAAAAAGAATGGCTTTTAAGAATGCTCGATACTACGTTCGATAAGGAGAGTTGGCATGCACCGTTCAAAACTTCAATAGAAGGACTCACTGCAGAGCAGGCTAGGTGGAAGCCAGTTGGAGGGGCAACGAATACAATCTGGGAAAATGTTAATCATCTTATTTACTATAAAGAGAGACTTGTAGCAAATTTAGAAGACGGTGAATGGACACAAAATCTTGATAATAATGAAACTTTTTCCCTTACTGAACAAATAAATGACGACAAAGAATGGATAGCAGTCGTTGAACGAGCAGTATCGGTTCAAGAGAGTTTAAAAGAAGCACTAAGCAAAGTGCCCACTGAACAACTTGAACGAAATTCTCTTGTAGAAAAGCTAGTAGATATAACGTTTCACGATGCATACCATACGGGTCAAATCATTCAAATCAGAAAGATGCAAGGTTCTTGGCCGTCACATCGCGATTGTTAAAAGAGAAGTTAATAACGGTGAAATTGGGTGAACGGCATGTTCCATCAAAACGAATATGAATGGGTCCGACAGACTAGAAGAACGCTGTTAGACTCTTGCAGGGAACTAGAAGTTAGTGATTTTATTCGTGTTCGAGAGTTGTTAGTACACATAACGGATTGTTATATAGCTTGGCTTGGCTCCTTTGTTTTATTAAAAACTAAGGAGCCGCTTACTCCAAAGGAAGACCTGGAAAAATTCAATTTGGATGAAATAAAATTACGTTTTGAACAGGTGGATTTAATTGTTTATGAAGTGTTTAAATTACACGGAAATCAATTAAATGAGCAGATTCAGAGGAAAATTCCTTGGAGAGAGGTACCAGAAACGGTACTCCTTACACCTGGCAAATTGCTTATGCATACCATGACTCATGAATTTCATCACAAGGGACAAATTGTAGCGATGATACGCGAGATGGGTTATATCCCTCCGAATACAGATATATTAGGTACTGAAGATTAAAGGGGGTAAGACTTAGATTTGAATTCTTAACCCTTTTCCTAAAAGAGTTGGTCTGCGGGCAATAAAGATAAATTCTAACCCGGGACGATCTGAGGCTTCTCGTATATCTTCAATAACTAATCCAGATAAAGAATTTATTATCTCAGTATTACTCCGATGTCGAGGTAGGACTATATCATCTTGTTGGAAAACAAATGATTGACGAAATGTAACGAAAGGACCCAGGTCTCTATTTTACCAACTGGTGAATTTATTACCTTGTTGGTTTTTTTTCGTTGCCATTTTTTCTAAGCTTGTTTCTACTATTGCACCTGCGTAGGAAGTTAACATCAAAAAATTCTATACAGTCGAACTATATAGTTGAACTTTATATTTACATCGTGCATAATAATATACAGTTGAACTATATAGTTTGATTGAGAGTGAGGGTAATCAATATGAAGCATAAACTTTTGCCGCTGTCTGAAACGATGCATTATATTTTATTAGCTTTACGTGAACCATTTCATGGATATGCAATTATGCAGAAGGTTGAAGAAATGAGCAACGGTCATGTGGTTTTGGCAGCTGGGACATTGTACGGGGCAATAGATAACTTAAGTAAACATGGTTGGATTAAGCCAGCAAGTGGAGAAAACGGGAGAAGAAAAGTTTATCAAATCACTGCACAGGGTGAAGAAATATTAGCACATGAAAAACAACGATTAAAACATATTTTATCCTTATATGAAATGAGTGATGAATGTGAAAAAATATAAGTTTTTTGCTAATGTTATTGAAGAAGAAAAATGGCTGAATGAACAATTATTAGCCGGGTATAAATGCACGAATATAAGCATTTGGGGGTTCTATACATTTGAACAAACATACGAAAAATATGTTATGCGCTTAGATTATCAAGATTATTTATCTTCCCATAGGTTTGAGGAATACAAGGAGATTTATGAAGAATTTGGCTGGATGCATGTCAAAGGATCAAGATTCGGCAGCATTCATCATTGGCAAAAGATTTCTGATAACCGAGACAATATGTTTTCAGATCGACAATCAAAGTCTAATTACTATAAGCGCTTAATGAATTACTCGTTAACCTTTGCCATCTTTTTTTTAGTGATTAGTTTTATTGTTTATGATGGAAATCCATTAATTGTAAAAGAACTGTACCTGACACAAGGTTTATGGGAAATGGAAGGAATGTTTTTTTGGAAAGCATTCCTTTTCGAAACACCATTTGTGCTGTTACGATTAATACCAATATTGATTTTGTTTGTATCTTCCATTCAATTCTTTATGAGTTACATGCAATATAAGAAAATAAAAGAGGAATTATCCCGTTAGTATGGTGCTGGGCAGGGTCTTGGCCATATCCTTTTTAGCCTCTGGAAATAACCAACCATCTGGAGCAATTCGCGATACATTTGTCGCAAATTGTTTTTTTTGTTGCCTTCTTTGAACCGGAGAATCTTATTGTCTTTACATGATAAATACTTAAACCGAAGGCATAATCCGTTGAGACTTGCCTAAACAGCTATTGGAAAAGGATTACTCTTTACTAGTGTAAAAATGTGGTAACACTTTAAGTAAATGAGGAGGGGATTGAACTGAAAAGAAAACCATTTGAACCACCAGCTGATTATTATGATGAACATTTAATTAGTCTTGATGAGCAATTATGTTCTTTGGTTAAACCACGGATGGACATTTCAAATAACAACCCAGATTTTCCACCTGATGATGTTATTACTCACAGGGCTACAAAATATAATCTGTATGGGGAATTTTTACGTTCACTATTTGGATCATTGAGAATTCATGATTTCTTTAAACCGCGTATTGAACCGAATGTATTTAGAAAATACATATCGGTTTTAAAATCGATGAAAAAGATGATTATGTATACAAATGTTATGTCCACTTAACGAAAGATAAAGGCTGCCAATTGGCAGCCTACATACATTTAAATAGAGTATTGCAGAACTAATAAGACATGTGAGTGGCAAGAAAAAAGATTAGGTAAAGTCTCTTTTTGAATTATAAAAATAATTATTCAATTATTTCAATTTGATTACCTTCAGGTCCCAATATACAACTTTCATAATAACCATCACCTGTTGTACGCGGACCACTTAAAATTTCATACCCTTCTTGTTCTAGTTGACTTGTCAATGTATCTACTTTTTCTTTGCTTCCAACGCTAAATGCTAAATGTGTGTACCCAGTTTTGAATAGTGATTCTTCGGAAGAAACCGTATCAGGACGCGTCATTATCTCAAGTCTTGTATGATCTTCGAATGATAAGAAATAGGTCTCTAATCCAGTTTTTTGATTATGATATTTGGTATTTGATGAAGCATCGAAAAACTTTATAAAGAAATCTTTTGTAGCCTCCAAGTCATGTACATACATAGCAATATGTTCTATTTTCATTCTAATGACCCTCCATTTTTATTCTGTAAAAACGCAGACTATCAAAAACAAACACCCGAAAAATGATTTCACTAATCCTACATTTGAATTCAAGTAAAAACCAAGACAGTAATTTTTTCAGACATAGCAAGGTTTAAACTTCTTCTTGATATATTTCTGTTTTTAGCGGCTTTAAAGTTAAAGACATTTTAAACTCCTGGAGGTTTTCTATATGATGAAAAAAATCGTCTATATGATCATAATCCATGGACCACTCGAGTAACTCAAAATTTTTTACCTCATCTATGGGTTTAAACAAACATTCACAGTGAAGTTGTTCCATATGAGAATACTCATTCTCTTCATAAACAGTAAACTGACGTACAAAATCTAAATGAAATAGTTCCTCTCCAGTAAAATCATAAACACCAGATTCAACTAGTATTTCTGTATCTTCTTCGCCTTCAACTGGTTCTTTACAAAAATCCTTAAATGTTTCCCAAACTTTTTTAATATCACCCGTGTCTACACCAATCTTAACTTTAAGATGACTTTCAGCATTTTTAACCGTAATCATTACAACAACTCCGATATTAATATGTAAGTATTCTTATTCAACTAAACTGCTCCATTAGCTGAAAGGAATTTTCACTTAATGATACCATAAAATTCTAATTAACCCCTTTTGTATGATTAGCAACAATCCTTACGAAAACAGCCTTCTTAATAGAAAGAGCCAGTGGAGAGTTTCTCGACTGGCTGGTTACTTGTGACTTGTGGCTTTTCTGACTATGGGGGCGACTTCTGCTGCTAATAGCTCAATACCTTCCGCGACTTTTTTGAAGGGTAAACCGCCTATATCTAATTGGGCTATGAACCGTTGATGACCGAATAGTTCATGCTGGCAGATAATTTTTTCGGCTACTTGTTGGGGACTTCCTACGAATAGAGCAGTGTCTGGTGCGGTTAATTGGTCAAAGTCTCTTCTGGAAAGATTATATTGGATCCCTTGCTGTCCATTTACGTATGACCAATAATTAAAATAATAGGGAAAGAATTCATCTCTTGCTTGTTCAGTTGTTTTAGCGATGTACGCGTGTCCGGTTACTGCTACGTTAAGATCTTCTGGAGAATGATTAGCTTTAGCCGCCGATTCTCGGTAAAGATTAACTAGAGGTTTAAAGCGAGATGCCTCACCTCCAAGTATGGCTATAGCCATTCCAACGCCTAATCTGCCTGCTCGTGCTGCACTTTCTTCGGTGCCGCCAACACCAACCCAGATTGGCAGCTTATTTTGGATAGGCCGGGGCGAAATCTCGGCATTGGATAACGAAGATCGAAAGCGCCCATCCCAGGAAATGGACTCGGCTTCATTCAGTTTTAAAAATAATTCGATATTTTCCTCGAATAATGCATCATAATTGTTTAAGTCAAATCCGAATAGCGGGAACGATTCTACGTAAGCGCCACGGCCGGCAATGATTTCCGCACGTCCATCTGAAAGTATATCCAGCGTGGAAAAATCCTCAAATAATCGAACAGGGTCAACCGTGCTTAAAACCGTAGTCGCACTGGTAAGTTTGATGTGTTTTGTCACCTGAGCAATAGCTGCCAAGATAATAACGGGAGCAGATACCGCATAATCAAGACGATGATGTTCACCAATGCCAAAAACATCGAGACCCGCTTCGTCAGCTAATTTTGCGGATTCAATTATATCACGGACTCGTTGCTTCGTACCCACAGTTTGGCCAGTGAGGGGGTCGGGCCCTATATCTCCAAATGTGTAAATCCCAATTTCAATGCCTGATTGTTTTCGTTTGTCGTTCTTCATATTCCCTCCCGTTTGGCGGTTTTATTGCTTGCTGTAAAAGTATATGATTAGCGTAAGAATCTAATGTTGAGATAAACCTTTTTCGTCTATCGTACATCGTTTATTTTTACACCGACCTTCTAGGAGGCGTATTATTTTTAGTCGAATTCTATTTAATGGTAGTATACATATATCCATATATTTCATTGGTGGAAGTAAAGAACGCGTAAATAGAAAGAGGGTAATCAGATGTCTAAACAAACTCAAATTGGTCAAACAGGTCTTTTTGTCAATCCAATTGGACTAGGAACGAATGCCGTTGGCGGTCATAATCTTTATCCAAACTTAGATGAAGAAGCAGGAAAAGAATTGGTTAGAACCGCTATTAACGAAGGAGTTAACTTTCTAGACACGGCCTTCATATATGGTCCAGGACGTTCAGAAGAATTAGTCGGTGAAGTGATTAAAGAATCAGGGAAGCGCAGTGAAATTATTCTTGCGACAAAGGGCGCACATAAATTTGTTGGAGAAGATGTGGTTCTCGACAATTCCCCATCCTATCTAAAAAAGTCTGTTGAAGAAAGCTTACAGCGTCTGCAAACGGATTACATTGATTTATTCTATATCCATTTCCCTGATAATGATACGCCGAAGGATGAAGCTGTGGGTGCCTTACAACAATTGAAAGAAGAAGGCAAAATTCGTGCAATCGGTGTTTCTAACTTTTCCATTGAGCAGTTAAAAGAAGCGAATAAAGACGGGTATGTGGATGTGTATCAGGGTGAGTACAATCTTTTACAGCGTTCGGCTGAAAAAGAGATCCTTCCCTACTCAGTAGAGAATAACATTTCATTTGTTCCATACTTCCCGCTCGCTGCAGGTCTATTAGCAGGGAAATACGATAAAGACACGGTATTCAATGACCTTCGTGCTAACATGCCGCATCTCCAAGGACAAGTATTCGCACAAAACTTAGAAAAAGTGGAACAAATCCGTCGTATTGCTGAAGCAAAACAAGTGGATGTTGCTCATATTGTTTTGGCTTGGTATCTAACTCGTGAAGCCATTGACGTGGTCATTCCCGGTGCGAAGAGAGCTGCACAAGTCGTCAATAATTTAAAAACACTGGATGTTCACTTAACAAATGAAGACATTCAATTGATTGGTCAAATCTTTAACTAAAAAACATAGGAGGTACTGACATGAAAATCGTTGCCATCGTAGGAAGCATTCGTAAGGACTCATATAATCTCAAGCTTGCAAAGTATATTCAAAAACGGTATCAAGATCGGTTTGAGCTTGAAATCTTAAATCTTCGTGAGTTGCCCTTTTATGATCAGGACATTGAGATGAATCCTCCTGAAGTCGTCAAGAATTTCAAACAAAAAGTGGCAAGCTCAGATGCAGTTTTATGGGTGACACCCGAATACAATGGGACTATTCCTGGTGTATTAGGAAATGCCATTGACTGGTTGTCACGTGTGGACAAGGTTATGATCGGTAAACCATCATGGATTGTCGGGGCGTCTATGGGCAATTTAGGTACCGTAAAAGCACAATTACATTTACGAGATATTTTATTCGCTGCCGGCATTTCATCACCACTTCTTCCAGGTAATGAAGTATATGTCGGAGCCGTTCATGAAAAAATAGATGAAACAGGTACGCTTACACATGCACCAACTGTTCAGTTTTTAGATACAGTGGTTGATCACTTTATCGACTGGTATACTCGTATCAGTAAATAAAACGAAAAGTAAAGGTTATATAGGTAACGAATCAAAGGATAGTTAGTCCATTCAAAGGACTGGCTATCTTTTTTTTGGGCTGTTTTGGTAGAGAGGGTTGCTATTATGACCAAATAAAAAAAGCCACTTTCAAAAGAAAGCAGCGTTACCAGTTATTCAACTAAAGTACCTGATAGTTGAACAAGATGATTTCTAATCCAAGATATACGAACTTACTTTTTTAGTTTAAAAACTATAAAATCAGCACATCTAAAATCTTCTTCAAATGAAGGATATTTTTTTAACATCTCTTTTGTTGGCTTTGGTTCTACGATGCTTTCTAAAATAAAACCTGTTTTAATTAAAGTGTTTATATAACTTGTTAATGTTCTATGGAAGAATAACATTTTTTCTTTATAACCTAAACCTTGTTGTTCATACGCGCCTTCATAAAAATATTTATCTACGTTCCAATGCAACTTTTTACCGTCTTTTGTTTTCTCCCAACCACTTTCTGGAGTAACAAAACAAGGATGTAAAATCGAAAATATAAAACAACCTCCATCTACTAATAACCGATACATTTCTTGAAAGGCTTTTTCGTAATTTGCAAGGTCTTGAATAACCATATTGGACACTATTAAATCGAAACTTTTATCATCTAAAGAATTCAAGTCTTCACAATTACCCTGCCTATAATCAATTAATAAATCATTTGGAGTTCTTCCTTTAGCAATTTCTATCATTCTTGGTGAATAATCCACAGCAGTTACAGTCGCTTCGGACCTGGCTAATATTCGACTTAAATACCCTTCACCACACCCAGCATCTAAAATCTTTTTATTAGTAACCGTTTCCATAAGTGATAATAAAGTTGGATTTAAAAAAACTTCTTTATGATGGTCTCCTTGTTCCGTATGATTTGCTGAATATGTATCCGCGAAACTATCCCACCTTTTAATTGCTTCTTCTGTACCAACATTTTGTATCATTTTAGAGCCTCCCTGTTCTTTTGTTTTAATTCATCCCCTTTACTTCTATAATCTTGTTCCACTATCCTGCCCTCGTCAAAGAAAGATGTATATAGTTGAGGGTGTTGGAATTTAATAGTCGTATGGTTTTCAAATTTTACGAAAACGAACTTTCCTATTAACGTAGCCTTTTATTTAAAGATATATGTTATTATACAAAATAAACCAAAAAGGAGGAGTTAAATGGGTGAATTCCAAGTCATACATTTAGGTAAGGTATCTTTTCAATTAAAAGAAAAACATAATTTTGAATGGCTGCTAAATATGGGGGAAGTATTCGCCGTGTTTGATGAACAAGACTCAGGAAATATCTGTTTTGGCATTAAAAACGACGGGATAAAAAAGTTTGTAAAGTATGCGGGAGCGAAGACAAAAGAATACACTGGACAGCCGGAAGAGGCAATCGTGAGGTTAAAGAAGTCGGTTCCCATTTATAAAGAGTTGGAGCATAAACACTTGATCACTTTACTAGAGTATTTTGAGGTTGAGAGAGGGTATGTGTTGGTTTTTGAGTGGTTTGAAGGGGAATGTCTACACGCTCATTGGTCATTTCCTCCACCACAAAAATATACTCATCCTGCGTCTCCTTATTATCGGTTCAAGCAATTACCCATTGAACGCCGTTTAAGCGCATTTAAGAGTATCCTAGAATTCCATTTAAATGTGGAACAGAAACATTATATAGCCATTGATTTTTATGACGGTAGTATTTTATATGACTTTAAGAACCATATAACAAAGATATGTGATGTTGACTTGTATAAGAAAAAACCATTCATCAACACAATGGGTCGACTATGGGGATCCTCAAGGTTTATGTCACCAGAAGAATTCGAATTAGGGGCTGCCATTGATGAACGAAGCAATGTATTTACGATGGGAGCCATTGCATTCGGACTGTTAGGGGGAGAACTTGATCGATCTCTATCAAAGTGGGAGGCAGGACAGAACCGATACCAAGCAGCAAGGAAGGCAGTTAAAGCAGATCGATGCGAAAGATATGCAACTATAGAAGAATTCAATGCGGCTTGGGAATCGCTAGGTAAATAAAAATATGCTAACGGTTTGTTATATTACAAATTGATAATTATTTATTGTAATTCGATAAATAATTACTTATAATTATGGTATTAAATGGTAGGAGCTGATGTTTTGAGAGGTAGAACGACAACATTTTTAAAGCTAATTGTTTATATGATTGGTTTTATTGTACTTATGTTATGTGTGTTTTGGCTGCCAAATATGGCGCAAAAAGCGGCATTAATAGATCCATCGTATGCTTATTTGAAATACCCTGTCCTTATAGGAATCTATCTGACGGCACTTCCTTTCTTTTTCGCCTTATTTCACTCACTTAAACTTTTAAGCTATATTAATCACAAAAATGCTTTTTCTGAACTAGCTGTCACCTCGTTAAAGGGAGTAAAATACTGTGCGATTTTAATCTGTATACTGTATCTTATGGGGATGGTTTTTCTTTTTACACAAGAGGCTTTACATCCTGGAATCGCATTAATAGGCTTTGCTATCTTATTTGCCTCTTTTAGTATTTCACTCTTTGCTGCGGTTCTTCAAGAACTGTTTACAAGTGCATTGGCAATAAAAACCGAACTTGATTTGACCGTCTAATGTGATGACGTGACCATTCCAACAGAAAAATGACTGAAATAAAACTCTCTAACAGCGTGTGTATCACGATGACGAGCTAAAAGCCTTTTTAAAGGAGAATAATATAGAGAATAGGGTTAACTGGCAGCAAGGAACAGAGGGGGACCCAATATGAAGTTAAATGTAAAATTAAATACACCACAAATCATCTTCACATCTGTGGTTGCTGCTACAATGCTCACGGTTGTAAATTATTTTGTGGAATGGGATAAATCAATATATACAGGCCTTTTTGCAGGTATAATTATTTTTATTGGAGCAGTATTTGCTAAGATTATTTTGAAAGATAAGAATTAGAGATAAACCTGATGTGAACGCGGTAGAAAAAGTTGCTTTTTAACTCTCGGGGCAGTTTAGTTAAAGAAGATAATGTCCTGTACACTATATAATAGCCTTATAATAAAGATAAAAAGAGTAGGTGTGAAACCAATTGTTTTCTTGGAGGATAACAAAATATGATCCTAAAAACAGAGATGAAAGAGGTTATTATCTTGATGGTAAGGAATGGACTTGTTTTTCAGAAGTAGGAACTAAAGTAAATGAAGAAGATTATTTAAGAACAGAATCAAATTACATAAACGCAATCACTACTTTCATGGATGAGATGGGTTTAAATAAGGCTTATTTAAACGCTTTAGAGATGTGGTCTGATGAGGTTGAAAATCAAAATGCTTCTGGTTTTTTATCAAAAATATGGGTGGGAAAAGGTGTAACTACTCAAGAAATCAATGAATTATCAAAGTTAACTTTAAGGAATGTTATTTGGTGTAAGTTAAGTTTCAAAAACGATTTTTTTGTTCATTTCGGATACGATTACTATATGTACATTGGGGCAAATAAGGATTGTCCTACCGCCCGTAAAAAGGTTGAAGATACTGGATTATTTGTGGAGAATTTTAATTCTCCTTATTTAAATTAGTACCACAATTTCAGTGATACCGATAAAAGGGTTTAAGTTAATTAGACGGTGGTACGGCCTTTCTCCACTATCGGAGCAGGTTAGTACAATAAGCATTGTTCAAACAGGTATAGAAAAGCCTTCAGGAGAGTGATAACACTGTATAAAAAATTAAGTGAAATTGCTTTTAATTATTTTATCGGTCAAAAAGTTATAGAAGTAGACACGGATAAGAATCTACCTCTAGGTTTGGCCTTGGAAGCTGGTCACTTAAATATAGAGTGTCCTTGGAGGCTGCAAGTATTAAATACAGTTGCAATTGGATATTCAGACTGCATTCAATCCCCTGAAAATTACTCGCATAAAAATGTTAAGAAGATTCTATTTGGGAAAAGAATTGTGAACATCTTACATTTTGAAGCGATATCTGATTTAGTGGTTGAGTTTGAAGGTAATATTTATCTCGAATTGTTCCACGATAGTAGTTTTTTTGAAGGATGGCAGTTGCAAGGAGACAATGGATTTTATTTATTTACATTACCTGGAGGTTCTTATTCAGATTAGTAAATTTCTTCTATTAATTAATAAGCTGTGACTCACTCTTATTTGTCAGTGGAAGTTTAGTTGAGTAAACCGGGAAGTAAGCAGCCGTAGATATCGGAAACTCCTAAGGTTGGTTCAAGTTTTAAAAAGGGGTATCAAGATCGCAATGATTTGATACCCTTTTTCGTATACACTTTGTACTCTTAACGATGTTCATTGTGCACAGGGTTAAATAAATCTTCATGTGAATGTCTAACCAATGAAAAATTGTCCACATTATAATGGCCGTGAAGGGTTTCATTGTGATGAAGAATAATTTGCTCCGCAGATAAGACTTTCGAATCGGAAGTAGAATGTCCATCGCCAACCAACGTTACATCAAAGTGATTGATCGTAGCTGTTCGAACAGCTGTATCGATGCAATGTTCTGTTTTACAGCCCATAATAACAAGGTGTTCGATTTTGTTTTCAGTTAAATAGGCTGTTAAAGGTGTTCCATAAAATGAATTAGTTGCTGCTTTATCAAATGTAACCGCACTGGAAGGGACATGAATCGCTTGATGTACTTGGAAACCGGTTCCTTCTCCGTTTGAAACATCTAGATCTCTTATAAATACAATCGAAACATTCTCTTTCATCGCTTTTTCTATTACTTTATTAATAGTATGTAGCAGCTGCTCTTTTTCAAAAACTGGAGATTCCTCGTGAGAACCTTCAATTAAATCCTGTTGCGCATCAATTATTAGTAAGGCTTGTTTCAATTTATTTCCTCCTTCAGATTAAATTCCTATGCGGAAATCCATAAAATAATAATGCCATTTATGAAGAAAAGGACACCATATAGCAAGGCGAATATACCTGCTCCAAATCCACCGTTATCAAATATTGCAGCTAACTGCAAAGTTCCATAGAATACGGCTGGTGATAAAATTAGCATACAGATTCCAAGTTTAGTCTTTCTCTTATCGTTTCTTTTAGATAAATAGTAGATAAGGAGATTAACACCTGCAAAAACCACGATTCCAAAAATTAATATTAAAGTGAGTGCCACGCTATTCACCCTTTTTGAATATTTTACCATATTATAAGGACTTTTACTTTTTAGTTCGGAAAATAAGTCCACTAATCACCAATACTAAAATGACAACAACAGAGAAGGGGTGTGTTAATAGATTCATTATGTGAAAAGGTGCTTGATGAATATACACAGCCTCTACCCATTGCGTTTCTTCTTTTATTGCAATGGCATTGGATGTTGAAGTTCCTTTTATTTGATAATAGTTTGTTCCTATTGGATAGAAGTTCGAAGCATTTCCGTAATAACTACCGGTCCTATCATTAGCCTTTGTCGTAACTTCCCCTATGATGTTACCAATTTCATTATTTTCGATTAATTCCTCTTGTTTAACTTCATAAACTTTTCCTTCCCAAACAACAAAAGTAATAGCCCAAGATAGTGCTTGAACAGTTGAGGAGATTAAAAATACAAATAATAGAGAAGAAAAAGCTATTTTTTTCATAACTTCCCTCCAAATTTAAATCGTTTATATATATTATAACGGTAAATTCTGTTAAATAGGACTAGCAGTATTGGAGTCAGTAGTATATTTTGCTCGTTTTAAAAGGATTTATGATAGCACTTATCGAAAAAGTACTCAATTAGGATTTTATGAAAGGTGAGGATAATGGAGAAAAGGCTGGAATATTTATATAAAGGTGAATCATTTGCTATACTTATGTTTGTTTTTACTAGTTATGTAATTAATCATGTATATCCTGAGTTACGGTTGTATTCACTTTTTTCTTTTTGGGTGTCCTTTTTTCTGTTAGAATTTCTTTTACTACAAGGGGCTGCTTACTGGTATGCAAAACTGAAAATGGTAAAAAGAAAAAATACATCTGATCATTCTTTTCCTCTTGTTTTAAAATTAAAGAGATTAGAAAAAGTTACGCTGGGTTTGTTTATCGTGTCTCTGCCTATATTCGGTATGGATTTTTTAAGATTCTCACCTTCTTTACCGATAGGAGGATTAACAATTGCAGCCTTTATCTATGTCTTTGCCCTTCTTGAATATATTAACTACTTTTATGTACAGCTATCCTACGATAATCTATCTGATATTACTCATCTTCTGAAATCAAGAAGATTAAAAAGATCCAGTATAAGTAAAGAGTATCGGCGTATATCTCAGATGAAGAAGTAAGTTCATGGTGCAGGTAGAAGTCAATAGTTGAAAGAGGGTAGTGATTAGATGGCGATAGTATTACCTAAAGTCACATTAAGGGAACTTGTGGTTGATGATGCAAAAGACCGTTACCAGTGGTGTCTCGATGAGTAAGTGACGAAGCATTTAAATATGCCTGATAAATACCCTCCATTCAGTGAGGAAGAAACGCTTCAATGGATAGAAATGTGCATACATAAAACGAACGGCTATGAACAAAAAGCCATTCTTGACCAACACGGGATTCATATCGGATGGGTAGATTTGAAAAACATTGATCATTTAAATCAACACGCTGAGCTAGGCATTGCTATCGGGGATAAACGCTATTGGGGTAAGGGGTATGGAGTAGCTGCAATGAATGAAATGCTCCATTTTGGATTCAATACCTTAGCTCTAAACAAAATTTGGCTGAGAGTGGAAATAGATAATGAAAAAGCAATTAGATCATATAAAAAAGTGGGTTACATAGAAGAAGGTATTTTAAGACAAGATCGTCTAAGAAAAGGTAAATTCGTTGATCGCTTAAGAATGAGTATAATAAAACAGGAATATATAACGAAGTAACCTGAAGGATTACCTTGGTTTGTTTTGTTAAGAAACCTAGAATTTTTATAAAACTTGATTATCGATTATAATGATGTAAAGCTGATGAGAGTGTGCGTGTTGATGATACGTTCCATGATTTAGCTTTAAACATGTTTATGAAACAATGACCTTTAAGAGGAGTGTTTTGAATGAAGAAGATTAAAACGGCGATTATCGGCTTTGGTTTATCCGGCTCTAGTTTTCATGCACCTTTCATTGAAAATCTTGAGGAGTTTGACTTATCAGCGATTGTTGTGAGACATGTCGATGCGGTTCGTGAGATACGACCGAATGTGCCTGTATACGAAAACTTAGATACCCTGTTTACAAATGAACCAGACATAGAATTAATCGTAATTTCGACGCCAACACCGACTCATTATGAGTTTGCTAAACAAGCAATAGTTGCTGGAAAGCATGTCATTGTCGAAAAACCTTTTGTGGTTAGCTCAGAAGAGGGTGCAAAGTTAATAGAACTTGCTAAGGAGTATAATGTCGTCTTAAGTGTCTATCAAAACCGCCGCTGGGATGGAGATTTTTTGACAGTTCAGGATATCGTGCAGAGCGGTAAGTTGGGTAGAGTGCATACGATAGAAATGAATTGGGACCGCTATCGCAAAGAAGTTCGTAACCGGTGGAAAGAAAAACAGACTCCGGGCAGCGGGAATTTTTACGATATGGCCCCGCATATGCTCGATCAAGCCAATGTATTGTTCGGGTTGCCGAATACGATCTATGGAAATCTACAAAAACAAAGAGATGGCGCTCAATCGACGGACTATTTTCATGTTGTGTTAGAATACGATCATGCAAGCGTCCTGATTCGTGGGGGAACGCTAGTAGCTGCTGAAACGCCAAGATTTGTTCTTCATGGAACAGAAGCGTCTTATATCTTGTTCGGACTTGATCCACAAGAAGCTCAGTTGGTAAACGGACTATCCCCGACAGAAGCAGACTACGGTAAGCCCGATGAAACTAGAAGCAGTATCCTGACAAAAGCCGATGGAACAACTCAAGTCATCGACGTTAAAAAAGGAAACTACAAAGCTTACTTCGAGCAAATCGCTCAAGCCATACGAAATGATGGACAAATCCCAGTCACAGCGGAAGACGGGCTGCAAGTCATTCGCATGATTGAAGCGGGAACGAAGAGCTTTACCGAAAAGAAAATTGTTTCACTTCTTGAAGCATGAAAACCAAGCAATCGCTGCTTGGTTTTTTTTTATGAGAAAATCACCATTTTATTGTGTGATTAGTTCTATTTTTCTGAATACTTTTGAACTATAATTAGCTAGCACGTTCGTTTACTAAACATGCTCAATATCATTTTTAGGAGTTGAATTCCATGATAAAGACTAAATCCTTATCAGAAGCATTTAGAGAAGCTAAGTTTCGAGTTGGAGAACATAGTAAAAGAAATGTTCAAGTATTAAAAGAAGCGTTCAAAGATGTCACTGGAAATATGGAAAGTGACTTTTATGGCAGAGGAAAAGTCATCGATGACTTTCAAGATCAAATGATGAGGTATCTTGGAAAAGAATCAGCCGTATTTTTCCCTAGCGGAACAATGGCCCAGCAAATTGCCTTACGCATATGGTGTGACGAAAAGAAAGTGAAAAAGGTAGCTTATCATCCCTTATGTCATCTAGAACTTCATGAAGAAGATGGATTGAAAAAATTGCACCATATCGAATCCATCTTGTTGGCAGATAAGGATCAGTTAATTACACTTGCGGATGTTCAAACGATACAGGAGGACATTGCTTGCTTAGTGTTAGAATTACCTCAAAGTGGAATGGGCGGGCAATTACCAGATTACAAAGAACTGCAAGCCATCTCCGATTATTGCCGTGAAAAAGGGATCAAGCTTCATTTAGATGGTGCCAGGCTTTTTGAGATTTTGCCTTATTATGAAAAAACAGCTGCTGAAGTATGTTCTTTATTCGATAGTGTGTATATCTCCTTCTACAAAGGAATTGGCGGAATTGCAGGGGCAGTTTTAGCGGGAACTAAAGAATTTACACGTGAATCGAAAATATGGAAAAGACGGTATGGCGGTGATTTAATCAGCTTGTACCCGTACGTTATTAGCTCCAATTATTATTTTAAACTTCGTATAAATAAAATGGCACAATACTATGAAGAGGCGAAAGAATTAGCAAAATTATATAATCAATGCCCTGAAATTAAAACAATTCCTGAGGAACCGGTTTCAAATATGTTTCATGTTCATATTGACCTTCCTGAAAATGAACTTGAACCGATTCTGGTACGAATATGTGAAACAACTGGTATAGCTTTGACGCCTTATATACAGCCAGGAGAGACAAGCTGTTCTTATGAAACAAACATCGGAGATAATTATGCGGAAATTCCCAAAGAAAAACTCCAGGCAGCTTTTTCACAGTTGGCAAAGGAAATAAGTAAAATAGCTTTATAAAATAACGATATAATTCGCAAATTCAAGAGACTGTATCCGATACAGTCTCTTGTCTTATGGAAAGAATTCAAACATTTAAACAGTTTGAGGAATTTGTGAGGATGATTATAGGCGGCATTTCACTCGTAAAGATCTAGCTGTTTGGGCCGTTTCTAAATTTACAGAAGTCAGATTCATAATATAATTGTTTACTATCGCTTAATCGCAGGTACCTTAACAACCTCTGTTTTCGCTAATAAATCATATAGGGATTGTTTCTTCTTTGTAAAAATGGCGGTCAATATATAAGCAAACATAAGAGCATAGATCAGTCCGCCAATCAGATAATAGATGATCGGTACTTCGCCATCACCTATATAAATCAAACGATAAACAAGGAAATGTGACAACTCCCATGGTAAAAACTTAAGGAGCGTTCGAAAGGTTGCATGCAGTATGGATAAAGTGTCCCCATTTTTTCCAACCACGCGTATACTCGTTTTCCGTTTCACAAATGACTGTCCCCCCATTTTTGAATCGCTAATAATAAAATAGAGTGATATAGGAAAGGTCACCATTAAAAAACCAGTAAACTGAGCTACGATCAATGAACCGTTGAAGAAGTCCTGTAAGGATGGAAAAAGAAAAACATTGAAAATAAAGAGAACAACTAAATATATAAGGATAAACAGGTAATCAATCAAGAAGGCTTTACAACGAAGTAGAAACGAAGCATTCACTAGCATCACCTCTTTCATATACTGTTGTATGTATGCTGAAAATAACATAATAATTGGAAAAGGTCATTGAGTAATTTTAGATAAGTTAAATCGAATAATCCTATGGGTAACTTCACTACATACAACTAATTAAAATTGATATATATGTAATTTATGTAATAATATATGATAATATATTTATAAATTTAGTTTATTGAAGATTACTGGATGCCTTTACCAGAGCTTTGCTTCAGAGTAAATTCAAAAAATAGGAGATTAATTTTTATGCAATTAAAACTAATGTGGTGTTCCATAGCCGTCATTGCTATAGGACTCTTTAGCGTGGTAGCCTCCACATATAAAGAAGATTCTAGAAACATCACTGAAATTAAACAGGATGAAAACAAAAGTTCCATTATAGAGGCTGCTAAAGAAAAAGATAAAAAACTAATACCAGTTGTCGTAGATACCACAAATGAAATCCATAGCCTTGATAATAATTTAGATCTAAATGTGTTTGCTTATCGGTATAATAGTTTTTTCGAAACAATGGAGATTAAGGGATCAGTTGAATTTAGCAAAAGTTCTCTACCAGATGAATTTTTTGCAAAAGTAGGAGATAAGATCACTATAAATGGAGTTACCCATCCAGATACACTATCTATAACCAATATTCGTTTATTGGGAGTTGACCTGAAAAGTGCTGATGAAATAGAGAATTTTAAAAATATCCTGTTTGCTTTTTACATATCTGTTTTAGATCAAGATTTAACACCCAATGAAATAGATGATATCTTCTATGATGAATTGAAGTGTGAAAAAATAATACAAAACGGAGGAGAATCTGAAGCCTTAGTGGGAGAAATCAAATATAACTTTTCTAATGAAGGGAGTGAAATGAGTTTCAGTGTCACTAACATCAATAATGATTGAACATACTAATTTAACATGCAGGGAGAACAGACTTATGCCAGAAAAAGAAGGTTCTTTTCGTAATCTGAATAGAAAAGAAAAGATGGCGACTATCGCTGGATTAGCCTTTCTAATTACACTAGTAGTTGGATTTGTATGGGGGCTTTATTTTTTTGGATTGGCTGGAGTTTTTGCCTTGCTGGGTGTTCAATATATATCTATTTGGTCCTTGGTTATATTTGTTGGCAGTTTTTTTATTTTAGGGATCTTTGTAGAATTGGTTTCTAAAGTGATTTTTAAAGTAGTTGTCCGAAATTTGACAGGAAAAATAAACGTATTCTTTATCCGAATCAGTATTGAAGGCATATCGAACTGGCTGCTCCTGTTCGCTGTGGATGAGTTTATGAATAGTATTACGCTTTCCTTGAAAACAGAGATACTTATCGCAGTACTACTTGCCATAATTGAAATGGTTTTTGACGGGGATAAAGAAATGCCATAAATGAGTTGGAAGGAGGATGATTATGATTTATCTAGCTCTTCTTCGGGGAATCAATGTAGGTGGAAATAATAAAATTGACATGAAGTTGCTTAAACAAACGTTTGAACGAGCCGGGATGAATGATGTGATGACCTATATCAATACGGGCAATATTATTTTTTCAGACAACGCCCTATCAAAAATTGAATTATCACATCGTTTAGAAGAGGTGATTCGAAAAGAATTCGGATTAGAAATTAGAGTATTGATTCGTAATGTCGATGAGATCAAAGGTATTATTAAAGCTATTCCTGACACATGGAAAAACGATAAAGAAATGACTGGTGATGTCATGTTTTTATGGGAGGAAGTTGATGATATAGCAATACTTGAGAAACTAGTCATTCAACCATCAATTGACACGGTAATTTATGTCCCCGGCGCAATCCTATGGATGGTTGACAAGGTCAATATAACGAAGAGCGGGAAATCAAAGATTATTGGAACGAAGCTATATAAACAAGTTACGATAAGAAATGTCAACACGACTCGTAAAATCTATGAACTTATGGAGCTTCAAAACAATTAGCTTTTTATCCAAGAAGAACGAGTGCTTTACTAACATAAGGTCAAGGTGAAATCTGTCGGTTCATGAAAATTTTAAAAAAGACAATGACTTTAAAATCAATTAGGGAGAAGTTGAAAATTACATATAAAAGGGATAGCTACAGGTTATCAGCATAAATAATAGAAGGAATTATTTTAATGGGGGATTATATATGACAGGTAAAATTGCAGTTATTACAGGTGTAAGTCGGCTGAGGGGGATTGGAACTGCTATTTGCAAAGAGTTAGCTGATGCGGGTTACCATATATTTTTTACGTATTGGACGGAGTATGATAAAGAAATGCCGTGGAGTATTGAAGAAGATGAGCCCTTAAAGTTAAAAGAAGAATTGTTAAAAAAAGGAGTTAAAGTATCGTGTATGGAGTTGGATTTGACACAAAATGATGCACCTGAACGACTTTTAAATAAAGTTTCTGAACAGCTTGGCTATCCGGATATTTTGATTAATAATGCAGCTTACTCAACGAACAACGATTTTTCTAAGATAACTGCCGAAGAATTAGATAAGCATTACATGGTAAATGTTCGCGCTACGACACTATTGAGTAGTAAATTTGCTCAAGGATTTGATAAAAAATCAGGTGGAAGAATAGTCAATATGACATCTGGTCAATCTCTAGGACCAATGCCAGGCGAATTAGCCTATGCAACAACAAAGGGAGCCGTTGATGCACTGACCGTTACTTTATCTGCTGAATTAGCCCCTCTAGGAATTACAGTTAATGCAATTAATCCAGGACCAACGGATACAGGGTGGATGACAGAGGAAATAAAAAACGAATTGAAACCATTATTTCCTTTCGGTAGAATAGGAAAACCGGGAGATGCTGCAAAAACGATTAAATTTATTGTGAGTGATGAAGCAGAGTGGATTACGGGTCAGATTATCCATTCAGAAGGCGGGTTTAAAAGATAAGCCTTGTGTTTAAGAAAATCACTTTTTTATGCTAGAATCTAATTGGAATACAAACAGAAAATACGTAAAAAGTGAGGAAATACGATGATTGCGAAAACAGAAGAAGATTTTAATGGTTTAAAGGAAATCGGAAGAATTGTTGCATCTATTAGAGATGAGTTGGTCCAAAGAACAATTCCAGGCATAACGACCAAAGAACTTGATGATCACGCTGGAGTGTTGTTAGAAAAAGCTGGTGCCATATCAGCCCCAAAAGGCGAATATGATTTTCCTGGCTATACGTGCATTAGTGTGAATGAAGAAGTGGCACATGGGATTCCAGGTTCTCGGGTTATTCAAGAAGGGGATTTAGTCAATATAGATGTTTCTGGTTCCAAAAACGGATATTTCGCAGATACAGGAGTTTCGATTGTTGTAGGCGAAGGAAAAGAAGAATTGAAGAAAATATGCGACGTGGCTAAGAAGGCATTTGAGGCAGGAATTAAGAAAGTAAAACCTGGTTCCAAAAAAAGCGGACTTGGAAAAGCAGTTTTCCAAACAGCGAGAGAGAATGGATTAACGGTTATCAAAAACCTTACAGGACATGGGATCGGCCGTTCCATACACGAAGCACCTGACCACATTTATAATTATAATGATACATGGGATGATGAATTATTAAAAGAGGGTATGGTAATCGCATTTGAACCATTTATCTCGAACTTGGAAGAAGAAGTATACCAAAAAGACGACGGTTGGACCTATGTGACAGGAAAAAGCTTCGTCGCTCAATACGAACATACCCTTATTGTAACGAAGGCTGGACCGATTATTATTACATTATAAGCAAATAAGATCTCGACTTATCTAGATAAGTCGGGATTTTTATATGGTAAATTTAATTCTTATCTATTTGATCCAAAAAAATTATATTCCTCTAAGCTTTTTCCATTTTCTAATTTTTGTACGAAATGATTTGAATGGTGCAACCGTATTAATATGAACCCATTTTCAAATTGGCCAACTAGAAGGGGTGGTCGTTGCCCATTGTCTACCACCTTGTTCAAATAATTCTTTATCATTATAGCTTTCTATTAATTGAATTATTTTATGAACATCGCGCTCAAACAGATTAATTAACGTTTCAATCGAATAATCTGCATACTGATCATAAAAGCTCTGATAAAGTCCGCCAAGGTTATTCCACTTATAATCTGGTGTCGGTGTGAGTACTTCTTTTCCATCTTTATTATCTTGTTCCCATAATAATAGTAAGTTCATCCATCCCAATTGGTAAGCAATCATTTGGGAGGGGGCTCTATCAAGTTTATCTACCAAAAAATTTTTATCAAGATCATTAACAGAATGAAATTCATCGCTAAATAACTTTGCTTGTTTAGTAATTTCATCAATTAATGCCTGTTTATTAGCATATTTTTGCACTCGTTATCATCCCTTCTTCAAGATTATTACGTTAAAGTACCGAAAATTTCTTAATTAGACTCTCCTATTGTCCCCTCGTCTAGGGGTAGGTTAGTGCAATAAGATGATACAATATTGTTAGAACAAAGATTAACAACGAGGTGACATTATGAAGTTATCATTGGCAGCAAATGAAGAAATTAATATGCTGCATTCAAAGTTTAAAAAATTTAATACCCATCTTCTTGATGAGCCAAGAAAGATGTACCCGTTTATTGGTATTATGGATGTCTTTAATCGTGTTCTTACTGAAGATGAGGCAAGTGAGCTATTGGGAAGAAGCCATAATTTAAAGCACGGTGAAAAATTTGTTAGTACATTTACTCAACTTTATCATATAGAAGATAATGAGCTGTATGTACACATTTATAAAAAAAAGTTAATACAAAACAAAGAAATATTTAAATTTATATTAGCATCCTTAAATCGAGTAGAGGCGAGTCTTTTTCGAAAAATATTTTCTACCAATAAGGGGATTTATAAGATAGGTGATGTGGAAGCCCTTATCTTTTTAACGAAACTTTCAGTAAATGAACAGCATTTTTCAAATTTTTTCTTTCCTTCACTTGATACAGTGATAATAGGGAATTATGAATTATCTTTTCCTATATATTCTAAGACGTTAATAGGTTTTAAGAAATGTAAGGAGATTATCGAAGAAAATGGTCTATTTATAAGACCATAAGGAATATTGAATTAACTGATCCTTAATTGTACAACGACTAAAAAGGCTTTCTTTTGATTTATGTTTCGCAGTTAGAATGTACTGCTATGTAAGGTAATGTTTTAAAAATAGTCATTTTATTCAACTGTTAATAATGTTATATTTTACCTGTTAGAATAAAAGGAGGTTTATAAATGGCGTTGGAATTGAGAAATGAATGTGAACGATGTGAGTCCCCACTTTCAAATTTTTCTCTTGCTTACATATGTGTTCATGAATGTACTTTCTGTGAACCTTGTACAGAAGAAATGAAAAATATCTGTCCTAACTGTGGTGGCGAACTCGTAAGAAGGCCGAGAAAACAAACCTTAACTTCACAGTAAGCAAGGAATATGTACACTATATGTTAATTACATTAATCATACTAGATTTGATCTTCATTCAATTAAATGAACTTTCTTAATGGTATATCTTCTTTTGGAAGAATGGGTTATATATAATTATTTGAAAATTATTATTATTCAAAGGCAACCTAAACATGTGGGTAGCTGTCTTCTTACCTTATAAGGAAATCTTTTCTTATCTCTTTATTCCATAGTTAGAGTCTTATAATTAAAGTCATTATATTCATAAATATCCTTTATTTGTATTAATTAGTGTAGTATATTATATGTGAATTAAAGGGGTGCTCCATTTTATAAATCACTCTAACTATGACTATGTCGTTTAATTAAAGGTAAAGAAAGTAGTAGTTAACATTTATTATTTTTGGGAGGATGCAAATGGAGCTCGGATTATGGAATAGTGATCTTGATGAATTTTACAAAGGCGAAATTGATGTAAATCAGGTCGAAACAATTCAATCAGCGTTAAAAGTTACCTTACCAGAATCCTATATTAAATTGATGCATAAAAGAAATGGTTTCTATCTAACGAAAAAGTATTATCCTGTTTCCACACCTAATAGCTGGGCTAATAATTCAGTCCATGTTGATTCTTTATATGGATTAGGGGAAAATCCAGGGATATTAGATAATCCTTATTTACGTTCCGAATGGGGGATAAGGAGCAAAAATATAATTATTATTTCAGCAGAACCACCTACATTTATCTGTTTGGATTATCGAAAAAAGAAAAATCCATCTGTTATATTTATCGATGTAGATGAAAATCAGGAAATCAAATTAGCTGAGAATTTTGAAGATTTTTTAGAGGGTCTCGTTGAAGAAATAGAAGAAGAAATACTTTCTGATACCCTTTCAGAGCAACAAATTCAAGACTATTACAAAAAAATTGATGAGGTAACTTTAAACGGGAAACCAGCTGAAATCGATCGATTGTTAACGAAAATTCTTTCAACGAATAATGAATTAATTAGATATTTGGTTGAGAAAATGAGAAGGCATGAAAAACCAAAGGTTCATTTTTATCTATTACTTTATCTAATATGTTGTGCTGAAGGTTTGAATAAAGGTACGTTAGAGGACGAATATTTATTGGAAGTATTAAACGAATTTTCAACTAGCAAGAATAAAGAAGTAAAAAAATTTGCAGTAATTTGTTTGGAAAAATATAATAGTAGACTTTAAATTTTTTTTGTTAAGTTGGATTAATTGGAAAATTTCTAATGAAATTAAAAGATAGATTACCATGGATAATGAATTATTTTAATTTTACAAAAAGTATGAAAAAATCTACATTTTTATCTTTTTTAGTTAATATTAAATAGGATTGAATAATAATGAGCTCTAGAAAAATCACAATAAACAACGGAGGAAACACCTATGAAAATTAAAACTATAACTGCCTCGGCGGAATTAAAGTTTGATAAGCTGGTAAATGAGTTTATATCGAATAATTCAATAGAAGTAATTGATATAAAATATACAGTACCGTTTTTCTATCATTCCGCATGTATTATTTATAAGGAATTAAAGTGAATTACTATTCTGTAATGCCTTCTTAGAAGGTATTTTTGATTTTATAATAACTAACAATACTAAGAAATACGTTCTTTCTCCACAATTAGTGAAAACTCCTTTTTTAGATTTCATCCTGAAAGGAAGATTAGATGTCCGAAATATTAAATATATATATACGACCGATTATCCTCTCAGATGCTGTCGAATTACTCAATTTAGAAAAGAGAAATCAAGCATTTTTTAAACCCTATTCCATAACTCATCCAGAAAATTACTGGACAATAGAATCTTACAGAGTATTAATCGAAAAATGGCAACAAAATACAAAAGAAGAAAAGGAATATCGCTTTGGAATTTTCAAAATTAACGGTGATGTTCTTATAGGTACTATAGACTTATTTCAAGTTTTCCGTGGACCTCGTCAAAGTGCTCTATTGGGCTATTCCTTAGACCAAGAACATAATGGCAAAGGGTATACCACAGAAGCTGCTAAGCTGATTGTTAAATATGCTTTTGAAACGCTAAATTTACATCGAATTGAAGCTGGAGTGATGCCAGATAACATTGGCTCCATTCGAGTTTTAGAAAAAGCCGGTTTTCATAAAGAAGGAATAGCAAGAAAAAATGTTAAGATTAACGGACGTTGGGAAGATCATCAGATGTTAGCAATATTAAATCCAAAACACTAAGGTTTTGGATGTTTAGTCATCCCATTTACATGTGTTAATTAAAGGTTGATATATAATAAGAATGGTGTTTAGTATGATCAAGTGGAAAAGCTGATTTCTAATATTTATATCCTTTGATCATTAAAGGTTAAAGGATTTTTTGTATAATTTAGATATAAATAGGGGGTATGAAAAATTTATGGGTTTACTGTTGCTAGTTATTTTACTAGTTTTTTTATTTGATTTCACCAAATTAAGAAAGCAAAATCAAACAATAATTGAACAAAACGAAAAGATTATATCTATATTAAAAAGGATTGAAAATAAATAGCTACTATTATACATATGCATGTAATTTTGTCTCTTAATTAGAAAGCAGGATGCGATTTAGAAAAAAGACGTTTAACACGTCTTTAAGGAACTATTTACGTTTTTTCCTTTCGCGCATGCAAAAAATTTCAATCTTTGTTATTCCTGCTTCATACCTGTATTCATTTCTAGTTATAATATAACCCCATCCATTAAGAATCAGAGTATCCCCCGTGTTGGGGATAAATATAAAGCCATCGGATGTGATGGGTTCAGGAAAAAGATACTTATTTTCAGCTAAATCAAAATATAATAGTTCCGTTTTCATATTCTCACCTCAATTGTTACTACGTTTAAGTAGTATTCAAAGTTACATTATTTTAATGTACAGCGTCTAAAAAAGTTATAAAGAGAGGGTGAGAACTATGAATAAAAATACTCTTGTGTTGTTATACTTCTCTTGCGTCTGTTGCAGGTGGTATGGCATTAAAAGATACTTTTAATTATTCAATGATAATTGGAATTGGTCTCACGATAGTCTGTTTAGTTTCGGCTGGGTATTTTGTTGGAAAAAGAAGGATATTATTCAGAATCTAGTTGTTCATTTTGTTTTTTCTCCATATATTTTTTCCCCCATTCTCCCATGATCTCCAGTGCAGGGATAAAGCTTTTTCCTTGTGGAGTTAGCGAGTATTCTACTTTAGGAGGAACTTCTTTATATACTTCTCTGTGAACCATTCCGTCTTCTTCCAATTCTCTCAATTGTCTGGTCAAGATTCCTTTTGAAATACCAGGTAACAACTTATGAAGTTCGTTAAATCTTCTTGTTCGTTGACTTAGATACCATAAAACAACAATTTTCCATCTTCCAGCAATGACATTTTGTGTAGTTGTTAAATGACATACTTCTTGTTCAGCAGGAGGTTCTCCTTCGAAATTAAATCGAGCCATTGGTTTGTTCCTTCTTTCTTAATGGTACGTTTTTTATGACTAGGTTATTTAAATGTGCCTACTATTATTATCGTGACTGTAGATATAGTATATATCTTAGCATGATCATTTAAAAATAGTTAAGTGGAGGAAAGAGAATGAAAATATTAGTTACAGGTGCAACAGGTGAATTAGGATCAAAGGTTGTAAACGCATTATTAAAAACTGTACCAGCGAGTCAAATAGCTGTTAGTGTTCGATCGATAGAGAAGGCAGAAGAATTTCGCGCTCGTGGAGTGGAAGTACGGCACGGAGATTTTGAAAAACCAGAAACATTAGATTCTGCTTTTTCAGGGATTGATCGTCTTTTCATTATATCGACGGCCGGGGACTTTGAAACGATTATGCGACAGCATAATCATGCTGTTGCTGCCGCTCAGCGTGCTCAAGTTAAATTTATAGCTTATACGAGTGTAACAAATGCTAGTGAAAGTCCCTTAGACCTTGCACCAGGCCATCGAGCAAGAGAAGAAGCTATTTTAAAAACAGGCATCCCCTATTCATTTTTACGAAACAATTGGTATTTAGAAAATGAAATTGGCAGCATACAAGGTGTATTGGCAGGAATGCCTTGGGTTATATCTGCTGGCACGGGGAAAGTTGGATGGGCACTTAAACAAGACTATGCGGAAGCAGCAGCAGCCGTATTGTCTGGCAGCGGACACGAGAATACCGTTTACGAACTTTCCGGTCAGCTTCTGACTCATGATGAATTAGCATCTGCGCTTGGAACGGTATTAGCTAAAGAAGTACTTGTACAACAAGTCGACGATGCTGCTTATGCTGATATTATGAAAGGTGCAGGAGTACCAGAATCTTATATTCCTATGCTTGTAAACATGCAAAAAACTATTCGCGAGGGTGGATTAGATTTTGAAAGCAATGATTTAGAAAAATTACTAGGTCGTCCTTGTACGCCAGTAAACGAGGGTTTGAATCAAATTGTTAGTCAAATCTCCAAAACAGGGAAAGAAGTTTAATAAAGCGATTGTATATTTTTAAAAAAGGGCTGAAGGGCTCTTTTTTTTTATTTTCCTTGATGTTTTTACAGGGTGAATAAATGAATTTTTAATTGACTATAGTTTACAATATTGTAATAATTTTAAGTGGAGTACCTACAAAACATTTTTTCAGTATTACTTTATTAAAGAGTATACATCTAGAATTCCAAGTTGTTTGACTGTGATTTTTTTATTGTAGTCGTTTAACAGAAAGAGGGATGTGAATGAAAGGATTTATTGTATTTGCTTTGGCTATCATCGGCAATGTTCTTCTGATTAATTGGTCAGAGCATTGGTATGGCGAAGAATGGTTTACTGAATGGTTAATTGGTTTAGTCACTGTAGGTTTTTATGCCTTGTTTTTATACGGATGGAATCGACACAGCCGAAATGGCATTGGACTTATCTTCATAACAGCATTTGTATTACTAACGATTAATTCTATTTTCTTTGTGCAAACTTTATCTTCCAGCGTATGTAGTTTATTGTTAGGACTCACACTCATTCCGCTATATGTAAAGAATCTGGATGCGGTAGTCACCTCATGGGGATTTGTGCTACTTAATATCCTAATTATGATTGAAGTGTCAAGTGAAGTAACAACTTGGATGCTATTTCTAACAACAGGCATCGCGTCCATAGTTGGATTTCAATTTAACTTGTTACTGTTAAAACGATGCTTTACTGTACTTTTTTCATTAACAGCTCTACTATTGCTTGCCTTTAGTATCACAAATGTTTATCTATTTGGTCTAGCGGTAGTGCTGGTCGTATTATTTACGACATTTATCTATAAATTATCAAGACCCTCAATTAAATAGCCATTGTGGATAGAAAACATTTACTTGTTATCTGTCCATTTTTTATTATGAAAAAAGGACTAACCAAAACGATTAGTCCCCCCTGAAGAAGAATTTAATTGTTGTCTAGTTTCTCTTGGAAGTAACCCCAAGCAGCAAAGGCCCACGCGGAAATTACGTCACCTAAAAAAGAAACTAGTCCGACAACAAGTTCCATAGTAATCAACTCCTTCAAAATTATTATCGCATGCCCCATTAGGTGTATCCATAACTTTCTAAAAATTTTAAAGAGAAAAAAGACAAAAAAGATTACTCTCTTTTATCCTTTTCTAGTAAATTGATTATTCTATCCAGCTTTTGTTCAACAAGATCTGTTGGTTTGCTTTTTTGTTTAGAAATGAGTGAACGAATAAGTATATACGCAACTGCAAATATCCCTACTAAAAAAACAAGAGATACTATTTGAAATAGTACGTCACCGATAGTAACCACAATTAACCTCCAATTATTCTCTATTTAGTATTTTAAGGAGCAAAATCAATTTAATGCGTGAACAGCAAGATGAGTACTTTTCCAATCTCTTGAGGAGACCCATCAATGAAATGATAACGCCTCCTTACCTGAGTTTAGTTTGGTGTAACTCCTTTCAGTAACCATACATCAATCGCTGGTCTTGAGTAATAAACTGTGTTATCAATTGTCATATATGGTAGCTCAAGGTTATTTCCTGAATCAGGTCCGATTGAATGAAGTTCTTCTATTGTTATTCCTAGATAGTCAGCCAATTCAAGTGAAGTCATAAGGAGGTCAGTTTCTTTTTCGTGTTCGAGGTTAATATCAGAGTTCTTCTCTTTTATAACAACAGTTTGTGTTTTTGATTCACCTGATTTTTCCAACACTGGTTCATTCGTAAAAATTGAGTAAACACCGACACCACCTAGAAGTAGAATGGCAACGAATCCTATCACAGTCATATTGTTCATGAGTTATTCCCCCAGATACTTGGTTTTTTATATCTTGTAATTGGGTTACATTTTATGAATTTATTACTCAGTTTAAGAGATGCTTCATTTATAAAGAGAGTCTTGATTTCTCTTACCCACTTATCTTCTCTTGGTTATTCCATATCTTCTACAGGGTTCTTGATGTAAAAATGAGATCGATTGCTTATTACTTCAATGCATCAAAACGTTATAAACAATTGGATATTATAAAGTACTAGCACAGTTAAGAATAGGAGAATAAGTGTCAGGATATATTCTTTGGAATTCTTGAGGTATTTCCATTGCAAATAGGTTTGAACCCCAAAAAGGACAATCGAATAGAATATAAAATACCATTGTAAGACATTCGCCCCCTTTGTTAGAGCATAGGGATAGGTGCATAAAAGAACGACTACAATAAGGATGCGTCCGGTTAGATCCTTCTTTTTGTATGACGTGTCGCTTATTTTAACTTTATGTATACCAAGCCATTTCCTAAGTCCTTTTTCTAAAAAGAAAAAGAGGAAAAATACAGCTAAAATGAATACTACGAATTTCAACTACATCCCCCCTTTGTTTTTTATTTCCTTTTTCATTATGTTATCATAAAATACAGATTATTACATATTTTGTTGGAATGGGGGAAATTCAATGACGTTTACTATTTGTCCGATTGCCATTGTTAGAAACCAACGAAAAGAGATTGAAGATGATCATTGGGGAGCAGTTTTATCAACGATCGAACTTGCTGAGGAAATTGAAGAAACAGCACTAACCGGAATTGATACATTTTCACATTTAGAAGTCATTTTCTATTTTGATAAAGTGTTAGATAATAAGATTCAATATGAGGCGAGGCACCCGAGGAATAATCAAGAGTTTCCTAAGGTCGGGATTTTTGCTCAAAGAGGTAAGAACAGACCGAATAAGTTAGGGGTAACTATTGTTGAATTAGTAGAACATAATCACAGAAAGTTAATCGTTAAAGGGTTGGATGCCATTGATGGAACACCAATCATTGATATTAAACCCGTTATGAAAGAGTTTCTACCTATATCGGAAATCAGGCAGCCTGATTGGTCCGTTTCTTTGATGAGTAATTATTGGAGTTAATTAAGATAAAAAAGAGCTTGGGCATGTGCTGCCAAGCTCATTTAATATGTTCAGTATACTGATGTATCCTCTTGAATATCTACTTCAATCTTTCCAGTCTTACTAACCGAATTTATCGTTATGCTTGCTTCCCCCGAATAACCTTTTTCAAAATATCCAATTATATATTCTGTATGAATTTTCCCTTGATGATCTTTATATTTTAGTAATAATGCTGCCTCATCAAAGTCTTCCTTCGACAGTTGTGCAGGATCCACGTTGAGTGAATATTCTTCACCAGGAGCAATAGGAGGAATTTGTATATCTGTACGGATGTGTTCATACGTCACATATAGTCCCGAAATTTTATGTTTTGTTTGATTGGTTAACTTAATGTCAAATCCATCCGGTGCAAGAATGAAGCCAGCTAGACATACAAGTCCTGTAAGTAAAACGAATAGGATTCCAAGTTTTCTTTTCATTTAACACCTCCTTTTTCAATAACGAGTAAGCAGGTACTGTCTGGCAGGGGAGCTGGAAGTCCGTCTTCATATTCAAAATCTATTTTCTCGTTTAAGTGGGTTGTATAGCCTTCTTGTAAATAGTGTTCGAGTTTAATAATTTCAGCGGTTTCGCCAAAGATGTCCTGAATAAAGGCTCGATATTCCGTCGGAGTGAAGTATCCGAACTGCTCATTCACTTCATGGGCATAGGATTCCGTTCCCCAGGTGTAGGTATAGAGAAATTCCATACTGTCATTGAGAGGCATCATTACTTCATGGTCTGATTGGATTTCATAGCTTATTTTTCTTCCTTTGAAGTCTTTAGCATATTGGATGAGAAAAGGTAATCCGTCGTCTGTTTTAAATCGAATGATCCGTTTTGCTTTCTTGTCGTCACTCATAATTCCGTCGCGGATGATCATTCGTCCGCCTGGCTTTAGTACCTCGAAGGCACTTTCTAAGGCTGTTTTAATCGTTTGCTGGTTAAAGTATTTTCCTTCAAATGGTATATAGGAATACAATTCATGAATAATGGATGAATAAATGATGGTATCGATTGAGTTTGGGGCAAACGAATCGACCAGTGATAAGGCATTTCCTTTGATGACGGACCAGGAATGATTTTCGTTTTGCTTTTTCGCTTCCAGTGTTTCAATCACATTTTCCGAGATATCAATACCAAGTATTTGTTTGCCTGAAGTTTCCGATTCTAATAAATCTAACAGCACTCCGCCGCCGGGACCAACATCAAGAATAGTGTCACCTTTAATAAAGTCGAGGATCACTTTTTTATCATCGACAGAACTGTTCATATGGGTGAGGTAATCGCCCTCGTTATTGAACCGATCATAGGCGTCTCGACGCAGACCAAACAAATCGAATAGCAGCACGGTGGCTTGATTATGAATCATCCCGCCTGTTTTTTCTGCTTCCACACAAAATTGAATCAGTGCTTCTCCGACGTCCGAGAATTCAAATGAAAGAAATGCGGTATTAATTGATTCATAGTTTTCGACTTTAAAGGTGACGTGTGTTGTGTCAAGAGGTTGATTGCTGCTGTACTCATGAAGGAACTTCTCGATTACCCGTTTGCGATAAACATTACTATGCTTTTGCCCTTTATAATCATAGTGAAGCTGCTTCATGAGTGTTTCAAAATTAAGGTGGGCAATTTGAGGCGACGTAATCTCATCAGCTGCTAAGCATAGAATCGCCCAGAAGTCGGCAAAAGAAAGATCGTGCATCGATGGCTCCACATACCATAAATCTATATTCTGTAAAAATAACCGTACCTTATCATATTGAGCGGCCATGATCATTTTTTTTTCTGATAAAGTCTCACTAAAGCTTGCGGTAAGCCTGTGAATCCGGTTTTCAAAGTCTTCACTGAAATCTTGTTGAAAAAGCTTCTCTATTGTAGAGTTCACGTCATTTTTTACGTTGAGCCATAACTCATCAGAAACAGCTGCAATAATGCATTCATTTAACATATAGAGCAGGTCTTTTGCGGTTTTGTTATCGTAATAGGATCGCATCGTTTCCACCAGTTCACTGCTAGCGCTGAGTCTCGTCTCACCACGGAGATATTGGCCGATTAAGCCATGGGTTTTGATTAACGTAAAGAGAAGGGGTTTATCGTAGCCCAAATAATCTTCCCAAAAGATATGCGCGGATCCTTCATTATGCGCCATTAGATTATAGCCTTTTTCCAGCCAATTCTTTCTTTGTTCTGCAGTTCCTCCTTTTGCCGCTTCACTATACGATAAGACGATCGCCAATTGCCAATACATTTCATCTGTGAGAAAAGCCTCTCTTTTTTTCTCTAAAATAACGAGGGAACGATATACATACTGAATGACTCGGTTCTCGGAAAGCTCTTGAAGCGAATCAATATGTTCAAAGTTTTGATGAACTTCCTCAGCAAAAACTAAATACTTCAGCCAAGATGGAAGAGTAGAAGACTCTTTCCTTTCTAGATAATCTTGCATATAGTCTAAATGTGTTTTATGTAAAAATGGATTCATGAAAGTGTCTCCTTAAAGTGTTTTATACTATTTTAAAGTAAAATATAGGAAAATACCAACTAATGAGTTAATAAATGACTGTTCGGGCAGAAAGTTTGGTTGATAGGGAAGAATGCGTAGATTTCCAGCGTTTCAACAGGGGGAGGAAGCAATAAAAAAAAGGCATTCTATCAAAACATCGTCAGTGAGTGAAGGTGATTAATTATCCAGCTAAAAGAGACACCATTCTATGCTTTAAGGTAGTGTGAGGGTGTAATGCCATAATACAATTTTTATTATATAATGTGATATAGTATTTCAATGAAATTAATATACCGAAATAGTGTTATCAAGTTAGAGAGAAGATGATGAAAGAATGTCACCTACTGGCATACGGGAACAAAAGAAGAGTAAACGTTATAAGAGTATCGTTCTTACTGCTGAAAAGCTATTTCTCGAGAACGGTTTAGATACAGTACAAATGCAAGATGTGGCTGATGCTGAGGGAATTGGAATAGCCACTTTGTTTAGGTACTTTCCTAAAAAAGATAAATTGATTGTGGCGGTTGCTGTAAACAATTTAGCGAATAAGGTTGAACATTTTGAAAAAATAGCTTCGAAAAACGTCTCTAGTTTTGAGAGAGTCGAACAAATATTGGATTATCTGATGGAACATTCTACAAACCCTCTTAGTAATTCAATGAGATTTCGCGAAGCATTTGAAAGCTATGCATCCTTTGCACAAAAGCCACTGGAAGATATTGATGACTATTTAGACATCCAAAAGATCATTACGCAGATTCTTATGAAAATCATTGAAGATGGCAAACTAGATGGTTCAATTCGGAGCAATGTTTCCGTCAAAGAAGCGTTGATTACCATTATTAATGCCTTTGGTAACTTCGGAAGCAATATAGCCTTAAAAGCTCCCATTTCTTACTTAGAAGAAGATATTGCTCCCGTCATTCAACAAACATTGTTAAAAGAAATGCTTCTATCTTATATACGACCTTAAAGAGCCGATGCTTCGGCTCTTTTTGAATTAAAGGGATTTTAACCGCATATGGAGAATGCAGTATTAAACCTTTAAGGAGATAGATAATGAGCATACGGATAGAACAAATAAGAGAAATCAATCGGGAGAAGATGGTTCCATTACTAAAACTCTGTTTTGAAAAAGAGTCGTTTTTAGATATGTTACACAGTCCCAACTTACAAGTTGCCTACGCTGCATATTGTGAGGAAGAACTACAAGGAATAATCATCGCATGGGTTAATACGTTTCATCCACATTGCATGTATGTTCGTTTACATAGTAACCCTTTATATCCTGAAAAAGAGATTCAGGAAAAACTTTTCGCCATCTTGCATGATAAGATTGACAGCCCGTTACAAACATCAATTTGGGAAACAGCTGTTGGCTTACGTTCTTTTTATAAAAGTATAGGATTTAAAGAAATACGAAGAACCTATATGCCAGTTATTTCTGTGAAAACGAAAATACCCTTCATAACAGCTAATGCTGATCGATTCGTAGTAAAGAGCATGGGTGAACTAGTTAAGAATCGTTTGTTATTCCATAAACTCATTACTTTAGTTAAAAGAAATTACGAACATACACATCTCGATAATCCGGTTGCTGAAATGGAAGATAACAGTTGGGGTAAAATGATAACAGCAGATGATGTAATCTTAGATGGAAGCTTTATTGGCCTTGATACGGCCGAAAAGAACATTCTAGCCTATTCCTTTCTTCACACCTCAGAAAAAAAAGACACTGCAGAATTAGGGTGGGTCGGCGTACATTCACCCGAAGCAAACACCTTATTAAGGTCATTAGTATTTCAACAAATCAAGTATGCAGAGAAACATAACGTACAGTTCATTGAGGGCGAGTTTGATACAACTGATGAATGTGCCATGTCACTACTAAAGGTGATACCCGTCAGCCCAAGCCCAGCTTGGATTACATATCGAAAAGAATAGCGGAAATACTGACAATCAAGGGGGTATATGATCATGATTTTGCCGGAAAAACATATTAATCCCGTCTGGCGATGTGTTATTCCCGTCTGGAGAAGGCATAATCCCGTCTAGACACCACGTATTCCCGTCTGAGCTGACGTTAATCCCGTCTGCAGGCTTTTTGAATGGTCAAAATACCTAGGTGGGTATTGGGGTTTATTTAAAATGAGTCGCTATTCGTCCATACACAATCGGGTGGGGGGGATATCTACATGATTTTGCCTGAAAAACATATTAATCCCGTCTGGTAATGTGTTATTCCCGTCTGGGGAAGGCATAATCCCGTCTAGACACCACGTATTCCCGCCTGAGCTGACGTTAATCCCGTCTGCAGGCTTTTTGAATGATCAAAATACCCAGGCTGGTATAGAGAGGTTGAAATATACTCCATTTATTTACATAATTAAGCTATAATTCAATAAAGTTGAATTTGAGGGGATACTTACTTGTGGGACTAATAACGGGAAAAATCGTCATCATATCTGTTTTTCTTTTAATTGTTACGATGATAGAAACTTTGGCTTATTCAATGAGAATTTCGGGAGCGAGGGTAAAATTAATCGCTACGGCTTTGTCTTTATTCGGAACGATGGTTATTGTGTCGAGGTTTTCGACGATGATTCATCAGCCATTAACGGCAAAGTTGATTGCGGAAGCTCCTGAGAAAAATCATTTACTGTTTATTGAGGAACAATATCGAGTGCTGATTGGGGTGACTTCGGTCGGCGTTTTGCTCGGAATCTGTCTGTTTCCAACTTTCATTAATATTTTTTCACGGGCTATTGTTCAATTATCAAATGAGCGTGGATCGGTATACTCCTTGTTTATCCATCATTTTAATCGACAGGGAATGAAAAAGGTCTGCAGGTGTTTTGCATTACCAAGGATTTCGTATCTAAAAGGAATCACGTTACAAACCATTCCTAAACGTTTATTTATTATCAATGTTCTTATCTCATCAGTTTTAACCGTAGGCGTACTTTCAGCGATTTATGCGTCATTGTTAGTACCAGAAGGGTCAGCACAAGCAGCTATGATGTCATCAGGAATCATTAATGGGGTGGCGACCATTTTATTATCACTGTTTGTTGATCCGAAAGCATCCTGGTTGGCCGATCGTGTAACGAGAGAACCAAACAAATACGTCTATTTAAAAAGCTATTCCTTAACGATGATCACGTCAAAATTCGTTGGTACCCTGGCTGCACAGGTGTTATTTCTGCCGGCTGCCTATTATGTTGCTTGGTTTGCAAACTGGATCTGAGTGAGTTAAGTCAAGTAATATAATGTTTTTTGTAGTAAATAATTTCCTTTACCTATTGGTACCTATATGAAATGATGATACAGAGTATTATAAATGGAGGCGCTTTTATGACACCAGTTTCATTTCGTTCAGAAAAAGATTTCTTGGGTTCTAAAGAGGTAGATATTACAGCCTATTATGGCATTCAAACATTACGAGCCGTGGAGAATTTTCCTATCACCGGGTATCGCATCCATGATGAATTAATTAAAGCAATGGCTATTGTGAAGAAGGCGGCTGCTATTTCGAACATGGAAATTGGCAGATTATATGAAGGGTTAGGCAATGTGATTGTCCAGGCTGCTGATGAGATTATCGAGGGTAAGATGCATGAGCAGTTTATTGTCGATCCGATCCAGGGCGGAGCAGGGACCTCTATCAATATGAATATGAATGAGGTTTTAGCAAATCGAGGATTAGAGCTTCTTGGGAAAGAACGTGGAGATTATTTCAGTTTAAGTCCGAATAATCATGTCAATATGGCTCAATCTACGAATGATGCGTTCCCGACAGCGATACACATTGCCACGCTTTCTTTATTAGAAAAACTACTAATAACGATGAGAAAGATGCATACAGTATTTGTGAATAAAGGGCAAGAGTTTGATCATGTGATTAAAATGGGAAGAACGCATCTTCAAGATGCCGTGCCTATTCGACTCGGACAGGAGTTCGAAGCATACAGCCGAGTCTTGGCCCGTGATATTAAGCGTATTGAAAACAGTCGAGAGCACTTATATGAAGTCAATATGGGGGCAACGGCAGTCGGAACTGGATTAAATGCGCAGCCTAAATATATAGTGAGTGTCGTTAAGCATTTGGCGGACCTTACTGGTTTTCCATTAATAAATGCAGAACATCTCGTTGATGCTACGCAAAACACAGATGCTTATACAGAGGTTTCTGCGACATTGAAGGTATGTATGATGAACATGTCCAAAATCGCGAATGATTTACGACTTATGGCTTCAGGGCCACGCGCAGGTTTTGGAGAAATTAATCTACCAGCTCGTCAGCCGGGTTCATCCATTATGCCTGGAAAAGTGAATCCAGTTATGCCTGAAGTGATTAATCAAGTTGCTTTCCAGGTCATAGGGAATGATCATACCATTTGTCTTGCTTCTGAAGCAGGCCAATTGGAATTGAACGTTATGGAACCTGTTCTTGTGTTTAATCTTATTCAATCTATCAGTATTATGAACAACGGCTTCCGTGCATTTACAGACCATTGTTTAACCGGGATTACTGCGAATGAAGCAAGACTTAAAATGAATGTTGAAAATAGTATCGGAATTATTACCGCTGTTAATCCACATCTGGGATATGATATCGTCTCAAGGATTGCAAGGGAAGCAGCAGCAACAGGGAAATCGGTTCGGGAACTATGCCTCTTGCATGATGTATTAACAGAGGAAGAATTAAATCTCATTCTCGATCCTTATGAAATGACTCATCCTGGTATCGCAGGAGAAAAATTACTATATCGAGATTAATTATTGAAGAAGAGGCCATCCACGAGGATGGCCTTAACGTATTTCCGAATTGTCAGGTTGTTTAATCAATATGGTTTGCCCGTGGTTATAGTTAAGAATTTGAATCAACTGTTCAGCCATGTACTCAGGACTATAATTGAACTCGTCATGAATCCATTCAATAATCATTCCTAAAATCGCATGAGCTTGGTAGTTAGTAAAGAGTTCAATATTAATGGTGGTGCTTTGCTTCGAATTCATTAAATCTTGGAGGGGAAGTCTTTTCAATTCATGACAGATTCTCATTTGAAAGGTAGACCATACGGTAGATTTAACAATCAGTGTATAGAAGTTTTTATGGGAAGCCACATGCTCAAAAATTTTAATGGTTGAAGATGTCAGATCTTTAATATTAAAGGTTTCCTTATGCTGATAGGGCTCACGGTAGGAGATGATAAAATCATGCATCACATCATCCATGATTTCATCTAATATATCCTCTTTGTAATGAAAATTATTATAAAAGGTTCCTCGATTAAGGTCTGCAGCTTTGACAATTTCGGTTATCGTTATTTCTCTAACATCTTTTTCTTTCATTAATAGAAGGAATGAATCTTTTATTGCTTTCTTAGATTTCTTTATTCTTCGGTCTGTTAACGAATTTTTACACATGCATACTCGCTCCTAGCTATAAAATAAAGGTAATTGAACAATTCAGCTGAATATGTCTAGTAATGAACATTTGGGCCTACAATTGCTGATTGAAACATTTAAGAAATGATTATACTATATTTATAGTGTTTATTAAACACTTGTTCATTAACAAGTGGATGAAAATGGAGGAATTAGAATGAAATTACAAGATAAAGTAGCAATCGTAACAGGGGCAGCTTCAGGAATGGGGAAACAAATCGCAACGCATTATGCAACAGAGGGAGCTAAAGTGGTTGTATCTGATTTGAATTTAGAAGGCGCTGAAGCAACTGTAGAAGAAATTAAGGCTGCTGGGGGAACGGCGTTTGCCATTAAAACAAATGTAGCATCAGAAGAAGAAATTAATGAACTAATTGATACAACTGTTAGTACTTACGGTACAGTTGATATTTTAGTAAATAATGCTGGGATTATGGATAATATGGAACCAGCAGCTGATATCGAAACAAAAAATTGGGATCGTATTTTTGCCATTAATACGAGCAGTGTTATGTATTCTACTCGTAAAGTTCTGCCAATCTTCTTGGAAAAAGAAAGCGGTGTGATTATAAATATCGCTTCAGCTGGCGGTTTATTCGGAGCTCGTGCAGGCGGCGCTTACACAGCTTCTAAACATGCAGTTGTTGGTTTCACTAAAAACACTGGATACATGTATGCGGAAAAGGGCATCCGTTGTAATGCAATTGCACCTGGTGGAGTTATGACAAACATTACATCTTCTATGACAAGTATCAATCAATTTGGTGCTTCTCGTCAACAAACAGGAATGGCAACCAATCCACGTAATGGCAAGCCAGAAGAAATTGCTAAAGTGGCCGTATTCTTAGCTTCTGATGATTCAAGCTTTGTTAATGGGCAAGTTATTTCAGCAGATTCAGGTTGGAGCGCATACTAAATACCTGTTTCACTATTGTCCCCGACTAGAAATCTAGTCGGGGATTTTTGTGTAAAATGGAGGTTCCTTCCAAGAGGAAATCATGCTATTGTTTAAGACTAGGGTAATATACTAGACTTAAATGAATTGGAGGCGGGCTCCATCGCTACTTTCTTATTAATTATGATTTATTTGGCTTTCATTAGTCTCGGACTTCCTGATTCTTTACTGGGGGCAGCTTGGCCGGTTATGCAATCAGATTATGGGGAACCACTCGAAACGGCTGGTTATCTATATATGTGTATTGCTGCAGGGACCATTGTCTCAAGTTTAGCCAGCGGGTGGATGAATAATAAATTAGGAACGGGGAAAGTAACATTTATCAGTGTGACCATGACAGCTGTAGCTTTGTTAGGTTTTACTTATTCACCTTCCCTAATTTGGCTGATCATTTGTGCCATTCCGCTTGGACTGGGTGCCGGCGCTGTTGATGCTTCGTTGAATAATTATGTTGCACTTCATTATAAAGCCCATCATATGAGCTGGCTCCATTGTTTTTGGGGCGTCGGAGCGAGTATAGGACCGATGGTAATGGCTTTTTATATTGTTAATCAAGGCTCTTGGAGGTCAGGTTATTTAACCATTGCAATCATCCAATTCAGCTTAGCTATTCTTTTATTATTTGCTCTTCCATTGTGGGCGTTAGTAGCAAGAAAATCACCAAACGAAAGCGAGCCAGAGGGATTCAGTGAAGTAGTAGATCCCACGATTAAACCCCTGAAAATAAAAGGAGTTAAATTTGCCTTAATCACCTTCTTTTTCTTATGCGGCGCAGAATCGACAATGGGACTTTGGGGCAGTAGTTACTTGGTAAATACCAAGGAATTATCTGCTGCAGAAGCGGCTAAATGGGTGTCTTTCTTCTTTATTGGAATGACGGTAGGCAGACTGGTTGCAGGGTTTATCACCATGAAGGTCAGTAACAAGGTGCTCATCCGTTCTGGACAACTAACGGCGCTTTTTGGAGTCGCACTCATCCTGCTGCCATTACCGATATCGCTATCTTTAACTGGCTTTATTTTTGTTGGACTTGGCTTAGCTCCTATTTACCCATGTTTAATACATGAAACCCCCATCAGATTTGGGAAAGTTCATTCACAGTCTATTATTGGTTATCAAATGGCACTAGCTTATACAGGAACAACCTTTTTACCACCGTTGCTAGGGATCGTTGCATCGAAGACATCATTATGGATTTTCCCAATATTTATCCTAGTCTTTATTTTAGGTATGTTTGTGAGTTCAGAAAAGGTGAACCATATTATTAAGAATCGGTCTCATTCAAATAATATCAATGCAAGTATGTAGTCTTCAAAGCTTTCCAAAAGGTCGTCGCCATATGACTTTTCAGAGAGCTTTTTCTTTTTTCAAAAAATGCTGTGGAACTATAAAGTGCTGTTTGGGAAATGCCAGAATCAGACGAAATCCATGAAAAGAACATTCCAGTGAATGAAAATTAGAAATTTATGCTAAAATAGAAGACAGCATGTGAAAAGTGTACGTACGAACAATGGTAAACAGAAAAAGCCAAAATGCGTAAGCACTCTGACTTTTAAGGATTAAAATTGATAATATTGGCGTAATAAATAAGACAGCCGTTTACAATGTGGATGATAATGGATATTTTCTACTAACCCTTTTATTAGGGGGCGTGATAAAGTTTCTTCGACCAGCTGTTGTTTAAGCAGCGTCAAGGATTCTTTTTCAATGGACTCTTCTAGTTCTTCCAACTTATTATCCATAAGCTTAAGAATTTGATCTTTGGTCAGTTCTTCATGGGTGGCTGGCTTGATCATTTCAACCAGGTCAAGTGAAATAAAAGGGATGGAAATATGTTTAGCTAGTACATTTGTTTTTTCCACAAGGGATTGCGTGAGAAGATGTAAATCTAAAGGGATATTATAGAATAAAAATAGCGCGGCATAATGTTTTAAGAATCCATTTATACAATAAACTAAATCATACCTTGTTTGAATGATGTCATCTCCATAGAGACGATCGACTAGCAAAAGAATGTTTTTCTCATTAATTCCTTCATAGTAATGGATTTTTTTTATGAGTTCTTCGTTACATGACTGTGCTTGTTCTTTCATAAAAATTTTTGCGAAGTCAGAATGATCTCGATAGGATTTAAAGGATGCATAGAAAAATTCATATAAAAGTTCTTTATCTGAAGCATGTTTGACTATGTGGTCAATATCTGATGTAATCTGTATCATAAAATGATCAATAAGCGCTAATATTAGTTCATCTTTTGATTTGAAAGATAAATAAAAAGCGCCTTTAGAGATACGACTGTGCTCGGTTATTTGTTGTACGGATGTGGCTTCAAATCCTTGCTTAGCAAAGAGTTCGAGTGCTTTCTCCATGATTAATTCTTTTTTAATCATTTCATTCTCTCCTAGGTCATATTGTTGACAAATGACTAATTAGTCATTAGTATAAATAATTATGTTTAATAAGTCAATTTAGGGTAGGTGTAAAGGTGAGAGGTTTAGTTAATTTTGTGTTAAGAAACAAACTGGCAGTTTGGCTGCTGACAATCATCATTACTGTGTCTGGTATATATTCAGGTACACAAATGAAAACGGAAACGATTCCAGAAATTTCTATTCCATACCTTATGGTAATGGATGTATACCCTGGAGCAACTCCTGAAAAAGTGATGGAAGAGGTCTCAATTCCGTTAGAAGAAGCGGTTGAAGGACTTGATGACGTGAAAGCTGTCTATTCCAATTCCTATTCCAATATGTCAAACCTTCAAGTGGAATACGATTATGGTGTTGATATGGATGAGGCTAAACGTGCTTTAGAATCGGCTATTGATGGGGTAACGTTACCGGAAAAAGCAGAAGAACCAACTATTACAGCGATTAGCTTAAACATGATGCCGATTGTGGCTCTAAGTGTAAGCAGTACAGAAGAGGATATTGTTGATTTAACGTCAACAGTTGAGGAAAGTCTGCTTCCAAAAATTGAGAAAATTGATGGTGTTGCATCGGCAACGATTACCGGTCAGCATATAGAAGAAATTGAATTAACGTATGATGAAGCAAAAATGGCTAAACTGGATATAACAGAAGATAAGGTAAAGGAAATGATTCAAGCAAGTGATTTAGCGGTTTCATTAGGTCTTTACGAATTTGAAGAAGGAGAGCAAGCTGTTTCAGTAGACGGTAAGTTCATGACAGCTGATGAATTAAAGGGAATGCTGATTCCTGTCACACCTTCGGCTAGTAATCCTGCACCTTTTGTGAAACTTAGCGATATTGCTAAAATTGAAGTCATTGGTAAAGAAGAATCAGTTTCACGAACTAACGGTGAAAATGCGATTGCCATCCAAATTGTTAAAGGTCAGCAAGCAAACACCGTTGACGTGGTTAACGATGTGAAGGATTTAATAAAAGAGGAAGAGAAAAAAATTGATGGTCTTGTCGTAGATGTCACCCTTGATCAAGGGGCGCCTATCGAGAAATCCGTGTCAACAATGTTTGAAAAAGCAATTTTTGGCGGGATTATTGCGGTATTAATCATCCTACTATTCTTACGTGATATTAAATCGACGATTATATCAATCATTTCCATTCCTGTTTCGATCTTAATCGCATTCCTAATCTTACATGGGTTGGGTATTACGTTAAATATTATGACGTTGGGTGCGGTTACGGTTGCCATTGGTCGTGTAATTGATGACTCAATCGTCGTTGTTGAAAATATTTTCCGACGCATGCATTTAAAAGGTGAAACATTAACAGGGCGTGCACTAGTACGTGAAGCGACACTTGAAATGTTCAAACCAATCCTGTCCTCAACATTAGTTACTGTTGCGGTATTCGCACCACTTATTTTTGTTGGAGGCATGGTAGGCGAATTGTTCATGCCGTTCGCTTTAACCATGACGTTTGCTCTTGTGGCTTCGTTAATTGTAGCTATAACAATCGTTCCAGCATTATCTCACTTCCTATTTAAGAAGAAGTTATATGGTGAAAAGACGGAAAGCAGTCATAAAGATTCTGGTAAATTAGCTAATTGGTACAAAGGTGTGCTTAGATGGACATTAAACCATAAGGTGATTACGTCCATTATTTCTGTTGTTTTATTAGCAGGCAGTATTGCATTAACACCATTAATTGGTTTTAGTTTCTTAGGCAGCGAAGAAGAAAAAGTGATGTACTTAACATACACACCAGAAACAGGAGAGCTCAAGGATGATACCTTGGCGAACCTTGAAGTGGTGGAAGAAAAGTTACTAAAACATGAAGACATAGATATCGTTCAATTATCTCTATCAGACAGCGGAGATTCCATGGCTGCGATGATGGGCGGCGGCGGAGCAGGTGGTGCTCTAATGTACCTCATCTTTGATCCGGAAATGGAAAACTTCCCTGAAGTACGTGAAGAAATTGAAGAATATGTGTTTAATATTGGTCAATCAGGCGAATGGAAGAGCCAAAACTTCTCCTCTATGTCGGCTGCAAGTGATGAAGTCAGCTACACGTTCTACAGTGAAGATTTAGAAAAACTAAATGACTCTGTAAAAACAGTAGAAGACGTTCTAAAGAAAAATGACGGCTTAAAAGATGTTACTGCAAGTACAGAGGATGCATATGTTGAATATACATTCAAAGTAGAACAAGATGAATTATTGCAATATGGATTAACAACGGGTCAAATCGTTATGATGTTAAGCCCTTCTACCACAGAAGAAGTATTAACAACCATTGAGAAAGATGGTAATTCAATAGATGTTATTGTTCAGCAAGAACAAGAAAAACAACCAAAATCGATTGATGATATTTTAGCTAAGAAAGTACCAACAGCAACTGGTGCTGAAATGAAACTTTCTGATTTGGTTAAAGTAGAAAAAGGAACTACCTTAAATACGTTAGCGCGTAGTAAAGGTGAATACTATGCAACGGTTTCAGGAACAATCACGGATAAAGATATTTCAAAAGCAACATCTGAAGTAGATGAAGCGATTGATAAATTAGATTTACCAAAAGGCGTAGAAATCGGTGTGGCTGGTGTAGCCGCAGATATGACGGAAACATTTACACAACTTGGTTTAGCTATGATTGCTGCAATCGCAATCGTGTACTTTATCCTTGTGGTTACTTTCCGTGAGGGTGTAGCACCATTTGCTATCCTGTTCTCCTTACCGTTTGCGGTCATTGGATCATTTGTCGGTTTATTAATCGCAGGTGAAACAATCTCTGTATCGGTCATGATGGGACTTCTCATGTTAATTGGTATCGTGGTAACCAATGCCATTGTACTGGTAGACCGTATTATTCATATGGAACGTGATGGTATGAGTATGCGTGAAGCCATTCTCGAGGCAGGCGCAACCCGACTTCGTCCAATTTTAATGACTGCCATTGCAACGATCGGAGCATTAATGCCACTAGCATTTGGCTCAGGCGGCGGCGGTTTTATATCAAAAGGTCTTGGTATTACTGTAATTGGCGGACTAACAAGTTCAACCTTATTAACATTATTGATTGTACCAATCGTTTACGAAGTACTTTCAAAACTGTTTAAGAAAAAACGCAGTGAAATAGAAGAAAACTAATAAAAGCCCTGTAAGATTGAAGTGCACCCCAAAAGTTAGAGTCATAATCTAACTTTTGGGGTGTTTTAGTATGGCTAAATATAGCGATGAGTTTAAGTTGATGATTGTGAGAGAGTATCTGAATGGTCCACTTGGCTTCAAACTACTTGTTCGTAAATACGAGATAAAATCACCTACGCAATTAAGAAATTGGGTAAATATATACAAGAACCAAGGCGCAGTTGGACTTTCTAGAAAGAAAACCAATGAATTTTACTCTGTTCAATTCAAGCTTGATGTACTAAGCTTTATGAAAAGGACAGGCGCTTCTTACACTGAAACGGCTCTTCACTTCGGGTTAACCAATCCACCTTTGATTGCTTCGTGGAAAGGAAAACTCCTTGAGAGTGGTGTGGAAGGCCTACTTAAACCGAAAGGACGGCCAGCCATGTCAGACAAAGCGAAGAACAATCAAAGAAGAAAACAGCCTGTAAAAGAGATGACCGTTGAACAGAAACTCAAAAGGGAAAATGAACTTCTGCGTTTGGAGAACGAGTACCTAAAAAAGTTGCGCGCTTTTCAGATGGATCCGGACGGTTATCTCGAAAAGCACAAGCAGCGCTATCATACGAACTCAAAGAAGAATTCCGACTGAAGGATGTACTTCAGTTCATAGGTATTCCCGAATCTTCTTATCATTACCATGTGAAAAAAATGAAGCAAGAAAACCCTCATCAAGAAGTAGAAGAAATCATTCAAGCTATTTTTGAAGAGCATAATGGCAACTATGGGTATCGCAGGATTCGTTTAGCGTTAAAGAACCAGGGGCTCCTAGTGAATCATAAGAAAGTACAACGCATCATGAGAAAGCTTGGATTGAAAGGGGATAAGTTCACCCGTAAATCACGTCGATTTAGTTCGTACAAAGGAACAATTGGCACGGTAGCGAAGAACAGAATCCATCGCCGGTTTAAGACCCCTATTCCCTATCAAAAACTCACCACCGACATCACAGAATTCAAGTGTGCGGATGGAGGTAAACTCTACCTCAGTCCGATTTTGGATATGTATAATGGTGAAATTCTTTCATATGGGATGAGTATGCATCCGACACTGGACTTTGTAATAGAGCCTTTGAAGGAAACTCTTCGAGTAGTAAAAGAGGCAAGATACCGAACGACCATCCATTCAGATCAAGGCTGGCATTATCAGCATAGAAAATGGGTCCATACATTGAAAAAACATAACGTGTTCCAAAGCATGTCCCGAAAGGGAAACTGCTTAGATAACTCGCCTATGGAGAACTTCTTCGGATTATTAAAGCAAGAGATGTATTATGGTGAACCACTTCGCACGTACGAGGAACTGAAACGGACTATCGAGTCCTACATTTATTATTATAATAACCAACGCATTAAACAGAAATTGGCTGGAATGAGTCCGGTACAATACCGTCTTCAAACCAACCAATTGGCTGCGTAATATAAAACTCTAACTTTTAGGGGTCACATCAGATGGACATCATCTTGCGGGGCTTTTTCTTTTCGTTTGATTATCTAAATATGGATATAATTGGAATTTATGTGCTAAACTAAATCCTACCCATTTTATCAAAGGAGGAATAATCGTGTATGTAGAAATTTACCTGTATCCTGTACTAGAAGAAAACAAAGAACAATTTTTAAAAATCAATCTTGAAGCTGAACGTATATACAAAGAGTATGGGGCGATCGAAAGTGAAACATATACTGCCGCATCCACTCAATCGGAATATGGTTGTTTAGGAATGGAATCAGCTGTTGAACTACACGAAAACGAAATCCTTATGTTAGAAATTAACCGATATCATAATAAGGAGCACCAAAGTCAGGTTTTGGAGAAAGTGGATAAGGATGAACAGATTAATAACTTATACAATCAAATGACCAAAGTCATTGATATGAGTCGAACTGTCCGAGGTGAATTTGGCAAGTGAATGTTTCCATCCAGAGCGATAGAAAGCTGTGTGAATTTATGTTAACTTAAAAGATAATTCGAGTATTTGACGCGTAGCGAGATAGACGAAAACTAAAAAATGCCCTGTAAGATTGACATCATCTTGCAGGGCTCCTTTTATGTATGAATAAGAATTTCTAATCTTTCCACTGCGGAAATGAAGCTTTCCCAATCCATACTTTGTAATTCCATTCCAATTCCTACGATTCGAAGTGATGAACGCAATGCTTCAAAACGTTGAATGTCGCTCTGATTCAAAACACTGAATTCATATGAGTGATTATGAGGGAAGAGGCTTAATGTCAGATAAAATTGCTCCATTATTTTTTTTTCAGTCTTCGAAAGCCAACCTGAATAACTTCCACTGTTCCTTGCTGTCTCTAATCGATGTAACACTTCGTTAACCTTAGTGGTTACTAAATTTGGTTCAGACCACTCATTAGTTTGTTGATGTTGAATGACTCCATCTAACTCAACCAATGAATACTGTACTTCTACAAATAATTCTTCATGCACAGTATTCTGGTTTAAGTAATGCGTGATTAATACGATCGCTAAAAGAACATTTCCTGTTAAGGAAGTCCACATCAAAAGATTCTTCTTACTCAGATAATCACCTTCCTACTGATTCGTGTTGTAATGAATTATATACCAGGTTTTCTTTCTATGGGATATTTTTGAAGAGAGTTCTAAGAATTTTGTGAAGAATCATAAGTTGTGTGGTGATTCCTAGGCAAATCAGTTACAATAATGGATGGTTTACCGCATCGAGAATAACTGGGTTTGCTTGCATTGCCTGGGAAGGGGAATTTGTTTGAAAACGGCCTATTTATTAAAAGGATATAATTTTTTATTTTTTGGATTACTTGCACTTTTCATTCCTTTTTTACCTGTCTACTTAGGACAACAGGGTTTATCAACTAGTGAGATTGGTCTCATTATCGGGACTGGCGGCTTGGTGACGTTGATTGCTCAGCCGTTATGGGGCTTTATCAGTGACAAAACGAAAACCATTCGAATCGTCATGTTGATCCTCGTTAGCTGTACAGCTGTTTTCGGTTATTTCTTATTTAGTGTAGATAGTTTTTTATTACTCATTATATTTGCCCTTTTTGTCTATTTCTTTTTAATGCCACTGGATCCGTTGACTGAGAGTATGAATTTTACGGTATCAGAAACTGCCGGTATCAGCTACGGTTCGGTTCGTACATATGGGGCATTAGGCTACGCGGTATTGTCCTTAATTGCAGGCTATGCGATGGATTATTTTGGGATGAGCAGTGTGTCCATTTTATTCGTGGTATTAGGGATCCTTTCATTTGGTGTCATCTGGCTGATGCCAGAAGTACAGGCTTCAACTAAACCTGTAACAATAGCTGGATTAAAGCAAGTACTCACCAATAAAGAAATGCTGCTTTTCCTGGGCTTAGTCTTTATCAGTTCTGTGCCGGCTCGTATGAATGACACGTTTTTAGGCATACATATCCTGACCCTTGGAGGAGACACCTCATTAGTAGGAATGGCCTTCTTTTTATCAGCTACTAGTGAAATTGTGATTTTTGCCTTAAGCTTTTGGTGGCTGCGAAAAGGAAAAGAACTTGAAATTATTACGATTGCGACGTTTTTCTATTTTCTACGCTTTTTTGCATCAGCATTCGTTTCAAGTCCTATGCTGCTAACACTCCTGCAAATCCTGCAGATGTTAACGTTCCCAGTATTTTATACGGCAGCGATTCAATACTTGTATCAAATTATGCCGAAAGAATGGCGGGCAACAGGCCAAACCGTACTAGCCCTCTTATTCTTTGGAATGTCCGGCATTATCGCTTCCTATGCTGGAGGATATTTATATAAAGGATTTGGCGGCCATGTCTTCTACTTCACGATATCGGCCATGTCCTTCCTCGGTGTCCTTTTCGGCGTGTTTTTGATTATTCGTAAATATAAAGCAAGGTGAAAACCAGTCAAAGTAAATAGAAACGATTAACCTGTCGATTTTGACAGGTTTTTTTGTGTTATTTGTGGATTATTCGGATTTAATCTTTACTTAACCCATATATATTTTACAGAAACCTTATCACCATGGTAATTGTAAGTTCTATCAAAATCACCTGTTTGGATTAGCTGTTTAAAGGCAGCTTTAATGTTCTTAGCCCATATATTTATATTTTCGTTCGTATCATTGGGGTGTATTGAGGGATACTGCTTATTAAGTTTGATTAGGTCTTCTTTATCAAAGTGATGATTATAGTTATATTCAGATATTGTTGAGTAAGGTTTGAGAGTCAAGGGAGGAAAGTTAATTTGTTCGTTATTTCTCACAAAAGATATAATGTTATTTTTTCCTGAGGTAATCTTATCAATCTCTATAATAATTTCACGATTATTCATTATGAATCACTCCCTACTGAAAATATATCTAAATTTTACCATGTGGAGAAGATAGGGTCTAGATACAGGAGTAAAAGAGGTGGTTAGAATTTTATTTTGGAATGAATATAGAAGTAGGATGATGAATTTCATTTTTTGGCCAGGAAATTCTTATGAATAGATTGAAGCAAAAAGTAGTAGAATTCTAGATAAATTGATAAAAAAGTTCAAGCGCTAGCGAATCATTAGAAAAAGTCTAGGGTGAAAATGATTTTTATAAGGTGTTACAATAGGACAGCCAGTTAAATTAAAAGGTAAGGATGATTAGATGTCAGTAATTAAAATTCAGAAACCTAAAATTACAGATGAACTTACACCTACGAACACGCTTGATATGGAAGAAACGTATTTCAACCTCTTTGAAATATCAAATTGTTCCGTTATAGGCGAAGAGGTCCATCGTATTCGTTTTGAGCAGGTTGTATTTAAAAATGTTCGTTTCATCGATGTGAATTTTAAAAATATCGAATTAACCGATGTCATTTTTGAAAAGTGTGATTTATCAAATGCCAACTTTAGTGATGCGATTATTCACCGTGTAGAGTTCCGTGATTCAAAGACTTTAGGAATGAATTTATCGGATGCAACGATTCACAATACGTTGTTTGAAGAGTGCCATGCGAACTTAACATCATTTGGATATAGTAAAATGAAACAGGTGCAGTTTAAGAATTGCTCAATCCGGAACGCTGATTTTTATGAATCAAACTTCACCAAAGTAGCGTTTGATGATTGTGACTTAAATGAAACGAGTTTCAGTGGTACTTCCCTTAAAGGAATCGATCTTAGAACGTGTATGTTTAGTCAACTGATGGTTGATGTTGAAGATATCCGAGGATGCATTGTGACACCCGATCAAGCTATTGGTTTTGCAGGATTATTAGGATTGGTTGTCGAATAATCCAAAATATAACCCAGGCCCTTCTATAAAGTGTACCCTTTGTAAAGGGCATTTTGAAAAAGCCTAGGCAACTTGTTGAAGCTGCTGTCTGTATTTTACAGGCGGCAGCTTTTTTAAATTCCACTGGCCTCGATAATGATTGTAGTACGTCATATAACTTTTAATTTCTCGTTTCACTGCTTCTAATGTCTCACATTCCTTTAGATTGGCTTCATCTTTAAAATGCCCAAAGAAGGATTCTTGGGGCGCATTATCCCAACAGTTGCCACGGCGTGACATCGACTGGCCTAGGCCCATTTTCTTTACTAAGGTTTGATAAATAGGGCTCGTATAATGGAAACCCTGATCCGAATGGATAAACGCATCTTTCGCTAAATGCTTATGCTTTTTCAATTTCTTTACTGTATGGAGGGCGATATCCAGCGATAAGGAATCGGACACCTCATACGCTAAAATTTCGTTCGTTTCTGCGTCTTTAATCGTTGATAAATAAGCACGTTTTCCGCCTCTATACGTCAAATACGTGATATCTGTTAATAACACTTTTCCTGCCACACCTTGCTTGAAGTTACGGTTTAGTTCATTTTGGCATGTCCGATGTTCTTTCGTTGCTTTTGCCATGCGTCGATAGGGATTGGCCTTACGAATTGGACAGATAATATCGAATTTCTTCATAATACGGCGAATTCGTTTTAAGTTATATGTGACACTATATTGATTTTGAAGCGTCATTTTGATTTGGCGTGCTCCCTTTTTGCGTCCTCGGAAATAATACGCCTTTAAAATGATTTCTTTCACCACTTCATCTGCCACATCTTGATCTGCACGGTTTTGTGCAGAGCGTTCATCAAAATAATTGTAATAACCTGAGCGAGAAACCCCCATCAGTTCACAGAAGTAGCTCACCATGCGCTTCAATCCGTATTTATTGATGGCGCCATAAATCAGTTCAAATTTTATTTTCGCTTCCATTGTGATTTCTTCTTCCTCATCTGCCTTTCGAGTAGATCCAGCTTTTTTAGTAGTTCGTTCTCTGCCTCAAGTAATCGCATTTTCGCTTCTAATCGTGCGTATTTTTCTTCCAGGCTTAGTTCCCGTTCAAGTGGGTGTCCTGAATTCGTTTTACGTGTATCCTGTAAACCGTCTATACCAGCTTTTCGATACGCTGCTCGCCAACGTTTTGCGGAAGAACTCACACGCTCCAAACCGATTAATTCGACATCTAATCCCGCTTCTTCAAAAATGATTCTTGGTAGCTTTCCTTTCTCATTTTCTGCAATAAAATGGCGCTTAAATTCATCTGTATAGGTAATGGCCTTTTCACTAACTGCCTGTACGTAGGGATTACATTTTAATTGCGCTTGTTGTTTTTCAGTTAAGTAGATTTTTGTCATTCGGTTCCGCTCCCGTATCTTTTTTCTCATTATAAATAAAAATACCCTACAAGATAGACTTTTTTCAAAGTGTCTATCTTGTAGGGTACATTTTACTATTAGGAAGGGTTTTTTTATGGTTGTTTTCGTATAGATTGTTGCTTTAGATAATAAAGTAATTATTGAACAATCGATATAGTTAGTTCTTAGAGGAAATAGGTAAAAGTTCTCGAATGTTAGTAATCATATAAAATGATTTGGGAGGGATTCCTCAACCTTGATTTACATTCAGTTAGGGAGGTTTGTAAATGGGGAATATTGATAAAAGAAAAAGATTAGAGGAAGCTCCGTTTAGTTACAGAGTTACCAAAAATAATACTGTACTCATTGATTATAAGGGAAAACAAATTAAATTATTAAAAGGTAAAGATGCTGAAAAAATTTTAGAAAAAATTAAATTGCTGAAGATGAAAAAGCAGTTCAACTTATATTGGCAAAGATAACAGGGAATTTTAAAAGAGGAAATGAGCGTATTGTGAATTCCAAGAATAATGGGAAATCCTAAATAAGTTCAATCAGGCATTTATCTTTATTAGGTGAATGCCTTTTTATTATACATTATGGGGTTGGATTCCAGTGGATCGAAAGCGAATGATCATTCATCTTCACTAAGCACTTAAAAGAAGAGTCTGCTCACAGGAAAAGAGTCCTTCTATAGAGAATAACTGGTATAATTTAGATAAAAAGTAAGAAATGGAGAACTAAAGATGTCGATAACAACGATTGAAAAAGCCGTACTCAGTGATGCGGAATGTTTAACAGTGCTTATGAAAAAAACATTTGATCAAGAAGCGAGAAGATGGCTGCCATCCGATGAAAAAGTGTGTGATTACAATATACAGCCGCCCAACTATGATTCCATTGAAATGACCAAATATAGTATTAGAGAATTAGCTTATTATAAGGTTATGTACAGCGGAGCGGTGGTAGGGGGCGTCATTCTTACCCTTGCAGGAAAAAGGTTTGCCAGAATCGACCGTATTTTTATAGAGCCAGACTATCAAGGTAAGGGAATTGGTTCGAAAGTTATCGCATTAATTGAAGCACTCTACCCAAGCATAACAAATTGGGATTTGGAAACGTCAAGCAGGCAAATTAACAATCATTTCTTTTATGAAAAAAATGGCTACCAAACTACCTTTAAAACAGAGGATGAATATTGCTATCAAAAACAGATCAATCCCTCGATATCCGTTGAAAACCTAGTTGAGCAGAAAGACCTAACCAAAACACAGTATGAAGAATGCAATATGGCTGAGAGTGATTTTTATGGTGTGAATCTCGAAGCCAGTTCGATTAGTAATAGTAATCTTGCAAATAGTACCGTAAATAATTGTAATCTTAGTAATTCGAAGTTCCAGAATATTAATTTCAGGCATACACTTATCGCGGATCTCAATCTATCAAATAGTCACTTTTCACTTGTAACATTAAGTGGTGTTACGTTCAGCGATACAAATCTTGGAGATGAAAACGAACCGTTGTTGGTGGACCGATGTGATTTTACCGGAAGCACATTGATTGATAGTAATCTTACGAATGTAAATATCGTAAACTGCGAACTTTCCGGAATGAAAATTAATGACATTCCAATCGAAGACCTTCTTGAAGCGTATGAACAGGTGAAAATTCTTAAATAAAAATATGGAGGGGAAAATTTGAAGAAATTGATTTATTGGCTGCTTCCACTGATGATAGTCGTTGTGTCATGCAGCAATAATGAAGGGTCTAGAAAGGATTGGAAGTATGGTTTTGTCGTTTACCATGGCTATAACTATATTGTGACAGAAGAACAATTAAAAGAAAGTGAATTGGATAAAAAAGTTGGGGAAATTCAAAAATACTCAGATAACGAGATGAATGCCCCAAACGGTACAATCTTTTCAAATGAATTCAAAAAAGGAACGCCGTTTTACTCTATTAAACACGTTGATAAACAGACATCCCTTGCTGTGAAAAGCGATGATGGCTTTATTAAGATTACGAGTAATGGGAAATATGGTGAATAAATACTACCAAAGAATTCCTCGTGATCCGATGACTCGAGAAAAAAGGTCAGCATCTCTTCCCATTTTGGTTCGAGGGTTGATCTTTGGACGCATACAATTTAGGAATTGTTGATCGCATTGCCTGGTAGGGCCGAATCGTTCATAACATTTATCATGTAACATACAGCAGGAATCGACTGCATTAGTAGGTGCACCAGGACCGGAACAGCCGGGGCCGCACCATCTATACCCAGGTACACAAAACCCTTGGTTTGATCTTCTAGAGAAGTTCATTTACTTCACCTTCTTCCTGTTACGGACTTGCTACTGTAAGGTATGTACGCATCGACTGATTTGTACGGGCTAGTGACTCATAAAGAGATATTCAAATTATCAGTGAGATATTTCGCTGCTTTTCAATAAAAAAGCCTAACACTCAGGATAAGCTAAATCATCCGTGTGTTAGGCTTAGGGCTATCAGTTAGAAGCTTGAATAACAAGTTTCATCGCATGTATTTGTCCAATATGATTTGTTTCATGTAAAATCACAAAGCTAATGAAATCCGCGACTGTTTCCATACCCATGAAAGGAGCAGCCACTTTATCATTATATGTCTCTTCTGGAATGGCAAGCAGACGATCAAGCTGTTCCTGTAACTGTTGTTTTAATGTTTCAGTAGAAGGAACACCTTCTGACCAGTCGGACGGTTTAGAACCATATCCGAATAGTTGTCCATAGTTTTCAGGCAAGCTGCTGTTATTGGGTGAGTCCAATAAGAATTTTTCTGAAGCACTAAGTACATGGCCCAGATGCCAATGAATAGTATTATTGAATCCGATAGGCTGAATATCCATGAACTCTGGAGATAATCCATCTATTTCTTTTAATAAATTGCCCCGCGTCATGTTAATTTGATTTTTTATGTAACTCATTTTCTATTCCTCCGCATCATGTAAAAAAATTATACTATTTGAGTATAACAAGGTATATCAGCTACTCCAAATTTAAATTCTTATCTACAATTCTGTTTTGTTTAGGAGTTACTAAAATGGAGCTCGGCTCAATAAGCTAGAATACATAGGAAAGAAGGATTTATATGCCATATTGTCAAGTTCGCCAAGCTAACATCTATTACGAAGATTTAGGGGAAGGGACCCCGATTTTAATGATACATGGATATGGTCCTGACCATCGATTAATGAGCGGGTGTATGGAACCTATTTTTACCAAGAGGGAAGGGTGGCGACGAATTTATCTTGACCTGCCTGGAATGGGGTTAACAACAGAATATAGGGAAATCAGCAGTTCAGATGATATGTTACATGCGTTGTTAGATTTTATTCAGGATATCCTTCCTAACCAAAAATATGTACTTGCAGGGGAATCGTATGGGGGCTATCTAGCGAGAGGGTTAATTGAAAAGCAACCTGAACAAATACTGGGTGCAGTATGTATATGTCCAGTTATTGTTCCTCTTCTAAAAGATAGAGAAGTTGAGCCGCATACCATTATGAGAACAGATGCTAATTTTCTTGAAACACTAACAAAAGAAGAGGCAGAAGATTTTAAGAACAATAACATTATACTGAATGAGTATACTTGGTTGAGATACAACAAAGAAATTCTAAGCGGTTGTAAAATGGGAGATGAAAATTTTCTCAATAAGATAAAGAATGAATATGGATTTTCTTTTGAAATTGACCAATATGACTTCAGTAAACCTAGTCTATTCCTGTTAGGAAAACAAGACTCTTCGGTCGGTTATAAAGATGCTCTTGCCTTAATGAATCGGTATCCACGAGGAACATTTGCTGTACTGGATACAGCAGGTCACAATTTACAAATTGAGCAGCCCGAGCTATTTACCACGTTAGTGAATGAATGGTTAGATCGAGTAGAAGAGATTTCTCCTATAGAATAAGGGTGTGTCCGGGGTGGAGATTATCACATTATTGATACTCCGTAATAAAAAAGTGACTTAAAAAATTTTACTCTTTTTCTATAGTGTAATATTACTAGACAGAGTATAAAAAGAGAGGCGATTAAACATGGTTGGCGGCGACTTCATTTTTCTAATTGTTATGTTAATTATTATTGCATGTGTTATTTTATTCATTTTGTATTTAATGAAACGGAAGAAACAGTTAAACCGAATTGAAGAAAAATTAGACCAAGCAGCTGAACTGATTCAAAATAGTAAAACAAATAGATAGTTTACTAAAAGGAGCATCTTGAAGGTGCCCCTTTTTGTGTGGAAACAAATGATAATGTTATTGTAAAAAAATTGTTATAACGATATAATTTTCTAGTATCATAGAAATGTACTGAATAGGAGAAAATATGAAAAAAATATGGTTGGCTTTACTTTCACTTACGTTAGTGATTAGTTTATTCCCGTCACTCACATCAGCTGCGCAAAGCAAGAAATTCGAACAAGAACTTACTCAATTTTTAAAAGAAGCTTCTACGGTAAGAGGTTTTAAGATAACGAAGGACGATATTGAAGAGACTCTATCTTATTATGATGAGAGTATTGAAGATTTTCAATCTATTAAGGAACTAAAGCTGGAATTAGGTCAAATAATTAAAGCAGATTCAAGTAATCTGGATTTCATTTATAAAGAATATAGTCTTACTAAAGATAGTTTAGTCCAATTATTAAAGGATAATGGTGAAGAACTTACTGATTATATTTTTATCGATGACCTCGAGGAATCTGTTTATTTTTATGCAGAAGAGACCATTGAGCGCGATCCAAACTTTGACAAAGATTTCGTCATATATTTAGCTGAAGTAAGCAAGAAAAGAGGGTTTGAAATTACTGAAGAAGCGTTCAGCGCTTTATTAGCGTCTTATGAATTTAGCTTAGAAGACTTTGCATCTGTTAAGGAGCTAAATGAGTTCATGGGTGAAGTTATCAAGGCTGATTTAAGCAACTTGTCCTATTTTAATGAGAACTTTGGGCTGGATAAACAAGCGTTGCTTCAATTGCTGCAAGATAATGGCGAAGATATTAACGATTACATCTACATAGATGACCTTGAAGAAACAGTTTGGGTTTTAGAGGGTGGAGATTTTGAAGGGGATATTGCTGAAGATTTACTGCCTATTTTTGAGGAAGAGCTTGGTCTAACGAATGAGGAACTACAGCGAATAGAGGATCACTTAATGTCCTTAGAAGAACGTTTTTCCGATCCAGCAACCATTGAACGACTAGAAAGTCTGGCCGATCGCATGATGGCTTTCGAAGAATTTGATGTAGCAACGGAGCTAACAGCACAACAATTGGCTGAAATTGCATCAATTTATGAAGAATTACTTTCTATTTTCAACCTAAAGGTAACCTATTCCCTTGTGAAAAATGGTGAAGAATCACCTATGTCACTTACAGATTTAATGAAAATGGAAGAATTAACGGATGCTAACCTGAAAATAATGATTTACACGACAGATGGAAAGTTCTTAGCTGATCTTCTGATTACGAGCGATATGGTGGATTCTGATACCATTACGAATGCAGGACAGCAAATGTATTACTCTTCTAATGAGGTGAAAAAGACCATCAAGCAGGTACCAGCTGTAAGTAAACAAAATAACAAGACAATCGAATATAAAACAGTAAAAGGAGCTAAACTTCCAGATACCGCTTCGGATTATTTGACTAATAGCCTTATTGGTTTATTCATCATCTTATTAGGAAGCTTGATGTATCGAAAAGTCAGGAAAGCTTAACATGCAGAACAAAAAGCGAGTACTGCTGCTCTCTTGTACATGCGTTATGATTTTATTTGGTATTTGGTTTTCTACAACGAATATGTATAAGTTTGCAAAAGGCTATCTTCTATTCAAGACCCATAGTGCTAGTGGTGAAATACATGAACCAACACAACCATCTGCAGATATCGTAACAACGAAAAAAGAGCTATATCCTGTCCGGCCAAAAATGGGAGAAGAAATTGGGGAACTGTATATACCTAAGCTAAATGCAACCCTTCCTATTTTCCATGGAACGAATGAGGATGAATTGGAGAAAGGTGTAGGGCATTTTGCAGATAGTGTCTTACCAGGCGAAAAGGACAACTCGGTTCTTTCCGGTCATCGAGATACCGTATTTCGTCGTCTCGGACAAGTAGGGGAAGGAGACCTGTTGATTGCAAGAACGTCAGCAGGAGAGTTCACTTACAAAATTAACAAAGTTCGGATTGTAGATAAAGATAATCGAACCGTCATCGTTCCGAAACCACGTGCAACCCTGACGGTTAGTACCTGCTATCCCTTTACTTTTATAGGGGCTGCACCAGAACGGTACGTCCTTGTCGCATATTTATCTTCAAAGAAAACTCATTAATACATTAGAGAGTATCAATAGGTAAAACTATTGGTACTCTTTTGCTTTGGATGAAACTTTAAAATGAAAAGTAACTAGTCAAATCTTTAAGAGAGGCAATTAACAATGAAGGTAGATGTGCCGGGGTAATAGCCACTTATCCTGAGTTTTCTTGTGATACAGATACTATGAAGAATTCTTGTGTAATTGGATGGATAGTCCAGATTATCACCCTATGTATTCACTTGCGGGAATCTATGATTTTCAACAAGCAGTAACATTGCCAAAAAAATAAGACCCCAAGAGGCGTCTTATTCAAATTTCACGATATTTTACAAGAAAGGATGAATCAGTTTTTTTTTAAAATAATAGTTCCTGAAAAAGAACGCTAGAATCATTAGGGTGTTTTAAAACTAACTTCTATGTTATTTAACGGCTGGAGCTCCAAATTTACCCTCGTGATAATCTTTATAAGCTTGGTTAATATCTTCCATCGTGTTCATAACAAAAGGTCCGTATACTACCGTTTCTTCATTAATCGGCACTCCTGAATAAATAAGAACTTTAGACCGTTTATTTGCTTTTATAAGTAGTTCGCTATCGCCCGTTCCCTCTTCATTAAAAGTAAGAGTAGCCACTCCTGTTTTTTGTAGGATGGTTTTGCTTCCACCGAACTCAAGTTCACCTGATAGAATATATAGGAAAGCATTGTGATTCTCCGGTAAAACATGTGTATAACTTGCTCCTTCACTAAATGTAACTTCAGACATTGTTATTGGGACCAAGCTTTTCATAGGCCCTTTCACTCCTGCAATGTCGCCTGAATAAACCTTAACAGCTCCTCCCTCAAATGGAACGAGTGGTACATCTTCTACATATATATCTTGATAGGTAGTTTTTGTATTCTTTAAGGCTTTCGGAAGGTTTAACCACAACTGTAGCGTATGAATTAGGTCATCATCAACCGCTTCCTCTGCATGTCTAGCTGCCCATCCAGCATTCATATATTGAACATCTCCTGCTTCTAATATGGAATGTCCTCCTGCATTATCAATGTGTTCCAATCTCCCATCGATTACATAAGTAATTGTTTGGAAACCACGATGAGGGTGGTCAGAAAAGGTACCTCTTTTGAACCAGTCTTCTGCTAATAGGATAAATGGATCGAAATCCTTTTTCCTTTCAGGGGGGAGAACCCATGCTTGTTGAACATGAGGAAATTCTCTTTCAGTGTAGTTTACATACCAGTGGTCTTTTATCTCTCTATTAAATACATTCTTTTGATTTGTCACTTCGTTAACCCCTTGTCATTTTATTATGTATTTCTTTCCGTTTCTGTCTCCAATTTTTATAATATACTTAAGCGTATATATTGTCTTATAATTTGATTTCTAAATAAACGTGAGCCGGTCAAAACGGCTCATTCTTGTATAGTAATATAAAAAGTAAATAATAAAAATCCAAGAATATACTATTCGTTGCAGAAAACATGCTCTAAAAAAAATTTGTACTAATTGAAGAATTATTCTCTCTGGAAAAGCTTCGAATATCCTGTGTCTTATTCTTGTGGTAATCTTGAGAATTTTAATAAACTAACAGGGGCTTTAGTAAAAAACGGATTGTTTTTAAAAAAAGTGAACGTTTGTCTAGTGAGGATCGTATTACTAGTAAGTCGGAAAAGTAGGAGGTTTACTTTTGAAGGAGTTTGAAGAACATCAGCTCATCACACTTGCTCAGCAAGGGGATGAAGCCGCTTTTACTGCGCTTTTTCAACGGCATTATTCTTTTATCTATAATTATTTAATTAAAATGACTTTTAATCCTATGATTGCTGAAGAGCTACTACAAGAAACTATGCTGAAATGCTATCTTCAAATTACTTCTTTCAATCATCAGAGCAAGTTTACCAGCTGGTTAATTACGATTGCTACTCGGACCTATATTGATTTATTGCGCAAAAAAAAGCGAGAACGAGGGTTATTCAAACGAGCAGCGGATGAACATTCTTCTTCACTAAAGTGGGAATTACAGCTGAAAAAAGTTGACTTCAATGAAGTGATGGAGGCGATTTCTACACTAAAACCATTGTATCGTATTCCTTTATTATTACGGCATTATTATGGATTCACCTATGTTGAAATCGGTGAAATTCTAAATTGTCAGGAAGGTACCGCGAAATCTAGAGTCAATAAAAGCATAAAACTGGTTAGAAAGGAGATGCAAGAAGATGAAGGTCGATGAAGAGAAGCAAATTAAAGAAGCATTTGAAAAAATCACGGAAGGATTAGAAAGTTCACCCCCGAATCTAGCGACATTATCGATGATGTTGAATAAGAAAAAATCGGAACACAAGAGAAGGTTAAATAGAGAATTGATGTTTTTTATGCTGATCGCCTGCTTCTGCATTATCATTCTAACGTTAGTTTTAGCAAATGCACCTACTCTTTATATCGGCATTCAAGTATTGGGAATCGTTTCCGTACCTTGTGTCATGATTTGGAGAAATAAAAAATCAGAACAAGGTGATTCAGTCCTATGAACATAAATATAGAGAATCTTTCAGTAGAAAATCAACTTATTCTGTTTATCGGGATTGGATTATTATTGCTTATCCAAAGTACATCGATCTTTATTTCTGCAAGAAGACGCGGTAAAAATCCCTGGTTTTGGGGGTTTATAGGATTATTAAATATTCCGTCTGGTACTATTTTTTATTATTTATTTGTGATTTATCCTGAGAAACGAAAGGAGCGTAAGAAAAATGGATAATACTCTATTGATTCAGCTTTTAGTGCCCGTTATCATTTTGCAATTTATTTTAGTCGTTACCGCGCTGGTTAGCTTGAAAAATACGGAATATACAAATGGTCCGAAATGGATGTGGGTTCTGATTATCCTTTTCGTCAATCTCATCGGTCCGATTGTCTTCTTTATTTTTGGAAAAAGAGGACGGAGGACATGAGTTTCTATGTGAAGAACTTATCAAAAACATTTAATGATCAAGTGGTTGTAAATGATGTAAGTTTTGAATTGGAACACGGTCGTTGTGTGGCCTTGATTGGTCCAAATGGAGCTGGAAAAACGACACTATTGAAGATGTTAACAGGTTTGATTGCATATAAACAGGGAGAAATATCATTCCAAAAAGAAAAAGAATGGAAGCAGGATATCGGTTTTTTACCGCAGGTTCCCTACTTTTATGAGTGGATGACCCCAGAGGAATTTTTACGTTTTGTAGGTGGCTTATCCAAGATGGACGAAGTTCTTTTATCTCAGAGAATTGAGGAAGTTCTTACCGACACAGGACTTACTGATGTAAGGAATAAGAAAATTCAAGGATTTTCAGGCGGTATGAAGCAGCGACTCGGTTTAGCACAAGCCATTCTCCATGAACCTGCTCTTCTGTTTTTAGATGAACCTGTATCTGCACTTGATCCTGTAGGCAGGCGTGAGGTTATGTCTATTCTGTCCAACTTGAAAGCAAAGACGACGATTCTTTACTCGACGCATGTATTGCACGATGCAGAAGAAATTAGTGATGATATTCTTTTGATGAAGAACGGAGAAATCATCTCAGATGGAACGCTGGAACAGTTATTATCTCAAACTTCCAATGTGTATGTAGTCGAAAGTTCATCTGCATTTCCAGCAGACAATAACTTTAACTTAAATTTGCTCAAGCATAATAAAGCAGAGGTCTCATTTGATTCTATTGAAGAGAAAAAACAGTTTTTACAATGGTGTGTGGACCAAGATATCAATCTCGTTTCGTTTCAAGAAAATAAACAAACGCTCGAAACGTTATTTATGGAAGCGGTGAAACCATGAGAGGATTTTTCACACTTGTTAACAAAGAATACTTAGGGATTATCCGTAGTAAAAAAATTATCTGGCTGCCCATCGTTTTTATGCTGATGACGCTCACCCAGCCGCTCACTCTGTATTACATGGAGGATATTTTAAAAATGGGCGGCGGGCTTCCGGAAGGTTCTATTTTGCAAATGCCTGTACCTAATGCAGGGGAAGTCATGGCATCCGTCCTGTCACAGTTGAATACTTTAGGCGTTCTCGTCATAGTGGTAGCGGTAATGTCAACAATCTCAGATGAACGAAAAAGTGGATCGTTAACGTTTATCCTCATCCGGCCCGTATCTAGTTTGCAAATCGTTGGCAGTAAAACACTTGCGGAAGGATCAATAGTGGTAGGATCATTTATCTGCGGCTACCTCTTATCCTATTATTATACGGTTATTTTGTTTACTACCATTCCATTGCATCAAGTAATCGAAAGCATGCTGATTTATAGCTTATATTGCTTGTTCATTGTTGTCTGTGTCATCTTCAGCAGTGCACTATTAACGAGCAATGGAGCCATTGCAATTGTGAATATCTTGTTTTTCTCTGTCTTATCGATTGCCAGCAGTCTGTTTTCGGATTTCCTAAAATGGAGTCCAGCAGAACTAAGCAGCCACGCCATGAGCAAGTTAATTAACGAACCGACGAACGGCTTACCTGGAAGTATTTTCGTAACGATTTTTCTGATGATCTTGTTGCTTTATGCAGGTGCACGAGCTGTTGATCAAAAACGGGTATGAGGTTTTTTTTGAATGTATGGGGAGAAGGTGCTGCCGATGATCTACGAAATTAGTAAAGCGACTATCGATAATAAGGAAACAATTTCGAACTTACTACAATTTTACATCTACGATTTTTCAGAGTTTATTGACGCACACGTTGAAGAAAATGGGAGATTCAGTGAGTATCCCTTAAACGATTATTGGACAGAAAATAATCATTTCGCTTATTTAATTAGGATCAATGGAAAATATGCAGGCTTCGTCTTAGTAAAAAGGATAGAAGCAGAAACGGGAGTCTATTTTTCCATCGCTGAATTCTTTATTATGAAAATGTATCGAAGAATAGGTGTAGGCAAATCAGTCGCTAAAGAAATACTTCATATACATAAAGGGAATTGGCGAGTTTTTCAAATGAAAAACAATGAAACAGCACAATTGTTTTGGCGAAACGTTATTAAGGAATACACAGGAGGACAATATACTGAACGAATAGAAGATGGAAAAAGAATAATACAAGAGTTCGTGAGTCAACAGTAAGTTTGCCCAATTTCATTAAGGTAGAAAGACAAACTCCATTTTAATCAAAATGGGGTTTTTGTTATGCGAGGTCTAGACGGGAATACGTGTTTCGCAGACGGGATTAAGCACGTACCAAACGGGATTATCCAGTCAAACCGTCATTTTTAGCAAGGAATACCCCCACAAGGTTTGAGCGGGATTAAAGAAAGCGACTCATTTTCAAACCACCAGTTCAATGAGATACCCTCATGGGTATATTGAAGCTGCCAGACGGGAATATGCGGGGTCTAGACGGGAATAAGTGGATCGTAGACGGGATTAAGCACGTACCAAACGGGAATATCCAGTCAAACCGTCATTTTTAGCAAGGAATACCTCCACAAGGTTTGAGCGGGAACAAAGAAAGCGACTCATTTTCAAAAAACTTGTTCAATGAGATACCCTCATGGGTATATTGAAGCTGCCAGACGGGAATATGCGGGGTCTAGACGGGAATAAGTGGTTCGTAGACGGGATTAAGCATGTACCAGACGGGAATACAGCATCCGCAGACGGGAATATCCAGTCAAACCGTCATTTTTAGCAAGGAATACCCCCCACAAGGTTTGAGCGGGAACAAAGAAAGCGACTCATTTTAAAAAAACCAGGTTCAATGAGATACCCTCATGGGTATATTGAAGCTGCCAGACGGGAATATGAGGGATCTAGACGGGAATACGTGGTTCGTAGACGGGATTAAGCATGTACCAGACGTGAATACAGCATCAACAGACGGGAATATCCTGAAATTGGCAAAATACGAAAGGAATACCCCCACAAGGTTTGAGTGGGGGGGATTTCTGGTGGCATAGAATGACGCCAGGCGGGAATAATGTGTGAATCACATCGATCCGGAATAGAGTGACTGAACAGATGGGGTTGTGTTGTTTATTGCTTTGGTTTTTATAAGTACTTAGAATGAGTGTATACCAATCAACAGTGTGTTGATTGCCAAATAGGAAGGGTGATTGTTGTGAAAAAGTCTTATATTGTTATGCTAGTATCGCTTTTAATGGCTGTTGGAATGATGGCTTGGGCGTTTGTAGTCAATGATGATGTGAAGGTGTATTTACCGATTTTCTTTGCTGTTGGTTTGGGATTAGCTCTATTGCGTGTGTTTGTGAACAGCTCGATTAAAAAAATGAAAGGGAAGAGCTGGCTGATTAAGATTGTATTCTTTGCGGTGCTGCTTGGGTTTGGTTTGCCTTTTCAATCATGGTTTAGAAATAAAGTATTGTTTAGTATGGATACCGAGTATATAATTCCTAGCATTATTATTATGGTGTTAGGCGTTCTCTTTATGACACCCTTCTTTAGTTATCTGATGAATAGACTAAAAAAGAAGAGCGCTGTTTCCAGCAGTTAGTCTGTTGATTGTTGGTTTTGTTCTTTCACCTTTTCTATATTGGTGTCACTATAGATTGCTGTTCCATGTCCGCCAGTGGTTCTGGCTAGTAATTCTTGTACTTCTTTATATGACATCCCTGATCGTTCGTTTTGTCTTTTAACGGCATCAATATTCGTACCAGCGACTGTGAATGTATCTTCGGTTTGTTTGTCATTTTCTCTCATGTTTTCACTCCTTTAGTTTTATTATTTGTTATTTGTGTAAAACTACTTCTAACAATTATAACCTTATAAGAGGGAGCTGAGTTATTCAGCTTCCTGTTGGAATTTTCTGAAAAAAGTATTGCTAATTGGTAAAATTTTGATTATTATATAGGTAACTACCATACTAGTATGGTATTTCTACTTTTATAAAATTTTTTTACCTTTAATGTAAGCGCTTTATAAATGAAGGAGGGATTATTTTTGATTCAGAATCCGATCTTAAAAGGGTTTAATCCGGATCCAAGTATTTGCCGAGTGGGGGATGATTATTACATAGCTGTTTCAACATTTGAGTGGTTTCCGGGGGTACAGATTCATCATTCTCGGGATTTGAAAAATTGGCATTTGATCAGCAGGCCGTTGAATCGTGTTAGTCAGTTGAACATGTTGGGAAATCCTGATTCAGGTGGTGTTTGGGCGCCTTGTTTGAGTTATTCAGATGGGCGGTTTTGGTTGATTTATTCAGATATCAAAGTTGTGGATGGGAACACTTGGAAGGATGGGCATAATTATTTAGTCACGTGTGATGAAATAGATGGTGAATGGAGTGAACCCATTTATTTAAACAGCTCTGGTTTTGATCCTTCACTGTTTCATGATGTGGACGGCCGAAAATATTTAGTAAATATGGTCTGGGATCAACGAGGGTATAATCATCGTTTCTATGGAATTGTCCTGCAAGAATATAGTCATGCGGAGAAGAAGTTGATTGGAAAGCCGGAAATTATATTTAAGGGAACAGACTGGGGATTAACGGAAGCGCCGCATCTGTATTTTATAAACGACTATTATTATTTATTAACGGCTGAAGGCGGGACAAAATATGAGCATGCAGCCACAATCGCACGTTCAAAAAACTTGAATGGTCCCTATGAGGTGCATCCAGAAAATCCACTCATTACAACGTGGACTGATCCTCAAAACCCATTACAAAAAGCTGGACATGCATCGATAGTGGAAACACAAAATGGCGAGTGGTACTTAGTCCACTTAACTGGACGGCCGATTAGAAAAGAGAAACCGGTGTATGAAAGAGGGTATTGTCCGCTGGGAAGGGAAACAGCGATTCAAGCGCTTGAATGGCGGGATAACTGGCCATATGTAATTGGTGGAAACACACCTTCATGGGAAGTAGAAAGTCCAAATCTTCTTGAAGAAAAATGGGAAAAAGACTTTGATACAAAAGATGATTTCAATTCAACTGTTTTAAATCACCATTTTCAAACACTGCGGATTCCATTTAATGAAGAAATCGGTTCGCTGACAGAACGACCTGGATATTTGCGCTTATACGGTAGAGAGTCATTGCACTCAGTATTCACACAAGCTCATGTGGCTCGGCGTTGGCAAAGCTTTTACTTTGATGCGGAAACGAAGGTAGAGTTCAATCCAGAATCCTTTCAGCAAATGGCAGGGTTACTTTGCTACTACAATACAAAAAACTGGGTATACGCTCATGTTACATGGAATGAAGAAAAAGGACGAATCCTTGATTTAATGGTATATGATCGAGTTGCATCGAGTTTTCCGTTAGCCGGAAAAGAAGTCCCGTTACCGGATGATTTGAAAGCGCTTTATTTAAAGGTGGAAGTACGAAAAGAGACTTTCCAGTTCATGTATTCATTTGATGGCAGTGATTGGACTCATCTTTCCGAACCATTTGAATCTTATAAACTCTCCGATGATTATATTACTCATGGTGGTTTTTTTACAGGGGCGTTTGTCGGTATGCACTGCCAAGATACATCAGGAAGAAGACTTCATGCAGACTTTGATTATTTCAATTATGAGGAAATTGAATAACAGCTTCAACTATTGAGAAGAGGAGGCAAGGGCTATAGTGGCGGCGATTAGACAGGAACTCAAAATGGAAACGAAAAAAGTAAAAAAACTAGAAACATCAAGAAAGTTCAAACGAATAGTAAAAGATTGGCAGTTGTATTCGCTGCTGATCTTGCCCATTATCTATTTGTTAATCTTTAAATATGGTCCAATGTTGGGAAATGTGATTGCATTTAGACGATTTATGCCTGGAGGCAGTATTTTCGGAGAAGAATGGGTAGGTCTTCATTACTTTAAGATTTTCATTCAGGATCCGACTTTCTGGAAAGTGTTTACGAACACACTTACTTTAGGCGGGTTGACCTTGTTATTTTGTTTCCCTATGCCGATTATCTTCGCCTTATTATTAAATGAATTAAAATCGAAAAAATTTAAGAAATTTGTTCAGACCGCATCGTATCTTCCTCACTTTCTGTCTATCGTCATCATTGCGGGAATGATTCTACAGTTAACAGCCTCTAACGGGACCATTAACTTTATTGTTGAATTTTTCACAGGAGAGCGTATCGGTTTTATGCAAAAAGCAGAATGGTTCAGAACCATTTATATTACTTCAGAAATCTGGCAGGGACTCGGATGGGGAGCCATTTTATATTTAGCTGCTTTAACAACTATTGATGAAACTTTATATGAAGCGGCGAAAATTGACGGAGCAAATCGCTGGAAGCAAACCATTCATATAACCATTCCTGGGATCTTACCGACCATTATTACCTTGCTTATCTTAAATATCGGCTCCTTTATGGCAGTTGGTTTTGAAAAAATTCTCTTAATCTATAATCCTCTTAACTACGATAAATCAGACGTCATATCAACCTACTTATATCGTGTTGGACTTGAAGCAAATAATTTTAGCTATGCAACGGCCATCGGATTATTTGAATCCATCATTGGGTTGGTTCTCGTTTTATCAGCTAATACGCTTTCAAGAAAAATGACCGATAGAAGTTTGTGGTAAGGGGGAATATCGATGAAAGAATCCGTAGAATATAAAATTTTCAAAGTATTTAATGTAATTGTTTTACTCTTAATCATTTTTTGCACGCTTTATCCTTTTGTTAATGTCATTGCTCAGTCGTTTAGTGATGAGACGAGTATTAATGCAGGGCAGGTTACCTTATATCCTCAAGGGTTCAATATTGATACGTATAAAACAGTCATCAGCGATAAGATGTTCTGGATCAATTATAAAAACACCGTTGTCTATACAATTGTTGGAACGACGATATCGATGATTTTAACGACGATGTTCGCCTACGCTTTATCGAAAAGAAGATTGAAAGGGCGTAGATTTTTAACTCTATTTGCAGTCTTTACCATGTTTTTTAATGGCGGATTAATTCCTAACTATGTATTGATTAATAGTTTGGGATTTGGCAATACCATGTGGGCCATTGTTATTCCTGGTGCCATTAGTATTTATAATATGCTGATCATGAAATCATTCTTTGAAAATGTTCCAGAGGAATTAGAGGAAGCAGCCTCCATTGATGGATTAGGCACCTATGGGATCCTTTGGAAAATTATTTTACCGCTAAGTAAGGCGGTTATGGCTACTATGATCCTTTTTTACGCAGTTTCTTACTGGAATTCATGGTTTAGTGCCTTTTTATACTTAGATCAAAAAGAATTATTCCCAGTCACTATTTATCTTAGAAATATGATTTCAGGTGCTACTGGAGGGCTTGGTGCAGGAGCAACATCCGCTGACAGCTTAACTCAGATTTCAGCAAATATTAAATCCGTCACGATGGTATTGACCATTTTACCTATTTTGGTCGTGTATCCTTTTGTACAAAAGTATTTTGTATCGGGAATCATGCTGGGATCTGTTAAGTAATAAAACAAATTGTAGTAAGGGGGAAAGAAAGTGAAAGTGAAAAAGTGGTTAGGTGCGTTTAGTTTACTTACCCTATTTATGTTGGTACTAGTTGGATGCTCAGATGACAAGAAGTCTTCAGGTGAAGCTGACGGAGAAACGAAAAAAGGGGCTATGAAGTCTTATGCAGTGGGTGATACATTCAAAGCAGAGGAGCCAATGGAACTGTCAATCATGTATTCTGATCAGCCTACCTATCCATATAAGAAGGATTGGTTGTTTTGGGATCAAGTAAAGGAAAAAACAAATGTATCGTTGAAACCTACCATTATACCAATGAGTGATTATCCGCAGAAAAGGAGTTTGTTAATTAGTTCAGGAAAATCTCCATTAATTATTCCGAAAACATATCCTGGTGAAGAAGCTCCATTTGTTTCTTCCGGAGCGATTCTTCCAGTAAGTGATTATATGGATAAAATGCCTCACTTTAAAGAGAAAGTGGAAAAATGGAACATGGAACCCGAATTAGAAGCCCTTCGTCAGAACGATGGAAAATTCTATGTCCTGCCTGGCCTGCATGAGGAAGTTTGGCCGGATTATACCCTTCTTGTCAGAACAGATATACTCGAAAAAAATAAGCTGGATATACCGACAACATGGGATGAACTGTATGAAGTGATGAAGGAGTTAAAAGAAATCTATCCCGATGTTACACCATTTTCTGATCGGTTTCAGTTTAATAGTACCCTTAATATCGCAGCAACTAGTTTTGGCACAAAAGGCGGCTGGGGATTTGGATCCGGTTTGAAATATAATGAATCGGAAGATAAATTCGAGTATGTCTCCACAAAAGATGAGTATAAAGAAATGCTCACTTATTTTAATAAATTAGTCTCAGAAGGTTTATTGGATAAAGAAAGCTTTACGCAAGATGATGAACAAGCTGTGCAAAAATTTGTTTCAGGAAAATCATTTTTTATCAACGGTAATTCGCAGACCGTTGTGCTTCACCGTACAGATATGGACAAACTAATTGGGAAAGGGAAATACTCGGTAGCCAAAATTACCGTTCCAGGAGGACCAGCAGGACAGCTGATGTCTGGATCTCGTTTAGAGAATGGTGTCATGATTTCATCTAAAGCAAAAGAAAGCGAGAATTTCGAAGCGATTCTCCAATTTATTGACTGGTTATATTACAGTGATGAAGGATTAGAATTCTCTAAATGGGGCGTAGAAGGTACGACCTATACGAAAACAGATGGCGTAAGAAAATTAGCTGAAGGTGTTAATTACAATGGATTAAATCCAGCAGGAACAAAGGATTTACGTATTGATTATGGGTTCTCTGGAGGAGTATTTGCTTACGGTGGAACAACTGATCTTCTACAATCGATGATGGCTGAAGAAGAAATTAAGTTCCAAGAAGATATGAAAAAAGTAAAAACTGTACTTCCGGCTGAACCACCTATTCCATACTCAATTGAAGACAAGGAACGAGTGACGCTGCTTAGTACGCCATTAAAAGATTTCACTGACCAAAATACACTGCAATTTATTATCGGTGATCGTGATTTAAGTGAATTCGATAAATATGTAGAAGAATTACATTCTCAAGGGTTAGATCAGTATCTAGAATTAGCCAATAAAACGTATAAAGACAGCAAAAAGTAAATAATGAATCAAGCTGCCTTTTTGGCGGGCAGCTTGATTTACATAATGTTTTTGGAATAAGACAGGAGTGGAGATTAATGGAGTCAAAACAAGAATTCGGTCAAGGCATATTGTATACCATAACGAACTATATCTACTGGTTGTTTCTTAGTAATATCTATTTTATTCTAGCGAATAGTATCTTTCTTTTTTTCTTTATGACTTTGCAGCAATCATTTTCAAATATTATCTTATATTTTCTAGCATTGATTCCAACAGGACCTGCCATTAGCGCTTTATATTATTCAATGGAAAAATTAATTAGAACGAAAGAGTTATCTCCAACGAAAGATTTTTTTGAAGGATATAAAAAGAATCTGAAAGATACCCTTTTACTATGGATTCCAATCCTCAGCGTGTTCTTTATTTTACTCGTTGATTTTCAATATTTACAGGGATCGAACCAAATCCTTGCCAATGTTATGCTTCTTCTAATGATCATTGGAGCCACGTTGACTATGAATATCCTCGCTATTAATACGCGATTTAAATTTAGAATACGAGATATCTATAAGCTTGCAGTCTACTATAGTTTTAATAAATTCAAAAATACGATTGGCGGTATGTTCATTATTTTTCTAGTAGGTGTCCTTACCGTACTGACAACGAATTTTCTTATCCTGTTTATTTCCAGTATCGTTGCCTATCTGCTGATAGTAAATGCTAAAGGGATGTTAAATGATATTGAAAGTAATTTCTTGAAAACCAGTCAAGCTATACAGACAGGGAGGCAATAAGATGGAAAAAATATTGTTTGGCGGGGATTATAATCCCGAACAATGGCCGCGTGATATTTGGACAGAAGATATGAATCTTTTCGAAGAAGCACATATTGATACGGTCACGGTTGGGGTATTTACGTGGGCCCTTATTCAAAGCGGAGAGGATACCTATGACTTTTCTATCATGGATGAAATCATGGAACGCCTTCATGCAGAAAAGAAAAAGGTTTGTCTGGCAACTGGAACGGCGGCACATCCAGCTTGGATGGCAAAGAAGTATCCTGAAGTAACGCGAGTGGATTTTGAGGGAAGAAAACATACTTTCGGCCAACGTCATAATTCTTGTCCAAATAGTCCGGTTTATCAACAGTATTCTCAAGCAATGGCTAGAAAAATGGCTGAGAGATATGGGAAATATGACAACATCATTGCCTGGCATATTAATAATGAATATGGAGGGATTTGTTATTGTGATTTATGCGCCAAGGCATTCCGTAATTGGCTGCAAGCGAAATATAAAACAATTGAAAAGCTAAACGAGGCTTGGTATACAACTTTTTGGTCTCATCATTTTTATGATTGGGATGAGATTGTCGTCCCGAATGCGCTGAGTGAACACTATGGAAGAGAAAATGTCACAGCCTTTCAAGGTATCAGCTTGGATTATCTGCGATTTAACTCGGATAGTATGCTCGCAAATTTCATTGGAGAAAAGAAACACTTGAAAGAAATAACGCCTGATCTACCCGTCACAACAAACATGATGGGCTTATATAAGACCCTGGATTATTTTAAATGGGCAAAACATCTGGATATCATCTCCTGGGATAATTATCCGCCAACCATGCAATCTCAGGCAAGAATGGCGTTAACTCATGACCTCATGAGAGGATTGAAACAAGGGCAGCCATTTTGGCTGATGGAGCAAACACCAAGCACCACGGCTTGCAGAGATGTCAACCCAGTGAAGCGGCCGGGAGTTATGCGATTATGGAGTTATCAGGCAGTGGCCCATGGTTCAGATTCAGTCTTGTTTTTCCAAATGCGTCACTCTAAGGGAGCTTCTGAAAAATATCACGGAGCCATTATCAATCATGGCGGGCGAAATGATACACGGGTATTTAAAGAAGTAAAACAATTAGGTCAAGAGCTCACATTGTTGGGTGATGCGGTAGTCGGTGCTCGAACGAAGGCAAAAGTTGCTCTGCTATTTGATTGGGATAGCTGGTGGGCAGTTGAATTATCGGATGGTCCCACACGTCACCTTAGTTACCAGCAAACTATGATCCATTACTATCAAGGGTTGTATAAACACAATATTTCGATTGATGTAATCAGTATTGACCAGGACTTAGATCAATACGACGTCGTCCTTGCTCCTCTATTACATATGATGAAGGAACAGCTTCATCAAAAAATTGAGCGGTTTGTGGAAAGAGGAGGCAGTTTTATTACGACCTATCTAAGCGGGATTGTGGATGAAAATGATCAGGCAATCTTAGAGGACCGGCCTGGGTTATTAAAAAATCTGCTTGGCATTCGCATTGATGAAACAGATACGCTGGAACCAACGGTTACGAATGAAATTTGTATTCAGGACGGAGACCTTAAAGGAACCTATGATTGCCGGCTGATCTTTGATGTGATTCAACTAGAAGGTGCAGAGGCAGTGGCGGCGTATGGAAAAGAGTTTTATGCGCAGACACCGGTCATTACCAAAAACAGGTTTGGAAAAGGAGATGCCTGGTATCTTGGCAGCCAGCCTGATCTTCCTTTTTTAGAAAAATTATTTAAGAAAATCCTTGATAAACATCAAATTGTTTGTTCGATAGAAGCTGAAGATGGTGTCGAAATTACGGAACGGCACAAGGGTGATAAAACGTATGTATTTGTGATGAATCATCAAGAAGCGGAAACAGAAATTGTGTTAGGTGAAGACTATTATTCCCTCCTAACGAAGAAGAGCCATAAAGCAGGAGAAAAAGTAAAAGTGGCTTCAAAAGACGTCCTTATTTTTGAAAATTGAATTGGGGGGACAGCATGCTAACCATTCAGGAGGTAATAAATACGTTAACCAAACCCGTACAAAAGCTTGATGATACGGTGGATGTGCTTATGCCAAATGCGCTTTCTAACCAAGAGGTAAAGGGGATAGTGGTTACATTTATGGCTTCTCATTATGTGCTGCAGCGAGCGAAAGAGCTAGGTGCTAATCTAGTGATTACCCATGAGGGAACTTTTTATAGTCACCATAACCATACGGAGTTTCTGAAAGATAATCCTGTTTTCCAAAAAAAATGCAGGGTGATTGAAGAATCTGGACTGGCAATCTATCGATTCCATGATTATTGGCATCGATATCAGCCTGATGGAATTATGACTGGATTCATTCAAGATTTAGAATGGGAGTCTTACTTAATGGAAAGCAAACCAACTTCCGCTGTGTTTTCCATCCCTCCGCTCACCGTTCGTGAGCTTGGTGAATATGTGAAAATCAAATTGGATACCCCCTTTGTCCGAGTAGCAGGGAATCTGTCAATGATCTGTTCACGCGTAGGCGTATTGGTCGGATACAGGGGAGGGGGCGAAGCAGCAATCCCTCTATTCATGGAAGAAAATGTGGACGTCATTCTTGCTGGGGAGGGTCCTGAATGGGAAACGCCAGAATTTGTTCGTGATGCAGGCTATCAAGGCAGAGACAAAGCATTCATCCTTTTAGGCCATGCGGCAAGTGAAAAACCAGGCATGAGGTACTTGGCTGATTTGATCTCAGGAATGTTCCCGCATATTCCGGTTTATCCCATTGCTGAAGATCAGCCCTTTCAAATTATATGAAATTATGTGGTACATGAGGAGGGAAACGAGTGACAGCCCGTCAGAATGTTCGTGGTTCAACAAGGGATTACTCCTATAACATACTAAAAAAGAAAATACTACGGTTAGAACTTGAGCCTGGGACTAAAATATCTGAAAAGGAAATGGCGGATGAATTAAACGTAAGCAGGACACCAATTCGTGAGGCGTTTATGAAGTTAGCACAAGAAGAGCTTTTAGACATTATTCCGCAGAGCGGGACAGTGGTTTCTAAAATTAATCTGCAACATGTAGAAGAGGGACGTTTTATCCGAGAGAAAATAGAAAAAGAGATTGTCACACTTGTCTGCAGCAAGTTTGCGGAAGATGATCGGTTTAAACTGGAAAGTAATTTAGCCATGCAGAGACTCTGTTCAGATAAAAAGAACCTTCATAATTTACAGTTAGATGAAGAGTTTTTTCAATTAGATGAAGAATTTCATCAAATTTTATTTAGTAGTTGTGGAAAGGCTCGTACATGGGAAATGCTGCAAATGCTTAATAATCATTTCAATCGACTGCGTCTGCTTAGGTTATCATCGAGCTTGAACTGGGAAATTATTATCTCTCAGCATCATGAAATATATCGACTGATTCTGAACCAGGATGTGGATCATGCACGTAAGATGATGGAAGAACACTTGAATTTAGTGGTCATTGAACAGAACGAATTAAGAAAAGCCTATCCGCATTATTTTATTTAACCTGGTAGATTAGGAAGGAAGTGTTGATCGTGAAAGTTAATTTCAGATGGTTTGGTCATCAAAATGATAGCGTATCCCTAGAGCATATTAAACAGATTCCAGGAATGAATGGAATCGTTGGTGCTTTATATGACATACCCGTTGGAGAAGTTTGGCCGCTTGAAAACATTCTTGAGTTAAAGAATGAAATTACAAGTCGAGGGTTACATTTAGATGTCATTGAAAGTGTGAATATTCATGAAGATATTAAACTCGGTCTGCCAACTCGCGAACTTTATATTCTGAATTATCAAGAAACGATTCGGAATTTGGCTAAAGCCGGCGTAAAGGTTATCTGCTATAACTTTATGCCAGTGTTTGATTGGACCCGAACTGATTTGGCAAAGGAACTCCCTGATGGTTCAACGGTTCTCGCCTATTCTAAGGAACAAATCGAAAATAGTCATCCAGATCTAATCGTGGAACAAATGGAGAATGACTCAAATGGATTTTCATTGCCTGGATGGGAGCCAGAACGCTTAAGTCAGTTGAAATCGCTTTTTCATTTGTATAGCCAGGTATCAGAAGAAGATCTATTTGATAATCTCCGCTATTTCTTAGAACAAATTATCCCTGTTGCGGAAGAAGAGAATATTAGAATGGCGTTACATCCGGATGATCCACCGTGGAGTGTCTTTGGATTGCCGAGAATTGTCACGAATAAAGAAAACTTAGAACGAATTGTGAACATGGTAGATAGTCCTTCAAATAGTCTGACCATCTGCTCAGGTTCGCTTGGAGCAAATCCTAACAACAATATCCCGGAAATTTTACGCTACTTTTTAAAAAGGGATCGGGTTCCGTTTGTTCATATTCGGAATGTGAAAATCTATGAAAATGGAGATTTTGAAGAATCTTCCCATCGCAGCAGTGATGGATCAATTAATCTCTATGAAATTGTAAAAGCACTGCATGATTATGATTTCAAGGGCTATTTCCGCCCGGATCATGGTCGGATGATTTGGGGAGAAGTCGCACGACCGGGATATGGGTTATATGATCGGGCAATGGGAATCATGTACATTCTCGGCTTATGGGACAGTCTTGAACAAAGGAGTGAAAAGGAGAAGGCAGAAAGGAGCAGTGAAAATGTTACCAATCAATAAGAATCTTCAAGGAAAAGTGGCGGTTATAACAGGCGGAGGCGGCGTCCTATGCAGTTGTATGGCAAAAGAACTTGCCAGACAGGGGATGAAGGTGGCTGTTTTAAATCGCACCTATGAAAAGGCCATGAAAACGGTGGAAGAGATTCTAACACAGGGTGGTCAAGCCATAGCGATTGAGTGTGATGTGGTTCAAGTGGAAAGTGTGAAACGGGCAGAGGAAATGGTGTTTAACGAATACGGGCGATGTGATGTATTGATTAATGGTGCCGGTGGAAACCATCCCAATGGGGTAACAACAAAGGAAATAGTAGAAAAAGAGGATCTTACGAATGGCCAGCTATCTACATTTTTTGACTTGACGCTTGAGGGATTTTCATTTGTCTATAATCTCAATTTCATCGGGACATTTATCCCAACTCAAATTTTTTCGAAAAGAATGATTGGGAACCAAGGAACAATCATTAATATTTCCTCGATGAGTGCGAAAAGTCCAATGACGAAGGTTCCGGCTTATAGTGCAGCGAAAGCAGGGATTGAGAATTTCACGAAGTGGCTGAGCGTACATATGGCAGAAGCGGGCATTAGGGTGAATGCGATAGCCCCAGGTTTCTTTCTAACCAAACAAAATGAGGCTCTTTTGAAAAATGAGGACGGAACGAATACAGAACGTACAGAAAAAATACTTGCGCATACACCAATGAGGAGGTTAGGCAGTCCAGAAGATTTACTAGGCACATTATTATGGCTGGTTGATGATCAGGCGAGCGGCTTTGTGACAGGAATAAGCGTTCCTGTTGATGGTGGATTTATGGCTTATTCAGGAGTATGAAGAGGAGGAATGTAGAGATGGATAAATGTTGGCTCCAATATAAAAGCAAACCTGGAAGTAAAACACCAGCCTTTCTTTCAACAATCGTTGTGCAGGAAACATCGGTACTTATCACATCCGCGGTTGAGGAATTAGTCAATGGATTACGGTCCCTTTATGGTGTGGTTCCAGAAGTACTGCCTGACAAAATGGAAACACCTCATCTGTTCCTAACAACGATACAGAACCCGTTTTTTCCTCATGTACTGGATAAAGGCGCAATTGAACGGGAGTTGAATGAGGAAGGGTACTTGATTAAAACGTTGATTCACGACGGGCAGGAACAACTATTTGTGGTTAGTAAGACAGATAAAGGCCTGCTTTATGGGGTTTTTCATTTACTTAGAGAGTTACAAATGGGTACAGAAAGCCCGTTCGATATCGTTGAAAATCCTAAAGTACAACTGCGAATGATAAACCACTGGGATAACATGGACGGAAGCATTGAACGGGGCTATGCCGGGGCGTCGATTTTTTATCGAGATCATCAATTTATTGAAAATAATGACCGGATTAAGGAGTATGCCCGTTTAATGGCATCTGTCGGAATTAATGGTATTTCAATTAATAATGTAAATGTATTTAAAACAGAGACGAAATTGATCACAGATGAATTTCTGCCTGAGGTGGCAAACGTTGCAGACACCTTTAGAGCCTATGGGATTAAGACGTTTCTAAGCGTGAATTTCGCCAGTCCAATGGTTATTGGCGGTCTAAATACTGCCGATCCGCTCGATGAAGAAGTCGGGAAGTGGTGGGGGACAAAAGCGGAGGAAATTTACCAAAGGATTGAAGACTTTGGCGGATTTATTGTGAAGGCTGATTCGGAAAACCGTCCTGGTCCCTTTACCTATAATCGAACACATGCTGATGGGGCGAATATGTTAGCAAAAGCTTTGGAAACGTTTGGCGGAGTCGTGATTTGGCGATGTTTTGTGTACAATTGTCACCAGGATTGGCGCGACCGTACAACGGATCGAGCTCGTGCTGCTTACGATCATTTTAAACCGCTGGATGGAGAGTTCTTAGATAATGTCATTTTGCAAATAAAGAATGGACCGATGGACTTTCAAGTAAGGGAACCCGTTTCTCCGCTGTTTGGTGCGATGCCAAAAACGAATCAAATCCTTGAGTTTCAGATTACGCAGGAATATACGGGACAGCAGAAACATCTCTGCTATTTAGTTCCGCAGTGGAAAGAGGTATTGGATTTTGATACCTATGCAAAAGGAGAGGGCTCTGCTGTTAAGCATGTCGTGGATGGTTCTCTTTATCCCTATACATACAGCGGTATTTCAGCAGTAACCAATATTGGGGATGATGCAAACTGGACAGGACATAAGCTTGCGCAAGCCAATTTATATGGCTATGGACGATTAATTTGGAATCCAGACTTAACCGAAGAGCAAATATCAAACGAGTGGACCATTCAAACACTCGGTGATGATCTAGACGTTCTTGAACAAGTTCCACGGATGTTAGCCGATTCACGTGAAATCTATGAAAATTATACGGCCCCGCTTAGTGTCGGTTGGATGGTTAATATTAATCATCATTTTGGTCCATCAGTTGATGGGTATGAATATTCCGTATGGGGAACGTATCATTTTGCTGATCACAAGGGAATCGGCGTCAATCGGACCCTAAGTAGTGGAACAGGTTTTACCGGCCAGTATGGTAAGGAAAATACCGAAATCTATGAATCTCTTGAAAGTTGTCCGGACGAACTATTGTTGTTTTTCCATCATGTTCCGTATACCCATACACTTAAATCGGGAAAGACAGTCATTCAGCATATTTATGACACGCATTTTAAAGGGGTTGAACAAGCAGAGGAACTGAAATACCGCTGGAGTCAGCTCGCAGGCAAGATAGAGGAAAAATCATATCAAGAAGTATTAGAGAGACTGGATTTTCAAGTGGAGCATTCGAAGGAATGGAGAGATATCATAAATACGTACTTTTACCGAAAGTCAGGCATTGATGATGTGCATAAGCGAACGATTTATTAAAGAAAGGAGAGGGACTGTGTATGGAGAACATAATCGTCGATTCGAAAGAAGGAAGCGTTTTTAAGAAAAATTGGAAGTTCTGTGTGGGAACGGGGAGACTCGGTCTTGCACTCCAACAGGAGTATTTAGATCACCTGAAAATCGCGAAGGAGAAAATTGGCTTTGAGTACATTCGTGGACACGGTCTCCTTTCTGATGATGTTGGCATCTACCGGGAAATGAAGGTTGGTGAAGAGGTAAAAGCTTTTTACAATTTTACGTATATTGACCGGATTTTCGATGCCTATCTTGACATCGGCATTCGTCCGTTTATCGAATTTGGCTTTATGCCCAAGTTACTGGCTTCAGGTGATCAGACCATTTTTTATTGGAAAGGGAATGTGACGCCCCCAAATGATTATCAAAAGTGGAAGGATTTAATCGTCGCGGTTGTGTCTCATTTTATTGATAGATATGGTATTGAGGAAGTGAAAAAGTGGCCGTTTGAAGTTTGGAACGAGCCTAACTTAGTAAACTTTTGGAAGGATGCAGATCAAGCCGAATACTTTAAATTGTATAAAGTGACGGCCAAAGCTGTGAAGGAAGTACATCCTGATCTGCAAGTTGGCGGTCCTGCCATATGTGGAGGGGCAGATTACTGGATTAGCGATTTTCTGAATTTTTGTGAGCGGGAAGAAGTACCCGTCGACTTCGTCAGCAGACATGCCTATACGTCCGAACCTCCTAAAAAAGTTACGCCTGATTACTATTATCAGGATTTAGTAAAAAATACAGAAATGTTGACCCAGTTCAAAACAGTCCGTGAATTGATTAATCAGTCGGCTTTTCCAAATCTGCCCTTTCATATTACGGAGTACAACACTTCCTACAGCCCCATTAATCCGGTACATGATACGCCCTTAAATGCAGCGTATTTGGCAAGGATTCTTAGTGAAGGCGGAGACTATGTCGATTCTTTTTCATACTGGACATTTAGTGATGTATTTGAAGAGGTGGATGTACCGAAATCTCAATTTTATGGCGGCTTTGGCTTACTCGCGTTAAACGCCATTCCTAAGCCGACATTCCATTTATTTTCCTTTTTCAATCAATTAGGAGAAGAACAGTTATATCGCGATGAACAGGTGATCGTGACAAGAAAAAAAGACGGATCAATAGCTTTAATTGCCTGGAATGAAGTGATGGAAAGCGGGGACAAGGACGAGAGAGAACTCACCCTTTCCATTCCCGTTACGGCAGCTGACCTATTTATTAAACGACAAACGGTGGATGAGAATCATGCGAATCCATGGAAGGTCTGGAAACAAATGGGGAGACCGAGATTTCCTGATAAGCAATCGGTCGCAACGTTAAAAGAAGCCGCGCATCCGAAAGTAAGTACGGAGCGGCTGGAAACAGTCGGAGGAATGTGTGAGCTGAACCTAACTCTTACAAAAAATGAAATTACCTTGATCGAAATTCAGGCGGTAAACGATGAAACAGAGACTTATTTTGGTTTAGATGATTCGTTAATAACTTCGTATTCGAATTGACTTTCTCAGGAAAAAGATGACTTCGGTGCATTCCGAAGTCATCTTTCTCTTTAGTCACCGTTATTTTTCTTATCAATGGTTTCATTGATTTTTTGATTTCCTTCGTTGATGAACTCATTTAGTACCTTGTTGCCGTTAATGATAGAATCAGTATTTGCATTGTTGCCTGAAGTTACTGCATACGTCATGCTCGCTCTAGAGTAGAAAGTAATCAGAGTATCGGTATGGCGAATTGAATGATTTGGATCTTTCTTCTCAAATTTTTCTTTTAAGTATGCTTGAGCGGCTTTCAAACGTTCCTTTTCTCGCTCGCTTTTAGCTTTCATCCTTTCTTTTGTATCGATGGCAAGTTTTTTCTTTTCCTCTTTGATTCGTAATGCTTCTTTCTTCCCGGCTTCCTTCCATTCTAACCAGCGTTTTTGAATTTCTTCATATTGTATACGCATATATTTTTTCAGTTCTTGTTCGGAGTTCACAAAGGTGAATTCCCCATTCCCTGCATCGGCCACTTCTTTCAAAAGTTTTTGACCCTCATTGTCGACATCAAATCCAATAATGTTCACTACTGTTTTGATAGTTGCTTCAGCCAAGTGAGATGCTTCTTTTACAGGATCCCCGCCGCATGTTTCAATCCCATCGCTGACTACATAAACGACGACATCACCGGCATTTTCAGGTATGTCTTTTGCTACACTCGTCAATGCAGCGCTGATAGGCGTCCAGCCGGCTGGCTTAATCTGATCGATTTCACTAGTTACGGCTTGTTCCTGGTAATGTCCATTATAAATCGTTTTAATCCCTTTACAGGATATTGGTTTATCTTTTTCTTGGTTTGTTCCCTTGTGACCGTACACGGTCAGTGACAGAGTGGAGCTCTCTGGAATATTCTTTGTGAATTCTTTAACCGCGGACTTAGCTGCTTCCATTTTCACTTTTCCGCTGACTTTTCCGCGCATGCTGCCGCTCGCATCAATTAAAATAGCATAATGGGTTTGTTTTAAATCAGGTGTTTCTATCGATTCATCCGGACGTTCAATATCAACGGCTACTGTAGAATCAAAGTTTACAAATGTTTCAACTTCCTCATGAAAATCCTCTGCAAGAAGATACAGTAGTTCATCAAAATATTCATCAGCTGTTAAATCTATAGGAAGGGTATCTAACTGTTTATTGACTAATGCTTCATCATACTTTTCCCCGCTGTACAAACCAGGCTTTCGAAAAAATATTTTCTCTTCTTCGGTTAAAGGCCTAGATAGTTGATCTGTATCATAATACTCAATTTCCTTCTTTTCATAGATTGGTTCTTTAGTAGCAACCGCCGTTTCTTGCGGTTTTTTCACCGGTTCTGTTTTCTCATCAGAGCATGCCGTACAGACAATAGAGAGTAATAAAAGTAAAAGGACATTTTTTTTCATAACTACCTCCAATAATGTTTGGTAAAATATAGTATAAATATAAATTTAAATATTTTCCATTCATAAGGTAAGTAACAAGAGCAGATTATGTCGTATTTAGACAGTCTCTGGCGGAATAACTCCCCAAATAAATCCAGACGGGAATAAGCATGTTCCAGACGGGATTATCATAAGTTCAGACGGGAATCTGGTATCGCTAGACGGGATTAATGACAGAAATAATCATGCTAAAGTGGAGAAAAATCTGACACAAGAGAGCAGAAACTGACAGGATTTAGAAGGTAATGCTTGGTAGGATGGATACAAGGGGTGAGTGATATGAGTTGGCTTGAATCGATTATGAAAGCAATTGACTATATGGAGGAGCATTTATTAGAGGATCTCTCGATTGAAGAAATTGCTCGGCAGGCGAATGCATCTGCTTTTCATTTTCACCGGACATTTTCAATCTTAACAGATACATCAATTGGGGAATACATTCGGCGGCGGCGATTAACATTGGCTGCTCAAGAGTTATCCAAAACCAATTGCAAGATGATCGATTTAGCGTACAAGTATGGCTATGACACTCCCGAGGCTTTTTCAAAGGCTTTTCGACGTCAGCATGGGGTGAATCCCAGCGAGGCGCGAAAGTATATGGGAAGGCTGACATTCTATGAACGCTTGGTTATCCAAGTGAAATTGAAAGGGGCAGAACCCATGAAATACAATGTGTTGGAGAGAGAGTCTTTTACGGTAACAGGAATCAAGCGGGAGTATTCATTGAAAAATGGTGAGAATTTAAAAGGGATTCCAGTTCTGTGGGATCAAGTGAACGCTGATGGCACGAGCGGTCGAATTGAAAAACTGATTAATGGTCAAATCAAAGGTCTCCTTGGGGTATGTGTCGATAAGCGGGGAGATGGTTACCAGGACGCAATTGATTACTGGATTGCAGCCGAACATCAAGGGAAGCTACCAGAGGGCTTTTCTACTTTAACCATCCCTGCCTCCAAATGGGTGGTCTTCGAGGTTCATGGCCCGATGCCTGAGGCAATGCAGAAAACATGGCAGCAAATCTTCACTGAATGGTTCCCGACAAGCGGTTATAAACATGCAGGAACACCTGAACTGGAAGTCTATCCTGAGGACGATCCAGCCGCTTCAAACTATTACTCGGAAATTTGGATACCAGTTAAGTAAAGAATAAGAAGAAGACACGACTTTTCACAGAGAGGTCGTGTCTTCTTGTAATTTTATGAACATCTGAAATTTGATCATATATGGAATTTTAGAGATTTTAAATTGAAATCTATATATTTGGTGAATTCTGTTAAACTATTATTGAAAGAAGAGATTGTATTGAACAAATTTATATGGGTTTTATCTTTGTCTTGATAGGTATTACTTTCTTACTTTTATTATTAACGGTATCTTTGCCAGCTATAGTATTGGCAGTTTCACTTGGAATAAGTATAATCTTGAATATTGCAGGAACTAGAATCTTAATGGAGTACATAAAAACGCAAAAGAGATCTTCTGAATTATCCAAGTGATCCAATAAAGAGGTCATCTCTAAAATAATCAACCCCTTTGATTACCATGGCAGTTTGTATAGAAAAGAAGACATATTATAGTAAATAACTTTCTATTGGTTCATTTTTACAGTAATATTATAGAATATTCGTATAATTAGATTAGGAGAGAGAATGATGATTAGACGGTTAACGAGTGCAGATCATGAAGTTTGCTTTAACCTTATTAAAAACCAGCGTGCGGAGAACCTTTTTATCATAGGGGATATTGAGGCGTATGGGTACGAGCAGGAGTTTCAGAAGCTTTGGGGAGAGTTTGATGATACGGGGGCGTTAATCGCTGTCTTATTAAAATACGAAGATAATTATATTCCTTATGCGCCTGGTGACTTTGATGTTGAGGGATTTGCGGAGATTTTACGAAACGATCCTAGTCTTAAAATGATGTCAGGTCTTAAACAGGTGACAGAAAAATTCGAACCCTACTTAATAGAAAAAACCAAAAGAAAAAGGCAGACCTACTATGCAAAGTGTACGACATTGAAGACAGATTCAAAGGGTGTTGATGTCTCAAATGTACAACTAGCAGTCCCTGACGATTCGGAAGAATTGATTGGCTTATTAAATTCCATTCCTGAGTTTAGTGGTAATAAGATGACAGTAGAAAGAAAGAAGCGTGTGTTGGAAGAAGGCGTTTCACGTACATTCTTTATCAAAGAAGACGGGATCATGGTATCAACCGCGTCAACCACTGCAGAAAACTCCTTATCAGCCATGGTTGTAAGTGTAGCGACACATACAGACTATAAGAAAAAGGGTCATGCGACTAAGTGTATGGTAAAACTATGCAGTCAATTGTTGAGTGAAGAAAAAGAACTTTGTTTGTTCTATGATAATCCAGCTGCTGGAGCCATCTATAAGCAAATTGGTTTTGAAGATATTGGGTTTTGGATGATGTATACATATGAGTAAAGATTGAAAAAGAAGAGGATGTGCGATATGAAGAAAATCTTAATATTAGGCGGAACACGGTTTTTTGGTAAAAAATTAGTGGAGAGGTTAACTAAAGCTGGTCATGAGGTGACCATTGTTACCCGTGGTAAAAGTGAGGTTCCATTTGATTCACACGTTTCGCATATTAAAGTGGATCGTCTTGATGAAGCGGCATTTCGTGGAGCATTAGAAGGTCAATGGGATCTGGTATATGATAATATTTGTTATTCCCCTAATGAAGCTAAAGTCCTCTGCGAGATATTGGAGGGTAAGACTCAGAAATTAATCTTCACATCGACCCTATCTACATATGAAATAGATGGGAGCGTCAAGCAGGAGGAGGATTTTAATCCGTTCGATTATGATATTAAAATGGGAGACCAAAAGGACTTCTCTTACGGCGAGGGTAAGAGGCAGGCAGAAGCTGTATTCTTTAAATATGCTTCTTTCCCTGTTGTGGCCGTTCGTTTTCCAATCGTGATGGGGGAAGATGATTATACACGTCGTTTACATTTCCATACAGAAAAAGTGAAAAAGGGTGAAGGCATGGCATTTATCAATTTGGATGCTAAAATGAGCTTCATTCTAGCGGACGAAGCAGCCGAATTCTTAGAGTGGGCAGGGTTTTCTGATATTGAAGGTCCATTTAATGCGACAGCAAAAGGGTCAATCTCTTTACGTGATTTACTGTCATTAGTGGAGCAAGCGACTGGAAAACAAGCAATCATCACACTGGAAGAAGACAATACAGTAGAGAAGTCTCCTTATGCCATACCAAATGATTGGTATATGACCTCTGAAAAGGCAGAAAAAGCAGGCTTTGAATTTAGCGAATTGTCTTCATGGCTGCCAGACCTAGTAGAAAAGATAGCAAAATAGTCCGTTGATCAGACAAAAGAGAACTGAGAAATTCAGTTCTCTTTTTTCAATGGGAACGGAAGAACGAACTAGAAAGTATAAAGGCTGTAAGGGAGAGACATAGTATAGGCAGAAATTTAATAGAATACATCCTGCGCTGGATTTAAGTTGACTTATCGATCACTAGCCTTTAACATTAGTTGACCGTTCGTTATAATTTTGAAGGGATCTGAAGCTATGACAAATAAAAATAAGGCAAGAGAGGATATTATTGAGGCTGCTTCTCGGCTTTTTCGTCTGCATGGGTACCATGGTGTTGGACTTAAAGAAATTCTTAAAGAAAGTGGAACGGCCAAAGGATCATTGTATCATTATTTTCCTGAAGGAAAAGTGGAATTAGCCATTGCAGCCATAGAGCATACGAAAGAATTTGTTTTTAAAAGTACCCTTGTGAGTCTCAAAGGAATTGAAAATCCAGTTCAAGCTTTCCAAACTCATATATCCCATCTGGCAGAAGAGTTTAGTAAAGACTCAATTTTAGGAATGCCAGTAGGAACGATTGCTTGTGAAACATACTTAACGAATGAAGCTATACGCCTTGCATGTAAGGCTGCGTTCGAAGATTGGCAATCTCTTTATATAGAAAAGTTACTTGCGGCAAACTATAGTGAAAAACAAGCAAAGGATTTGGCTTTGGTAATAAACGCCATGATTGAAGGTGGAATCATTCTTTGTCTGACAAACAAAACCGGAGAACCACTCCATACCATTGCCAGACAGATACCCTTATTGTTAAAGAAAGAAATAGAATAAGTAAGGATTACAACCTAGAAAAGAGGATTTATTCATGTCAGCAACAGCAACACAGCAAAACACCCAAGTGATCAGAACGACCCCTATCTTGATTTCCTTTTTAATTGCTGGATTCATCGGATTATTTAGTGAAACGGCTTTAAATATGGCGCTTGCGGATCTAATACAGATATTTAACGTGGATTCTTCAACGATTCAGTGGTTAACAACAGGTTATTTATTGACGTTGGGAATTTTAGTCCCTGTATCTGGGCTGTTAATTCAATGGTTCAAGACTCGTCAATTATTTATTGTCTCATTAGCATTCTCGATTATTGGAACGTTAATCGCAGCACTGGCACCTAGTTTTGGGATCTTACTATTATCCCGTGTTATTCAAGCAATAGGTACTGGATTAATGCTGCCCCTCATGTTTAATACTATTTTAGTGATTTTCCCGGTACATAAAAGAGGAGCTACTATGGGGTTAATGGGATTAGTCATTATGTTTGCTCCCGCAATCGGACCCACAATTTCTGGTTTAATCCTAGGGAACTTTAGTTGGCACTGGATTTTCTGGATCTGTTTACCGTTCCTTATCATTGCCTTATTGTTCGGCTTGAAATATATGCAAAATGTCTCTACAATAACGAAGCCTAAAATTGATGTCCTATCTATTGTTTTATCGACGATTGGTTTTGGTGGAATTGTTTATGGCTTCAGTAGTGCGGGTGAAAATGGCTGGACAAGCAGTATCGTTATTTCTTCGATTATTATAGGTCTTGTCGCACTCTTACTCTTTTCATTAAGACAGTTTAAAATGGAGCAACCAATGCTCGATTTACGTGTGTTTAAATATCCTATGTTTACAATCGGTGTTCTTAGCGTATTTGTGACGTTTATGGTTATTATGTCTTCAGCCATTCTTTTACCGTTATATTTACAAGCAAGTTTAGTCTTAACTGCGTTTGTAGCCGGCCTTGTCCTTTTACCTGGTGGTGTACTAAACGGAATTATGTCACCAATAACAGGGAAAATTTTTGATAAATACGGACCAAGGGTATTAGTTATTCCAGGATTTATTATTATGATTATCATGTTATGGTTCTTGTCTAATATTACAACGGAAACATCTATTCTTAGTGTGATTATTATGCATACGGTTTTAATGATTGGTGTTTCAATGGTCATGATGCCTGCACAGACAAATGGATTGAATCAACTACCTAAAAACCTATACCCTGACGGTACTGCGTTAATGAATACCCTCCAGCAAGTTTCAGGAGCAATTGGTACGGCTGTTGCCATGACCATAATGTCTGCTTCACAAAAAACGTATTTAAATAAGTTGTCAAACCCAACTGATCCTAGTAATATAGGTCCTTCTTTAGCAGCGGGTGTTCAAAATGCATTCATTTTTGGTTTGATTGTTGCCATCGTTGGTTTAATACTTTCATTCTTTATAAAAACAGCTAGAAGTAAAACATTATAAGAGTTTGTCGAATGATTAAACGAAAGAATCCTCTGCCTATAGGGCTAAGGATTCTTTTTTTGATGGTTAAATTCTACGTTGCAATAAACGTATAGGTAGACATAGGGGATAGCTTGATTTTTTCAATGCTTGCTTTTAATAAATGGATTTCTGATTCAATAAGATAACGCAGTTTTTCAGGCATTTCAATCGCTGCTAATTCTTCTTGATAATCAGCTAATGTCATATGTACTTCCCAATCCGCATCTTGTAAATCAGGCGAATGGATCGATTGTTCTTTGATGACTTCCCACCCCGCATCTTTTGCAAGTTTCCGAATATCCTCGGGGGTAAACAGTGTGCGTACATTGGCCGTGCTGTTTTTCTTGAAGGCTTCATATTGAGCTTGAATTAAAACAGCTAAAAAATGGGGGTATTGCTCAACGGAATTGATTGAGGGGTCCCATTCTGCAAAACAAAGCTGCTTTCCCCATTTTCTTAATATCTTTAACATCTTCGCTAATTCCTCAAAAGAACGTAAATACCATGAGCTATGTGATAAGACGATATAATCGAAATAATTGTCTGGAAACCTATGTGGATCTGTTAATATATCTGTCTCAAAATCAATCTTTATTCGGCTGCCGAGTGCTGAATTTTGTAAAAAAGTGACCGACTCACCTAATGTCAGCGGCGCTCCATAGTCAGCCGATGCGATATCGATTCCATGTACAAGTCCATTCTCACCGGTTAGATAGGCAAGTACGGCGGTAGTGTCACCTTGTCCGCAGCCTATTTCTAGTATTTTATTGCCTTTTTTGATTTCCCATGTTTCAGCTATGGTAAGCCGATGCTGTGTTTGGACTTTTTGAATGTTATTGGAAGAAGGCATACATGTAAGGATTTCCTCTATAATTTGCGCCATTTATTCCACTCCTTTTCCAAAATTATACACTATTCCGAAAGTTAATATAAAGGTATATTAAATTTTAAGTAAGCTAAAAGATATAGTAAAATATATGGAGAATGAAGAAACTAGAATAAAACGTTCTTCTTTCATTATAAATCCTATGCATGTCAGAAAGGCAGCGGTGTAATGAATTTTCCCATTGATATTACTCAGGAAAGAATAAAAGAATTAAAGGTAGAATTTACTCGATTCAGGATGGCTTATAAGTTCGCCTTAGATGAAATGACAACGAAACTTAATATCTTAAATGAAGAATTTAGCTATATACATGACTATAATCCAATTGAGCATATTAGTACGCGCTTGAAATCACCAGATAGTTTAATAAAAAAAGTCCTTAAAAAAAATATTCCATTATCGTTTGATCATATTAAAGATAATATAAGAGATATTGCTGGTATTCGTATTACATGTTCGTTTCGATCAGATATTTATCAAATCAGTGAAATGATCCAGTCACAACGGGATATAGAGGTTATCGATATAAAGGATTATATTACGAATCCCAAACCAAATGGTTATCGAAGTCTCCACTTAATCTTGAAGATTCCCGTTTTCATGTCAGACCGGGAAGAGTCTGTTTATGTGGAAGTTCAAATCAGGACCATTGCCATGGACTTCTGGGCAAGTCTAGAACATAAAATTTATTATAAATACAATCAGGAAGTTCCCGAAGAATTATTAATCGAATTAAAAGAGGCGGCTAAGACGGCATCAGATTTGGATAAAAAAATGGAAGACTTGCATAAAAAGGTCGCTGTCATTAAACAAGAAAAAGATTTAATCGGAGATGAAATGGTAAATATGATAAAACAAGTTTCCTTCCCTCAGATGTCAAACATGTTAAATGGGCTGCTAACTGAGGATAAAAATACATTGTGAAAGGATGAATAGAGTATCCTTAAGCCTACACTGTAGATCTAAACATCTGGTAAGTAACCCGCGATATAAATGTCGCGGGTTTACTTTTGATGTTTTTTTCATCTTATAGTGATTATCAGTTGTGTCGTTAATTTGAGAAGTTGGCATACGAAGAACCATTTCAAAACGGATTAGGAATCGGAAAAACGGATAAATAAAGACAGACGGTATTTTCCAATAATGTTATAACTAACAATTGAATAGTGTTTGGAAGAAGATTGTAGTGTGCTGATGATGAGGGGACAAGGCAAGGGTGGTGTGCCATACTGCTTGTGACAAAGGACCTACCTGAAAGTTATTCATATTTACGATTTATTTGTAATGACTAATTAAAAATGAAAAGCATAGGTTAATATTATTGACAAATAACAATTTTTTATTTAATAATAAGAACATAATTATAATTATTATAATTAATTATTGTTTTGATTATCAACACCATACACCTAGGAGGAACTTACTTATGTCATTAATAGGAAAAGAAATACTACCATTCAAATCACAAGCTTACAAAAATGGTGAATTTGTTGAAGTTACAGAAGCCAACTTTAAAGGTCAATGGAGTGTAGTTTGTTTTTATCCAGCAGATTTTACATACGTCTGTCCAACAGAACTTGAAGATTTACAAGATAATTACGAAACATTGAAATCACTTGGAGCGGAAGTATATTCTGTTTCAGCTGATACTCATTTTACACATAAAGCTTGGCACGATACTTCAGATGCAATTGGTAAAGTAACTTATACGATGATTGGGGATCCATCACATACACTTTGTCGTAACTTTGATGTGTTAATCGAAGAGGAAGGTCTAGCTGATCGTGGTACGTTTATTATCGATCCAGATGGTATCATCCAAACAGTTGAAATTAATGCAGATGGTATTGGCCGTGATGCAAGTACACTTGTTGATAAAATTAAAGCAGCTCAATATGTTCGTAATAATCCGGGAGAAGTTTGCCCAGCAAAATGGAAAGAAGGATCTGATACACTTAAACCAAGTCTCGATCTTGTTGGAAAGATTTAAGGAGTGCGATAAATATGTTAGATACAGATATAAAAGGACAATTAGCGCAATATCTTGAACTTTTGGAAGGCGACGTGCTGCTAAAAGTTAGTGCAGGCTCAGATAATGTCTCCCGTGACATGCTAGAACTGGTAGAAGAATTAGCATCCATGTCATCCAAAATCAAGATAGAGAAAACAGAATTACAAAGAACACCAAGTTTTAGTGTGAATCGTATCGGTGAAGATACCGGGGTAACGTTTGCTGGTATCCCTTTGGGACATGAATTTACTTCTTTAGTATTAGCTCTGCTACAGGTTAGCGGAAGAGCTCCAAAGGTTGACCAAAAAGTAATTGATCAAGTGAAAGCTATTAAAGGCGACTATCACTTTGAATCGTATATTAGTCTAACTTGCCACAATTGTCCCGATGTTGTGCAGGCCCTGAACTTGATGAGCATCCTGAACCCTGGCATTACACATACCATGATTGACGGTGCAGCTTTCAAAGAAGAAGTGGAAAGCAAAAACATAATGGCCGTACCAACAGTTTTCCTAAATGGTGAATCGTTTGGCAGTGGACGTATGACACTTGAAGAAATGCTGGCGAAAATAGGTAGTACTCCCGATGCCTCAGAGCTGGCTAATAAAGAACCATTCGATATGCTTGTTGTTGGGGGAGGTCCAGCCGGTGCGAGTGCAGCAATCTATGCAGCACGTAAAGGTATTCGTACAGGTATTGTGGCTGAACGCTTTGGCGGTCAAATCATGGACACCATGGGGATTGAGAACTTTATCAGTATGAAATATACTGAAGGTCCTAAGCTTGCAGCAACGCTTGAGGAACATGTAAAAGAGTATGATATTGATATCATGAATTTACAGCGTGCCAAAAGATTAGAAAAGAAAGAATTGATTGAAATTGAACTTGAAAACGGGGCTGTTTTAAAGAGTAAAGCAGTCATCCTTTCAACAGGTGCCCGCTGGCGCAATGTTGGAGTACCTGGCGAAGCAGAATTCAAGAACAAAGGGGTAGCATACTGTCCTCATTGTGACGGTCCATTGTTCGCAGGAAAACACGTAGCCGTTATTGGCGGCGGTAATTCTGGTATTGAGGCAGCGATTGATCTAGCAGGTATTGTGAAACATGTAACCGTTCTGGAATACTTGCCAGAGCTGAAAGCAGACTCGGTCCTGCAGGAGAGGCTTTACAGTCTGCCGAATGTAACAGTCATAAAGAATGTTCAAACAAAAGAAATTACTGGTACTGATAAGGTAAACGGGATTACGTACGTTGACCGCGATACAGAAGAAACCAGTCATATTGAATTGCAGGGTGTGTTTGTTCAAATCGGCCTTGTACCTAATACCGATTGGTTGGGTGAAACGATTGAGCGTGAACGTGGTGAGATTGTAGTAGATAAACGTGGAGCTACAAACTTACCAGGGGTGTTTGCTGCAGGCGACTGTACGAACAGTGCATATAAACAGATTATCATTTCCATGGGATCAGGTGCGACTGCTGCCTTAGGTGCATTCGATTATCTAATCCGAAATTAAAGATATAAGCCCAAATTCTCAGTAGTCCATTGAGAATTTGGGCTTTTTAAGTTCGTTCATTTTCGTGTGAACGTAGTGGAAATTGATTCTTCCAAAGTTCTACTAACCATTATTTAATTTTGCATACATTTCCATAGCATCACGCATAAACTCCGCCAGTCCCTCGCCGAACTGATCGGTATTCTTCCTAAATCGTTCATCATCTACGTACATTTGTCCTAAACTTGCGAAGGCCGCTAATGAGTATGTGCCTATTTTATTCAAATAAGTAAACCATTGTTCAATTCCTGCTTGTGCTTGAGGGGATTCCGGGGGTAAATGGCGAAGACCTGCTAGTTTAATGTAAATTTCGTTCATTTTTTCTCTTAGTTCCGGTCCTTTTTTGTTCGCTTCATCTACCGCTTTGTCACCCCAACGCTCCCTGGCTTCTTGTTCGTAGGGGTTCTTGCTAAAATCAAAGCCTTCAAACTTCTCTTCTTTGGTCATTACTAATTCACCCTTTCCATTTAGGATTGACTTATCAATCGTTTGGATCATCCTATCAAGCTGTTTACGTTTTGTGATGAGCATTTTTCTCTGTAATTCAAAGGCTTTCTGCCTGTCAAACGTAGGACTCCTCAGCAGCTCCTTTATCTTTTTTAAAGGAAAGTCGAGTTCACGAAAGAACAATATTTGCTGTAACGTCGCTAAATTATCGTCCGAATAAAGACGATATCCAGCCTCGGTCGTATGATCCGGTGTAAGCAAGCCAATGTCGTCATAATAATGAAGTGTACGTACACTGATACCAGTTAACTGTGAGACTTCTTTTACTTTCATTGCTCGCGACTCCCTTCACTTACTAACTATAAAACATGACGTAACGTTAGAGTCAACATGAAATTTGTTATATTTTTTTGTTAGAAGTAAATCTAGGCATAGAAAACTGCACCTCCAATGGTTCAATTACGTATCATTGGGGTACAGTTCGTCGAGAGACTTTATGTGTGTTAGGGGAGAGCATTCGAAGAAATGGAAAATTTGTAAAAAAAGCTATAAAATTTGTGTGATTCAACGTTAAACATCCGTATTTAAACCAATAATTTTCCACTCACCGTCAACTTGTTTAAAGTTTAAATTAATCATCGCAGGTGGGCCTGACTCGTCATTCCCTTTAATGAATACACGAATGCTATTGCCGATATTTTCATCCAGAGCTCCGTAGTACGTTATATGCCAATTTTCAATTTCTTTCGTTTTATCATAAATCGGAATGTGAGAGTTGCCGTCAATTTTTTCACTCAATCTATATAACCACTGGTCATCCGTAATTTTATATTCAAATTCCGTGGAAATGACGGATTTTAGCAGGGAAAGATCAGCTGTTTTCAAAGCAGTCATAAAATCAAAGGAAAGCGAACTCGTCTCAGCAAATGCTTCTTGTACGAGAATGGATTGATCTCTTTCTTTTATGAGACTCTCTACCTGTTGTTCTAATCGTTTTATGTCTGTTTGTGACGTAGTGGTCTCATGATCTGTCTTTTCGCTGCACCCAGCTAAAAAGGCAATGATAAGAAGCAAACATACCTGTCTTTTCATACTTGACTCCTCCTCAACTAACACATTTTAAGGTAGTATTCGACGAGGATAAGTAGATTCCTTTTCATTTTAGCTTATTTTCCATGTAATCTGCTAAAGGGATCAGTTTAAGATAGGGACTGGGCAGATCTGGATAAAAAAGAAGAATAATCGCAAAGACCCAGTCTAAGGCCAATATCACTAAAAAAAATTGTTTTTCCTTCTTTCTATCCTTTTTCAAGCGGGGCCATTCGAATAAGGCAATCAGAACAATCACGAATGTGACCGCAATACTATATAGCCATTTCATATTCTTCACCTCATTAATGTGCAGATCCCGCTCCGGTTCTTAGTACGTTAGCATGGATATCATATTCCACTTCTAGGTTAGGATAAATGTCGTCCCAATGATTCTTTGATTCATTCCATTGTTTTGGATATTTTCGATGAAACGCTTCACCAAATCCAAAGATGTCTGCTCTGTATTCCTTTTGTACTTTGTCTAACGTATTTTGCAAGCGTGCTTTTAGCTTCCCCTCTAGTTCTTTTTCAATAATTATGATATTTTTTGGGTCTTTTAAGTTCATTTGACTTTCGTTCATGATGATATCGTCTTCCGTATGAGCTTTGATGATCATTTTCCATTTGTTATCCTTAATGACGGGTTCTAGTGTCGTCTCGGCCCGCAGGAGCGTCATGGAAATATATCCGTTCCCATTTTTAGTATGGACAGTTACCTGAGATTCCTCTATATCGTTTTGTATCCATTTTACACCTCTTGTTAATTTGTCATCAATCGTACCTACCATCTTATCATCTTTAAAAATGGCTGATTCCAGAATAAACGGAATGGTTTGCTCCGGTTTGGATTTCTTTTGAGGTGGAACTTTTTTAATCATGGGAATAGACACATCACCTGAATTAAGCATGTCTAGTAAGTTGATTAAAGTCACATGTAACATCACTGTTTCTTCTGAGAAATCTGAAAGAACTTCTGACGGGCTGTAAAGAGAAGTTTCTAGCCCTAACATATCTTTGGCTTTTCCTTTTGTAATAAATACATATGCATGAAGACGAAACCGCGGATTTCTCACAAAATAATCCATTTTGTCTCTCAGCCCAGTCTTTGCAAGTTTTTCATTGATAATGATGACCTCTGTGTGTCCCCAAAAAATTTTTCTAGGAACGACTTTCTGAAGTTTTTCTAATGCATCCGGAATGGTCACTCCACGTCCTGTTCGAACGATAGGAAGCGTAATTCCTCCACTGCCGAGAGCCGTTCCTTCGGTTTCACTTCCAGCCCCGCTAGGAGTTTTCGGAACAGATATTTCAACACTTATTTCGATTTGGCCATTTTCGAGCATATCAATTCCGATGCCTCTTACTAAAGCTATCTCATTTAGCTCTTTACGGTCCCAGCACCCAGTAAGCAGCAAAGAGCTTACTAGAATCAGGCAGATCGGCTTATAGGTCATAACTGTCTTACCATCCTTTCCTTATAAAAGCGATAAGAAGAAGAAATAAGGGGAGAAACGTATAAATGATCGGACCGAGTATTCCAACAATTGTATGCATGTATACGTGATAAGCTGAAACATTTGGTACAAACCAAATGGCCAGTAATACATTTAAAAATAATACTGGAAATACGATTGGTCGATAGTCAGTTAGATTCAGCCATTGAGAGGTGCCGATTGTCAGCACATAATAGAATACATTTATTTTGATAAAGGCTCCTGCAATCCAAAACGCCATGACAACCGCTTCAATATGGGTTACGAAATTGCCGATATCTATATATTGGATGGCATTAATGAGCGGAGCATTCAACTCCCCAGTTGAAGTCCCTAAGGTTAAAAGGGAGATAATATTCATTAATACCAAGGTCATGGTGACAAATAATAAGGATATGAAGGACCATTTTTTTATATTTTTTTGGTCTTTTAATCTAGGAAGGAAAAAAGCCAGTACAATAAATTCACCGAACCAAAGATTAGAAAAGTATGCTCCTTTTATGGCTGGCATCAGCCCGTTACCAAAGATGGGGAAAATATGGTTTATATTTACATCCGGAAGAAGTAGGATAAATACTAAAATGAACACAAGAAAGATAACGGGCGTTAGAATTTGTGCCAGTCTTGCAATGACTTCAACCCCTTGACGAATGGCATAGGCACAAATCAAGGCCATACTTCCAAGTACAACAACCCGGGGAGTACGCGGGAGAAAGTAAGCATTGACGAACTCCCCATATTGCCAGGTTACTTGAATAGCTACACTTAAGGTATATATGAGGAATAGTGCGCCCAAAATTTTACCGGCAATTTTTCCAATGATTTTATTACTGTATTGAATTAAGGTATCATTTGGATAATAGCTGCCTAATTGAGTGACTGAAAAGACGGTAAGCACACCAAAAAGTGACGAAATAATTGGGGAAAACCAAAAATCTCGTTCGGCAGAACTATAACTAGCTGCGGGTAAATAGAGAATGGCCGTAACGGCTATAGCTGAATAAATGAGTATCCCTAATTGAAAGGATGAAATTTTTTCGGATCTGTCCAGATTAATCACCGCCTTGTTGAGGACCTGGTTTTTGATTAGGTCCTTGTCTGAATTTGTTGTACTTACCGGTAAAATGAGGACGTGTTGATTGCATCCACCATGGAGCGCGAATTAGGAAATCCTTGAAGCTGTTTTTTTGCATAGGAGCTATACCAGAAAGATAAGGTACCCCAAATGATCTTAACGTACATAGATGTGTCAGAATCACGAGCAGACCCAGCATGATTCCCAAGATGCCTAATGTTCCAGCGAGCGCAATCATTGGAAAGCGCAATAGCCTAAATGTTGCTCCAAGATTGTATCTAGGAATCGTAAAGGAGGCGATTCCCGTTAATGCTACCACCATCACCATTGGAGGCGAAACGATCCCAGCCTGAATCGCTGCTTGACCAACAACTAAAGCACCGGCAATACTGACGGCTGACCCAATTTGTTTCGGAAGTCTTACCCCAGCCTCGCGAAGAGCTTCAAAGGTAACTTCCATTATTATTGCTTCAACAATTGCGGGGAAAGGAACGATTTCCCGAGAGGTAGAAATACTAATAATTAACTTAGTCGGCAGCATTTCTTGGTGAAAACTTAAAACAGCCACGTAGAGTGACGGAAGCAGTAAAGAAATCCCAACATAAAAATATCGTAAAAGTCGCACGGCAGATCCTAAAATATACCGCTGATAATAATCTTCACTTGATTGAAGCAGCGATAAAAGTGTAGTGGGCGCAATCATTACAAAGGGATTTCCATCAACCAGAATAACCACTCTGCCTTCTAAAAGGCTTGCTGCACAGGTATCAGGTCGTTCTGTACTAAGTATCTGTGGGAACGGAGAAAAAGGGTGATCTTCTATCAGTTCTTCAATAGATTGTGTTTCGATTACTCCATCGATATCAATCCGTTTTAAACGGTCATAGACTTCAGTAACTAATGATTCATTGGCAAGGTTGCTTATATACATCATGGAAACATCGGTTTGACTGCTCCGTCCAATTTTTAACGTTTTTACTTTTAATTTTGGATTTCTGATTCTTCGTCTAATTAAAGCAATATTTACGTTTATGGTTTCAGTAAATCCATCTCGTGGACCTTTTACTACCTGCTCAGAAGATGGCTCTTCTATAGAACGTTTCTCATATCCAACTAGTTCAATGGCTGCACCCATTTTTTCGTGTTCGACAAGTAAAAGGGTGTTTCCCATTGAGATTTCCTGGATGCACGCTTCAATGGAGGTTATTGCCGATACCTTGGCAACAGATAGTTTTTCCTGTATCCACTGTGCCATATCTTTTTCTTGCGATTCGTTCTTCTCCATTAATGGTGACAGTACATTTGTATCTAATTCTGGAAAGTCAACCAACCCTACAAAATAAATCATCATGGCTTTTTTTTCACCATTAATTAAAAACGGACGAAATACGATATCTGAGCAATCCGCAAAAGCAAGCTTAAATGTATGTATATTCTGATTTAAATTAGAAGAAAGTTGATTAGAGTCACGAGTATTTTTTTGTTTAAAACGACGAAAAGGCATAACAAACCCACTTTCAAAAAAACAATAAATGTATACTGTTCATTTTTTCCATAGTCCGACTGATTATGTAAGAAAGGCGAAGAAAAGAATATTCTGACACAAAAAGCTGAGGTGGGTACACGACCCTTTATGGAACTTAAGGATGAAGGCTAGATTTTTCAATGAGATTTATATGTATTTAATTAAAAAATCACTTATCGAACATAGAAAATCTGATTTATGTAGGATAAAATGGGAATTAAAAGAGATGGGGGGATTATGTGCAAAAAACAAGTTATCAGGTGAAGTCACTTAACATAGGCAAGATTGAAACACATACGTATGGGAAGCGTAGTTTTGAATCTGCTATTGGAAAACAATCGATTAAAGGGCCTGTTTTTTTGGGGAAAAGAGGCTTACAAGGTGATGAGCAGGCGTTTAAGGATCATGGAGGTGAAGATAAAGCTTTATGTTTGTATCCTTATGATTACTACAGCTATTGGAATGGTATTTTTACAAGAATGGAAGAAGTGGCTTTGTTTGGTGAAAATATAACGGTTGTGGGATTGACTGAGCAAGAGGCACACATTGGAGATGTATTTTCATTCGGAGGCGCAGTCATTCAAGTATCTGAACCAAGAAATCCCTGCTACAAATTAGCCGCCAAATATGAGGTCCCAGATTTAGTTGTACGTATGAGAGACACTGGCTATACTGGATTTCTATTTAGAGTTTTAGAAGAAGGAAACGTGAGTCAACAAGATAATTTAGTACTTCTTGAACCACATGCAGAGCAAGTACCTGTTTCATTGGTCAATGACGTGAAGTTTTTTGATAAAATAAATAAAGAAAAGCTTGAAAAAGTTTTAGCAGTGGATGCCTTATCTTCTAGTTTACGGAGCAGCCTGCTAAAGCAATATTCAAGTAAAAAATAACCCTCTTGCAGAAGCAGAAGGGTTATTCTTTATCATATTTTTTGAGCCAAGCCGTAGTCGTTTTTATCATTTCATCCTGTTGATCTTTTACAGAGATTGTGGCGTTCTTATCCCCTTTTTGTGACCCATACATCCCGAAACCAGCATGATTACCGCCTTCAATTTGATGTAATAATACATCGGTAGATAATAAGGATTTTGTTTCTTTAATTTTTTCTGGGGTGGTTAATCCATCATGTTCGGCAAACAATGAAAGCATCGGTATGTCAGTATCAGAGAAGTCAGTTGAATCAGCCGGATAGGAACCTAGTAATATAACACCGCTAATTTCTTCTTGATGGGTATAGGCAAAACCTGATGCAGCCACACCCCCAAGAGAATGACCCTCCACATACCAATTTTTTATCTCAGGGTATTGCTCCATCACATCCTCCGCAATATTTTGATTAAAGATAGCGAAATTAAATGTCATTTGTGGAATAACAACCAGATAACCGGCATCAGCCAATCCTTGTGCATAATATCGATAGGCAGCAGGTTCCACTTTTGCTCCTGGATATAATACAATTCCTCCTTCTGCTTTCTCCTCGGGAGTGAGTACCAGCCAATTATCGACTACGTCAATCTCATCAATAGGGACAAGCGTTTCTAACTGATCCGTACCATCGTACGTAAATTGTGACCAGAAATAAAACCCAGCAAAACCGCCAACGAGTAAAATGACTGCAAGTAGGGCACTAATTTTTAAAAATTTTCTCATGCGATTTCCTCCCAATATCCATATTCTTTAAGTGTATATGAAAGTACTTCAAACGAGAACTATCAATATGTTAGACAACGTAAGTAGGACATGAAACCTATTACACTAATAAACGTAAAAAGAGATATAAAAGGAGGAATAAAAATGACTAATTTAGCAATGCAATGCAAAAGTTGTGAAGGGAAATCCTTTGTACAAGCAATGGACTTCGTTAATCTTCGCCCTATGGATAAGAAACTGTCCATTGGCTCAGAGAGAATCTTTACCGTTTGTTTAGACTGCGGAGAAGTCGTTTCGATAAAAGTGAAAAACCCTGAGAAACTAAAGAAAAAGAAGTAATTATGATAGTAGCCCCCCCCGACAAACAGCTAAACCCAGACCTCAGACGGGAATAATGCACCGCTAGACGGGAATCCGTGGTGCGTAGACGGGAATACGCTAGGCCCAGACGGGATTAATACGTTTTTCAGGAAAATCAACGTGAATTCCCCAACAGCGATCAAAGAAAGCGAGTCATTTTAAAAAAACTGCTAAACAAGATATCTGCTGGGGGATTAACGTAAGCATCTAGACCCTCAGACGGGAATAACGCACCGCTAGACGGGAATACATGGTGTGAAGACGGGAATAAGCTAGGCCCAGACGGGAATATGACGACCTTAGACGGGATTAATACGTTTTTCAGATTAAGTCCATATAATTGTGTAAAAAAAGAGAGTCATTTTATTCGCTCTTGGAAACAATGTTTTCACCATGAAAACACATTGAAAAGAGGGAATATAATGACTCAGTTACAGTTTAACCTTGATATCGATCTTTTAAAACTTTCCATTATGAATTCTAATCTTGATGCCGTGATTAAATCAGCGGTTGTGTTGATCTTAAATGAGTTTATGGAGAAAGAGAGAGACAACCATCTACAAGTTTCATCTTATGAGCGCTCTACCGAGCGTCAGGATTATCGAAATGGCTATTATGAACGTGATTTTACGATGAGTATTGGCAAGATTAAATTGAAGGTCCCTAGAACACGTAATGGCGACTTTTCCCCTTCTGTATTTGAAAAATATGCTCGGGTCGATCAAGCGCTCGTCCTTTCCATGTTAGAGATGGTAATCAATGGAGTTTCTACACGAAAGGTTACTCATATTGTCGAACAGCTATGCGGTGAAAATGTCTCAAAATCCTTCGTTTCATCGCTGACTGAAAAGCTTGATCCCATTGTTAATGGCTGGGCAGGGAGGCCCCTCAATACCACGTACTACCCCTTTGTTTTCGTAGATGCCATGTATATCAAGGTGCGTGAGCACCATCAAGTTGTCTCAAAAGCCGTATATATTGCGACTGCCCTTACGGAACAGAATAAGCGAGAGATTCTAGGGCTCCATGTAGATCATGTAGAAAGCTTTGAATCTTGGTCACAGTTCTTTAAGCAACTAAAATCCCGCGGTCTTCAATCCCCGAAACTGGTGATTTCTGATGCCCATCAAGGGTTAGTCAAAGCAGTCCAACGGGAATTCATTGGGACCAGCTGGCAACGGTGCAATGTCCATTTTAAACGGAACATTATCGAAAAACTGCCTAAAAAGGGATCATCTGATATTCGCTTGATGATTAAACGGGTATTTGAAGCAGTCACGATAGATGATATTCGTCTATTTAAAACGGAGTTAATAAATAAATTTGGTGAGGAATCAAAATATGAAAAAGCCCTTCAAATTTTGGATGAAGGGTTCGAAGACACCATTCAATACATGAATCACCCTGAAAAAATCAGGCAGCACATTCGTAGTACAAATTCGCTGGAGCGTTTAAATCAAGAAGTACGCAGAAGAGAAAGAGTAATCCGGATCTTTCCTAATACCCAATCTGCTTTCCGATTAGTAGGTGCTCTCTTAATGCAATATCAAGACACAGTTTACGACAAGAAAAAAGCATTGTCGAAGTAGTTATTTTTCAAAACTTCCATCATGAATCATTTCACATTCAAACAGGGCTGTCAAAGTGAAAAGCCTTTGACAGCTCTGCCCGAATGCGAGAGAAAATGGCCATGGAAGTTTCCAAAAAAAAGTGTAAGGTTAGGGTTTTGTGCAACTCTAAAAACAGTTTTTTATCCGTTTGAAAGCGTCCAATTAATCAGAGTGAAAACATTGTTAACGAATTTACACAATAATAAGGACTTGACTGTTTTTCAGGAAAATCAACGTGAATTCCCCGCCTAAATGAGGCAGCGATCAAAGAAAGCGAGACATTTTTAAAAACTGCTAAACAAGATACCTGCTGGGGGATTCACGAAAGCTTCCAGACCCTCAGACGGGAATAACACACCGCTAGACGGGAATCCGTGGTGCGTAGACGGGAATACGCTAGGCCCAGACGGGAATATGAAGACTTCAGACGGGATTATTGAGGTTTTCAGGAAATTCAACGTGAGTTCCCCGCCTTAATTAGGCAGCGATCAAAGAAAGCGAGTCATTTTTAAAAACAGCAAACAAGATACCTGCTGAGGGATTAGGGAGACTTCTAGAAACCTAGATGTGCGAATACATGGAATTATGCAGACTAAATAAGCTTGGATACATTCCTCATAAGTGTTATTCATTTTTTTTACCTCCTACGTTACTCTAGCTTCTCTGTTTATTTACCAAACTATTCATTTTGTTAACAAAAAACTCGATGGAAGAGATGATTGTATAGTAATATAGTTGGTAGGATAATTATGGTAGATAGCCATGTGTAGGAGTGATGAATATGGCGGCTGATAAAACGATTATTTTGATTGGACCAATTTGTTCTGGAAAAACATCAGTAGCGGAAATCATTTCGGAAAAATTAATTATTCCACTATGTTCGATAGATGATGTTCGGTTTTCTTACTATGAGGAAATCGGTTATGAGAAAGAAGTTCAAGATGAAATTAAGAAACGAGATGGGTTTAGTGGTGTCTATCAGTATTGGAAGCCATTTGAAGCCCATACTGTTGTTCGGGTTATGCAAGACTATGAAAACCATGTTATTGATTTTGACGGAGGACATTCGGTGTATGAAGAGGCGAAACTATTAGAAAAAGTAAAAGGGGCTTTAGAAAAATTTCAGCATGTTTTCTTGCTCCTTCCAAGTCCGGACGATGAGGAGTCTGTAAAGGTTTTAAATCAACGGCTGCGCGAGTTTACGACGGATCAAGAGGTTTTAGATGTGAATGAACACTTTATAAGGCATCCATCAAACAAAGTTCTGGCGAAGCAGGTGGTATATACGAATGGAAAGTCAATAGAGGATGTTGCGGATGAAATCATGTCTAGGTATACTAAGCAAATGTAAATGCTTTCTCTGCTAGAAGGTGTAGAATAGGAAGATAAACAGGCTAAACTCATTTAATAGAGAAGTAGTTTCTGTAAATTCATAATGGAGGTCTGCTGCATCATGAAAGAGAAATTCTTAATCTGGGATTTAGACGATACGCTTATTACTACGTATCCAGAATTCAAAAAATCTAATACGCTTTGTGCTGAGATTATCTCAAGGGAGTTGTTCGGTGACGTCCTTCAGGTAAATGATATTTTAAATCGTCAAGCTCTGATTGATATAAGTTTAATTGAAAAGTATGGTTTTTTACCACCGAGATATGAACAAAGCTGGTTAACGACTTCTGCTGAATATTTTAAAGAACATGGAATGATGTCGAATCCTTCTCTTCAGCAAGAAATAAAGGAAGTAGTTCAGGATATTTATATTCGGAAGTATGAAAATGTCCCGGGTTCAGTAGAGGTAATCCAACAGCTTAAGAATGAAGGATATTCGATGGCGATTTTAACAGCAGGTGACGAAGCCGTTCAAAAAAGACGGATTGAACAATCCGGTGTCGCAGAGTTTATGGATGAAACATACGTTTATCCGTATAAAACACCCAGTACCTTACGTGCCGTTATGGATAGACATGGCCATAATGAGTATGCCATGATTGGCAACTCGTTAAAGAGTGATATTTACCCTGCTTTAGAGAACGAAATAATGGGGATTCATGTAGTGAGGGACACTTGGCAAGCTGATCATTATGAAATTGATCAAGCGCATCCACTATACAAACCGGTTCATGACTTATCAGAAATTCCAAACGTTCTTGCAGAAAGTATGGAATTGTCATTTAAATAAAAAAGTTGCTGCGGCAGCTTTTTTTAGTTCGTGGGAAAAAAGTACCTATTCGAAAGCAATGGTATATTGGTAAAATTACGTAAATATTCCTATATGTCACCTCATTTAATTAGTATATTATTATAATGTGAATGTCATTCATACTATATAAAATGAGGTGTGTTTTTTTGAAAAAGAACGTATATGTAACTCTAGCTATGCTTGTATTACTCGTATCAACCGTATTTGCAGCTCCTTCTAACTCAAAAGCGTTGAGCGGAAATGAACCAACCTACACCTACTGGATGCAAACGGGAAAGAAAACCTATAAGTCTACATCGTATAGCAATTGGAAAAGTCAAAAAGGAACAGTTGTTGGCGCAGCTACTATGAAAAAGAAGTATACAACGAAAAGCGGCTGGTCGATTACTGGAAGTGCTGGACTCCCAGTTAAAGCAATTGAAATAGGTCTTGAAGGGAATTTAACAAGGGAATCGACATTATCTACTACGGTTACCAGAAAAATTCCAAAGGGAAAAACCGGAGTATTCCAAATACGGAATCAATATAAAACTTATAATGTAAAAATGCAGCAATGGTTCAGTATAGATGGAAGAAAGTCGAAAACTGGGAAAGTTAAAACAGTTACGGTAAAGAAAAAAACGGATATTCAAGGCAGAATCATCCTAAAATAATTACATAGATTAATTAAGAGGATTGTGAATACGGGTCATACCGAATTTGCTTTCCTCTTTATTTTTGAGAAAGGTTTTCCTGCTTCTGAACAGCGGGTATAGAGAAGGAGGAAAGACGTGTTACATATAGTTGCTTAGGAGGAAGTAGTATGAAGTGGAAGGAAAGGCAAGCAAGTTCAAATGTTGAGGATCGAAGAGGGATGAGCGGTAAGGGAATCGCTGGTATTGGCGGTGGTCTTGGCTTAGTAATTGTAATTATAGTTACGCTGCTTGGAGGAGATCCAGGTGAATTATTAGGAAATATCGGGTCTACCGATCAAAACAACAGCGCGCCTTATGATGAAACGCAAGAAGAAAAAGAACTTGCCCAATTTGTTTCGGTCGTACTTGCAGATACGGAACGAGTTTGGACCGAGGAATTTCGTGAACAAGGATTAGAATATAAAGAGCCGAAGTTGGTGTTGTACAGCGGCAGTGTTGATTCTGCGTGCGGAACAGCTGGTTCATCCGTTGGACCATTTTACTGCCCAGGTGATATGAAATTATATATCGATTTAAGTTTTTATCAAGAGCTGAAAAATCAATTTCAGGCACCAGGGGATTTTGCCATGGCATATGTGATTGCTCATGAAGTTGGCCATCATATTCAAACTCTTCTAGGGACATCAGAAAAGGAAATGCCCAGTCGTTCGAGTGTGAGTGAAAAGGAATACAATAAATATTCTGTGCGATTAGAATTACAAGCTGATTACCTTGCTGGTGTTTGGGCAAATCACGTACAAGGCGAGAATCTTCTCGAAGAAGGTGATTTAGAAGAGGCGCTCAAGGCAGCAAGTGGTGTAGGTGATGATACGATTCAAAAGAGATCCCGCGGATATGTTGTCCCAGACAGCTTTACGCACGGAACCTCTGAACAAAGAAAGCGTTGGTTTTATAAAGGCTTCCAAAACGGTACTATTAAGGGTGGAGACACGTTTTCTACTAATGATTTATAACTAAAGTGAGGATTAACCTGGAGAGGGTTTATCCTCACTTTTTTAGATTTGTGCTGGCAATTATCATACTAAAGATTCATTGAATACCTATTGAATATTTTTTACTTTTTAAAGAACGATTAGGAGATGTTTAAAAGAATGTATAAATCAATGATTGCACTAGCTGCGGCTGCAACCTTGCTAACCGCTTGTACTAGTGCTGACGAAAGCAAAAAAATAATACTCAAAATGAAGTCAATCTTAGTACAGCTACGGTTAACCAGAATAATTGGTCTTCTTTACCTGAATATAAAACGCTTATGAAACAAGTTGATAAACAGGATTATACGATTAGTACCGTAACTGAAAATACAGGAAAGCGTGTCCTTTTATTAAAAGGTGACGATCATCAATATAAATCAATCTTTGTTAAAAAAACGAACCGACTAAAAATTATTCATACAAATGGCGGCGGAGAAATCTTTAATCGTGTCATTTAATAAATAGGATAGGTATTCACTGACATATTTCCTCGCACTCTGGATGCTCACAACTTTCACTTCTGAACTTCGTTTCAATTATGAAAATATTCCTCGGATGTCAATAAGGGCTTTGTAAAGAGAATTATTTGATATATAATGGAGATAGGTATAATTTTTCGTTTTTTTGTGCATGAATGAATTGTTTGCAAGTCCATTTATAGTCAATATACGGCAAAAAAATACGATGATAAGTTACTGATTATTTTTTTGTTACTTAAAAGCATTTATAAAAGGGCTGGTTAAGCATCATCAATGTGCTTTAAATGGAACATTTCGCAGTTTATCTATGGAATTAAGGTAAAAGTAGTGGAATTGGTTTTTCAGTTTGGTATAATAAAGTGTGCTAAACATTATTAAGGGGGATTATTATTTCCATGTCAATCGAAGTAGGCAGTAAAGTAACAGGTAAAGTAACGGGTATCACTAATTTTGGTGCGTTTGTAGAACTACCAGGAGGCTTAACAGGTCTTGTGCACATTAGTGAAGTAGCCGACAGTTATGTAAAAGACGTTAATGACCATCTAAAAATAGGCGACCAGATTGAAGTAAAAGTAATCAGCGAAAAAGATGGTAAAACAGCCTTGTCGATAAAAAAAGCAATTGATAGACCTGAAGGACAAACTTCTTCTTATTCCCAACGTCCAGCACGTCCGGGAAGACCTGGAGACAGTCGTTCTAAAGATGTACGCTCAAAAGGTAAGTTCCAACCAAAAGAGAACTTTGAAGATAAAATGGTTCGCTTCTTGAAAACAAGCGAAGAGAACTTAACTACACTTAAACGCAGCACAGAAACAAAACGTGGCGGCAGAGGCGGAAGACGCGGCTAAGCTGTTCAACTAAAAAACAAACCTGGCTAATCGCCTGGTTTGTTTTTTTTATGGCTTTTGCTGAATTGTTTTGAGTGCCTGTAAATGACAAGAGGTTTCCGATTTTTGATACGTATAGAAATAGTCTATTACGTTATTGATCGGAAGGAAATTTAATGCAACCAAAAGAAATAATCGAAATTATGATGATTGGGATTGTGATTACTACAATCATAAAAAAGGAAATAATTTTAGGTATACGATAGAATGAGGAGGTGGAAAGAAATTAACCGGAAGGCGTTCAAAGAACATTTACTTAGCGTGTTAAAAGCCATCTAAAGCCATGATATTTAGCTGAAAATTATAAGTAGTCTGGAGCTGATTCAACTGTCATCTGTCCTATACCGAACGGCGGTTCCCAATGATCTTTCGCAATTATACGATTTAATGGTCAACTACATAGTAGACTTCTACAAACAACCGCAGCCTGATGAAACTGAATTGAAACAACTGATTACTCACCTATTCAATAATCCTTTTATTGGCCTACAGTATGTAGCGGAAAAAGACGGAAAGCTTATTGGTTTTGCCACGCTGTATTTTACCTTTAGTACGCTTCAGGTAAAAAGAGCCGCCATTTTAAATGACCTTTTTGTCCTCGAATCAAGCAGAGGTGAGAAAGTAGGACAAGAATTGTTCACTGCCTGTTTAACGTATATAAGGGAGCAAAACTTCGCTTATATGACATGGGAAACAGCAAAAGATAACAATATCGCTCAAGGGTTATATAACAAAATGGGTGGAAAAAAATCTGATTGGATGGTCTATGAAATTGAATAAAAAGTAAAGTAGGTCCTGTATATCTTCATTATGACCAAGACAAGCCCGCAACATAAGGGTTTGTCTTATTTTTATAGATAACTGCTAACTAACATTAAAACACGCTAACTATGCTATACTTGAACAACTAACTTGAATATTTTGTAAGTTTAGAAAATATTTTACAATTTATATATTTCTGATTACACAAACTTTTAGGGAAGGAGAGAAAAGTCTCAATTACACTTCTAAACAGGCCGTTTATGTAGTAGGAAAATCTGCATAAAGTTGGTAATTCATCTTCGCTATTACAGCTATTTGGGCATATGTTGGAAGTGAAAGGAGATGAAGTTTTTTGAAGATTATTGATACACATTGTGATGCGCTTGTACGTTTATGGAATAAGCCTAAAGAGCTGAGATTTAGTGATTCACTAGAGCTTCATACTAATTTAAGCCGCTTGCAGGCGGGAGAAGTGTCTGCGCAATGCTTTGCGATCTTTGTTCCAGCCTATATAAAAACGGAACAAAAATTTCAAGTTGCTTTAGAGCAAATTGATATATTTCACAAAGAAATTTTGGCCAAACACTCAAATGTGAAACATATTACCAGTTGGGACGATTTTGATCATCTCAAACCCAATGAAATCGGTGCGATGCTAACATTAGAAGGTGCAGATGTTATTAGTGATGATTTGACTAAATTAAGAATCCTCTATCACTTGGGCGTTATGTCAATTGGGTTAACTTGGAACGGGGCTAACCTCTGTGCAGATGGAGTACAAGAAAAAAGAGGGGCGGGCTTAACAGAGTTAGGTGAAATGGTTGTTACTTTAAATAATCAGGAGTTCGTACAGACTGATGTATCCCATCTAAGTGAAAAATCTTTTTGGGGTGTATTGGAAATTGCAGACTATCCCATTGCTAGTCATTCTAACTCTAGAGCTCTTTACGACCATCCTCGTAATTTATCCAATCAACAGGCAGAAGCCCTTTTTAAGCGGAATGGTTTTGTTGGCATCGGGTTTTACCCGCTTTATTTAAAAGTTGAAGGTATGGTCAGCATTGGAGATTTGATTACTCATATTGATCAATTCTGTTCAATCGGAGGAGTAAATCATATTTGTTTAGGTTCAGACTTTGATGGAGTGGAGGTCACCATTAAAGATTTAGAGAATTCAGCGATGTATCAAAATTTAATTAACGAGCTATTAAAACATTATAAGGAAGAGGAAGTTAAAGGTTTTGCTTATCAGAACTTTCTTAATCATCGGCCCAATTTAAAAAATATACCATGAAAAAATAATTGAAAAGAATAAAAGGGCAAAACCGGAAACTACCAAAGGAAGCGTTAGTCTAAAGGAGGCCATGCGATAGGTAGTTGATTCCTCCTTTTTTCCTTCAATCTCTTCAAGCACGTGATTCATTGGATTTATCTTTCTGAAAAATGTTCTGAAACTTCTGATTATCGCGTTGAAAAACCCACCTTGGATGACTAACATTGCCGCGCCAATAATGGTTAACAGCAGTGAAAAATTAAAAAGTGTATTGATCCAAACCAATAGGCTGAAAGAATGAGTAAAGAAGGATACCAAAGATGATAGAAAAAGGGTTCCTAAAAGGATATAGACAAAACGATGCATGCTAGACAACTCCTAACCCGTACTATCTAAGATTATAGCATGTAATGATTACCAACCTCTTATTTCCCGTAAGATGTCATGTAACTAATTTTTGGAAGGGGAGATTTAATTGAGTAATCATGTACTGATAAAGTTTTTTATGTTATTTATACTAGTTGGCCTGGTACTTACTGGCTGTAACTTCAGTTCATCAAAGGATACTACTTCAGAAAATAATGAAAATACGAAAACAACTAAAAAAAAGCAAGTATTGAATATGGTCGAAGCCTCTGAGATTCCAACGATGGATTCTTCGCTTGCTCATGATAATGTTTCCTTTACGGTGCTTAGCAATGTTAATGAAGGTCTTTATCGATTGGGGAAAGCAAGTGAGCCTGAACTGGCAATGGCTAAGGATGATCAGGTAAGCGAGGATGGCTTAGTGCATACCTTTACGATCCGTGATGCTAATTGGAGTAATGGTGATCCGGTTACCGCTGCTGATTTTGTTTTTGCATGGCAACGTGTATTTAAAGAAACAGGACAATATGGCAGTATGTTTGAAACAGCAAATATCTTACATGCAAGTGAAATTGTAAAAGGGGAAAAGCAGGCTGAGAGCCTTGGTGTTAAGGCCCTAGATGAAAAAACACTTGAGGTTACCTTAACCACTCCGAATGCATTACTTGGACAATTATTAACCTTCCCAACTTTCTTACCTCAAAATCAGAAATTTGTGGAGAGTCAAGGCGAAAAGTATGCCTTAGAAGCTGATAATCTTTTATACAATGGTCCATTTATCCTCTCAGAGTGGAAACATGATGCGAGTTGGAAGTATCAGAAAAACACTAAATATTGGGATGCTGATACAGTAAGTTTAGATGAATTAAATGTATTTGTGGTGAAAGAAGCTGCAACCCAGCTAAATCTTTATGATACTAATAAGGTCGATAGTATTAATCTTAGCTCAGCCTCTGTGGATCAGTATAAGGATGACAAGAACTTTAGTTCCTTGGCTGATTCGGAAATATTCTTTCTGCGTTTTAACCATAATCATAAGGCCTTAGGAAATAAGAATATCCGCCGAGCGATAGATATGAGTTGGGACAAGCAAGCTCATGTTGATCGGATTTTAAATAACGGATCATTAGCTTTGTATGGACTGGTGCCAAAGAATTTTTCTACTTCCCCAGATGGTAAAGACTTCAGAGAACTAAATGGAGAGTTGAATCACGGGGATCTCAAGGAAGCGCAAAGTTATCTCGCTAAGGGCTTAAAGGAAATTGGTCAAGATTCAGTGAATATTACGTTGACGGTTTCTGCAGTAGAAGGCAATGATAAGACGGCAGAATATCTTAAAAATCAACTTGAAAAGAACTTACCACAAGTAAAAATTAAGCTTAAGCTTGTGCCTGTCGAACAAAGGTATGAGCTTGAGTCGGCACTTGAATACGATATGGTCATCTCGGCTTGGGGACCGGATTATATCGATCCAATGACTTATATCGGAATGTGGGTAACGAAGGGGTCAGCCAATCGAATGGATTATTCTAATCCTAAGTATGATGCTCTGGTGAAGAACATTTCTAGCGAAGAAGATACAGCCAAGCGTTATGAAATGATGTTAGAAGCAGAGAAGATGCTTTTTGAAGATGCGGCTATTGCACCCTTATATCAAAGAGGGTTAGCTGTTTTGCAAAAATCAACAATAAACGGCTTAGTGCGTCATCCGAGTGGACCGGATTTTTCCTTTAAATGGACGAAAATAGATGCTGAATAGCACCATAAGTCTTTATTTCCAAAACTAGATTAAGAGGTGAAATGATGAAGACCTATATAGCTAAACGTCTAGGCTATATGTTCATAACCCTGTTTATCGTTGTGTCTATTACCTTTTTTTTAATGCAGTATCTTCCGGGAACACCGTTTACAAATCCTGAAAAATTATCGGTTGAGCAATTAGAGGTTATGAATGAAAAATATGGTCTGAATAAGCCTGTAGCTATTCAGTATCTCAACTATTTAGGCGACCTTGTTAGAGGTGATTTAGGGATTTCTTATCAATATGAAGGACGGTCTGTAAACGAAATTCTCGGTGAACGAATCGGTCCTTCTGTGTTAATCGGATCCCAAGCGCTCATTTTTGGTGCGATCGTAGGTCTGCTGCTTGGGATTATCTCGGCACTAAAACATAATAGTTTTTTAGATTATGGTTCTGTAACGATTGCGGTGTTGGGGATGTCAATTCCATCCTTTGTTTTCGCCGCTCTTTTGCAATATTATGTGGGGGTTAAGTTAGGCTGGCTCCCAGCTGCCTTATGGGAGGGGTATGAAAATACCATCATGCCTTCATTGGCTTTATCAGTAACCGTCATCGCAACGGTTGCACGATTTATCCGTACGGAAATGCTTGAAGTGTTAGGTCAGGATTATATTGTTACGGCTAGAGCAAAAGGACTTAGTGAGAAAGCTGTTGTATTCAAGCATATCATCCGTAATGCGATTATTCCGGTTGTGACGATGCTGGGACCACTAGCAGTGGCAATTATGACAGGTACGTTGGTTATTGAAAAAATATTTACGGTACCAGGCCTTGGGGAGCAGTTTACAAAATCTATACTTGTTAATGATTATAGTGTCATTATGGGTGTTACCTTAATGTACAGCGCCTTATTTATTGCGATAGTTTTCATTGTCGATATCCTTTATGGACTCATTGACCCTCGTATTAGCATAAAAGGGGGGGCGTGAAGGTGAGCAGTTTAAAGCAAGAGATTGAGGATGATTTATTTGTTCATGCTCCTTTAGAGGAAAATATCCATGAGGATTTTCCTGAGGAACCGGTGACTTTTTGGAATGAAGCGTGGAGAAGGTTAAAAAAAAATCGAGGATCCTTGCTTGGACTGATAACGATTATTTTCCTCTCGTTGATGGCGCTAGTGGGTCCAGTTTTATCCAACCATTCATTCGATGACCAAGATTTAGCTCTATCAAACCTCCCTCCTAAGATCGAAGGACTCGGGTGGCTTGGATTTGATGGCAGGGATGTGAACGGAAAGGATCAATATGAGGCGAGAGAAATCACCAGTAACTTTTGGTTTGGCACGGATGAATTTGGTCGTGATCTCTGGACAAGAGTCTGGAAGGCTACTCAGATTTCCTTATTTATTGCGATTGTTGCAGCCGTCTTGGATCTGATTATTGGTGTGGTGTATGGAGGGATTTCAGGATTTTTTGGAGGACGAGTTGATGGGTTCTTACAACGTATTATAGAAGTCCTCATTGGGATCCCGAATTTAATCGTCATCATTTTGTTCATCCTGATTCTCGAACCCGGCATCACATCGATCATTTTAGCGATGGTGATTACAGGGTGGGTAGGAATGGCCCGGGTCGTTCGCGGGCAAATCCTACAGCTTAAGGGCCAGGAATATGTCCTCGCAGCGAGAACGCTCGGCACGTCCAATGCTAAAATTATATGGAAACATTTACTTCCCAATGTGATGGGAGCCATCATTATTACCCTGATGTTCACCATTCCAACGGCGATATTTTTTGAAGCCTTTCTAAGCTTTATTGGCTTAGGACTGCAGCCGCCACTGGCTTCTTTAGGCGTCTTAATTGAAGATGGCTATAAATCGATGCGTTTCTTTTCCTTTAAACTGCTTTTTCCAGCGATTGTGATCAGTGCGGTAATGATTAGCTTTAATTTACTGGGTGACGGGCTCCGTGATGCACTAGATCCTAAAATGAGAAAGTAAGAGGGGAGACCGGTATGGAGAATCCGGCATTAAAAGTAGAAAATCTTCATGTTTCGTTTAAAACGCATGATGATGGGGAAATCAAGGCCGTTCGTGGGGTTAGCTTTGAACTTGAAAAAGGGGAAACGTTAGCGATTGTCGGTGAGTCTGGCTCTGGAAAATCTGTAACCGCAAAAGCGTTGATGAGACTATTACCTAAGCAAAATAGCAAAATTACTGATGGGAAAATCATTTATGAAGAAACTAATCTCTTAACCTACTCAAATAAAGACATGCAAAAAATTCGTGGATCAGAAATTTCGATGGTTTTTCAAGATCCCATGACCTCCCTTAATCCGACGATGAAGATTGGTAAACAAATCATGGAAGGGTTAAGAAAACATCAAGGACTTGGGAAAAAAGAAGTGTTTGCTAAAACTACCGAGCTGCTAGAGCTTGTTGGAATTCCTAATGCAGTCGAGAGAATGGCAGACTTTCCTCATCAGTTTTCAGGTGGAATGAGGCAAAGAGTTGTGATTGCGATGGCCTTAGCATGTAATCCAAATGTTTTACTTGCAGATGAACCAACCACTGCCCTTGATGTAACCATCCAAGCACAGATTTTAGATTTGATGAAGGATTTACAGAAAAAAACGGGAACCGCGATTATTTTAATTACGCATGATTTAGGGGTAGTTGCCAGTATGGCGCAGCGAGTTGCTGTGATGTATGCAGGTGAAATAGTCGAAACAGGACTAGTCGATGAAATTTTTTATGAGGCGAAGCATCCCTATACACGAGGATTATTATTGTCGATGCCAAAATTGCATGCGAGTCGATCAACAAGATTAATCCCCATTCCTGGAACACCACCTGATTTAGGTAGATTAACAGAAGGCTGCCCTTTCGCAGCGCGATGCCCCTATGTAATGAAGGTTTGTCACAATCATAATCCTAGTAGAACTCAGGTATCCAAAACACATACCGTTTCATGCTGGTTAGAAGATGAGCGAGCACCCCGTGTTGAGTGGCTAGGTTGAGCAGGAGGCACAATGGATGAGAGAAAAAGAAAAGATTATAGAGGTTAAACATTTAACGAAATATTTTGATGTAGGTAAAGGAAAAGTATTAAAAGCTGTGGATGATGTAACTTTTGATATCTATAAAGGGGAAACACTTGGTTTAGTAGGCGAATCTGGATGTGGGAAATCAACAGCCGGTCGGACGATTATTCAGTTATACCAAGCCACAACAGGACAGGTTATTTATGGTGGGAATGAAATTAGTCGGAACATATCGGCTAAAGAAAGTAAAAAACTAAAGAAGAATATGCAGATGATCTATCAGGACCCATACTCATCTCTCAATCCTAGAATGACGGTACTTGAGTGTATTGCAGAAGGAATTACTAACCATGAGGAGCAGCTAAGTCGCCGCGAAATTGAGAGCAGAGTCTATGATTTACTTGAATCTGTAGGATTAACAAAAAAACATGCAAATCGATATCCTCATGAGTTTAGTGGTGGACAGCGGCAGCGTATCGGAATCGCTAGAGCGCTTGCGGTAGAGCCAGAATTTATCATTGCAGATGAGCCGATTGCAGCATTAGATGTTTCCATTCAAGCGCAAATTGTAAATCTTATGCAGGATTTACAGTTAGAAAAAAATTTAACCTATTTATTTATTGCACATGATTTATCAATGGTCAAGTACATCAGCGATCGTATTATCGTGATGTACTTAGGCTCAATGATTGAACTCGCTGATAGTGAAACATTATATGATGATCCTCTTCACCCGTATACGCAAGCTCTTCTCTCGGCTATTCCAATTCCAGATCCGAGAATGGAGAGAACACGAGAACGAATTATTTTAACAGGGGATGTACCAAGTCCCATCAATCCCCCGAGTGGCTGCCGCTTCCGCACGCGCTGTCCGAAAGCGATGCAGGTTTGCTCAGAAGTCGTGCCAAAGTGGCAAGAGGTTTCTGAAAATCATTTTGTCGCCTGTCATTTATACGACCTAGATACTAGTTTAGTTGTCGATTGAGGTATATAAGATTCCAAGTGGCTATCTTAAAGTACCTTGGAACAATTATTAGTCAAACGAGAAAAGAGGACTTCCTATATTAAGGAATTCCTCTTTTCTTCATTTGAATCTTCTATTAAGTTTATGGATTTGGGGATAACTGTTATAAAACAGGTGTCGATATTTGTACAGAAAAATAATAAAACCTTTAGCGGTAATGATTATATTGATATAGTACAGGTTAATAAAATTATTTAATTATTCAAAAAAATGATTGATTTGACCAATAATGGGTGTTTTAATGGTAGTAGAATTGGGACTTGTCAGATAGGTGATAACTTAAAGTTAGGAGGCATGCATGGTTATTGAAAAGTTAGAAATTAAAAAAGTTTCGGATCGTATTGGTGAGAAAATAGAAAAAATGATTACCGAAGGAACCTTTCAAGCAGGGGAAAAGCTTCCTTCTGTACGTGAGCTTTGTGAATTATTCGGGGTCGGCCGTTCTGCAGTTAGAGACGCCATTACCGCCTTAAAAGGAAAAGGGTTCGTTGATGTAAAACAAGGAGAAGGGACCTATGTATGCGGTTTTGATTCAACGAAGCTTTTTAAGCAGACTAACATACCCGTTGACGTTAAGGATTTAACCGAACTATTTCAGGTCAGGAAAATCATGGAGACAGGCATTGTAGAAATCGCAGCGAAGACTCGAAATGACAATGATATTAGCAAAATGAAGGAAACACTTTTTTTGTCAGATGTGAATGGATGGGAAGCTGATTACCAGTTTCATAAACTAATCGCTATTGCGACAGGTAATGATATTTTTATTCAGTTGAGTGAATTTATCTCAGAGAGCATGAAACAAACGATGATTGACTTTTACAGATATATTGCAGATCAAGGGCAAGCTATCATAGAAATTAACCAGCAACATGAACAGTTACTTTCTTTCATTGAGTCAGGCAGTGCTGTGGAGGCTAAACAGATGATGACCGAGCATTTATTGTTTGTAGAAGACTTGTTTTTACAAAGCCTAAAAAATGCGTCGAATAGAGAGAAGTTGACCGAAAGAGAATGATATAGGAATCGTTCAATGACGAATTAAGCGAGGTGAGCATGTTGGTAGTTAATGTGAAGAATCAGTTAAATACTATTTTCTCCAAAGAAAAAATCTTACTAGATGATAGCAGCCACGACCTTGGCAATCGAGCCGAGGTGACAGTACGACCGACTACTGAAGAGGAGATTGGCAATCTTATTTCCTATGCTCATTCAAACGGAAAAAAAGTGATTATTGAAGGCGGCGGCACAAAGAAGGGGTTTGGCGGACTGGTGGAATATGCAGATATTTGTCTATCTCTAAAGAACTATAAGGGGATTGTCGAGCATAATCCTGGAGATATGACCATCACTTTAAAAGCTGGTACACCCTTTTTAGAGATACAGAACTATCTTGCTGGCTTTAACCAGATGATTTCCCTTGATCCTTTTGCCAATGAGGAAACAAGTATCGGCGGGGTGATTGCAGCGAATGACAGCGGCCCGAAGCGGCTTGGGTACGGTTCAGCGAGAGATGTCGTGATTGGTATGCGGCTTGTTTATCCTGATGGCAGTCTGATCCGGGCTGGAGGGAAGGTTGTTAAAAATGTAGCAGGATACGATATGAATAAACTCTTTATCGGCTCGATGGGAACGCTCGCAGTGGTATCCGAAATTACGTTGAAGTTAAGACCGATAGCAAACTATCAAAGCCTTGTTTTACTCTCTTTCCCGACAGGTAATCTAGAAGTAATCAAACAGTTTGTTGTAAGCGTTCTCGATTCGTTGATGGAGCCAGTAACTCTTGAACTTCTTAGCCCAACTCTTGCAGCGAAGCTGACCGGACGAGAGGAGTATACCGTAGCTATTCAATTCGAGGATGTTGAAAGTTCTGTTCACTATCAAACTACCTATCTGGAAAATTTGAAACCTGAAGGGGGTACTTTCTCGATTCTTCAACAGGAGGATGCTCACTTATTTTGGCAAGCTTTTTATGACTTGTACCCTGGATTGGACACTGTAAATAAGACCAAATCAGCAGCTGTGAAAATTGGACTTAAAAATATGGATGTATTTGAATTACTTGAAGTAACCGATAAGCTAAACAGCTCCCAATTTCATATACTTGCTCATGGGGGACTGGGACATGGTATTAGTCAAGTTTATCTTTATGGTGAATTTGATCGAATACTCTCAGCAATCAAAGAAATTAGGACGCTTACCTCAGCCAAAGGCGGTTATGCGATTGTTAAGCATCTGCCGTTTCCAGAGCGATTGAAGATCAATATTTGGGATGATAATCCTTCCTACTTTTTCTTACTGAAAAACATTAAAGAAAAAGTTGATCCGAATAACGTTCTTAATGAAAAAAGATACGTAGGAGGGATCTAAGAATGGCGACTCAGTCGGCAGTGAAATCCAGTCCAGTATGTGCTGAAACTAGTTTGAGTAATTATTTTGCTAAAGACCATCCCGATGAAAAAAAGTGGGATGATTGTGTCCATTGCGGAATGTGTTTGGAATCATGTCCAACTTATGAAATCACCGGACAAGAGCAGCATTCCCCCAGGGGACGTGTCCATTTAATCAAAAGCGTAGCTGAAGGGAAAATCGCGTTGAATGAGTCTTTCGCAGATCCTGTTTTTGCGTGTCTCGATTGCCGCGCTTGCACGACAGCCTGTCCAGCGGATGTTGATGTTGGAGGGTTGATTGAAGAGGCGCGCGGGCAGATTCGTCAAGCTATTCCGTTAAAAGGATGGAAGGGAAACGTTAGTAAATTGTTACTACAGGGATTATTTCCGCATGAAAACCGTTTAAATACCGTCGGAAGTCTGCTTCGGTTTTACCAAAAAAGCGGCCTGCAGACTACTGTTCGAAAAACAGGGATGATGAAGATCATGCCTAAGCATTTGGTTGAGATGGAAGCGATTATGCCGAAGGTAAATAAACCCGTTCGAAAGAAATATAAGAAGGATCAAGTACTTAAAGCAAAAGGAGATAGCAAAGCGGAAGTGGCCTTTATGACGGGCTGCATCATGGATGTCATGTTTAGTGAAATTAATGAAGCGACCATTAATGTACTACGCAGAAATGGAAATGATGTGACGATTCCAGAAAAACAAACCTGTTGTGGAGCCTTGCATGTTCATGCGGGAGACCGTGAAACGGGCAGAAAGCTTGCAAAGCAAAATATTACGGCGTTTGAAAACAGTGAGAAAATCATTCTAAACTCTGCCGGCTGTGGCTGCATGATGAAGGAATACAAGGAATTGTTTAAAGAAGATCAGGAATGGTACGACCGCGCCGAGGCTTTTTCCGCAAAAGTAGAAGATATATCCAAATATTTGTATGACACCGGGTATGAAATTCCCAAATCGGAGCTGAATACAAAGATTACGTATCACGATGCCTGTCATTTAGCGCATGGTCAGGGCGTCAGGGAGCAGCCGAGAGATATTCTCTTGCATATTCCTGGTGTAGAAATGGTTCATATGCCAAATGCGGACCGTTGCTGTGGTAGTGCTGGTATCTACAATATAACGAACCCAGAGATGGCGGGAGAGGTACTAGAAAGTAAAATGGCAAATGTACCTGAAGATGTGGAGATGATCTCGATGGGGAATCCTGGCTGTATGTTACAAATGGCGATGGGCGTAAAAAAATACGGCAAAAATCAAAAAGTCGTTCATACGGTTCAATTGCTCGACTGGGCCTATCAAAAAGAAGATCAGGAGGCTAAGCAATGAAGGTGAAGCAGATTCAGAGTAAGGACAAGCATATTCAAATGTTAGCTGCGATTGTAGTTAATACACGTTCTATTTTGTATAAGAAAGAAGACCTGCTTGCTTACGATTGTGATGGCTTCACCATTCATAAGCATTTACCAAAAGCTGTCGTCTTTCCAAAAAATACAAAAGAGGTAGCTGAATTGGTTCGCTATTGCTGTCAAAATGAGCTTCCTTTTTTAGCCAGGGGTGCTGGAACTGGTTTAAGCGGCGGTGCGATTCCTTTAAACGGAGAGGTCATTATTAGTCTGGTCAAAATGAAGAACCTGATTAGTGTAGATCTAGAAAACAGGCGAGCTGTAGTTGAGCCTGGCTTCGTCAATCTGAAGCTTACCAACTCAATCTCAGATAAAGGCTATTATTACGCCCCAGACCCATCGAGCCAATCCTGCTGTACGATTGGCGGTAATGTAGCTGAAAATGCAGGCGGTGCTCATTGCTTGAAATATGGCGTCACCACAAATCATATTCTGGGTCTTGAAGTGGTGCTGCCGACTGGGGAAATTATTGAAATTGGCGATAACGGAATACCGGATACACCTGGGTATGACTTATTAGGGCTCATTACGGGTTCTGAGGGGACACTTGGTATCGTCACAAAAATCACGGTTAGAATATTGAAAAACCCAGAAGCAAAACAGACAGTTTTGGCTTATTTTGATGATGTTACAGACGGAAGTCAGGCAGTGTCTGCAATTATATCGGCAGGCATTATCCCGGCAGCACTTGAGATGATGGATAAAACAGCGATTGAAGGAGTCGAGGCAGCCGCTTTTCCTGTCGGACATCCGAAGAATATTGCTGCTGTTTTATTAATTGAAGTTGATGGAATTTCTGCAGGAATCGAAGAACAAATTAATCAAATTCTTTCTGTCTGCAGGCTATTTAAGGTTCGAGATGTCAAGGTGGCTCAAGATGAACAAGAACGGGGCAGATGGTGGGCAAACCGTAAAACGGGCTTTGGTGCTATGGGAGCTATCTCCCCAGATTATCTTGTACAAGATGGGGTCATCCCTCGCAGCAAGCTTCCACAGGTTCTCGAGAGAATTGAGCAGATTAGTGAACACTCAGGACTCCGTATTGCTAATATATTTCATGCAGGTGATGGCAATCTGCATCCGTTAATTCTCTTCGATGCGAAAATTCCTGGGGAGACGGAGAAAGCATTAGAAGCTGGAAGTGCTTGTCTTCAGGCCTGTGCAGAAGTGGGTGGAACAATTACTGGAGAGCACGGGGTAGGAATTGAAAAACGAGAAGAAATGCGGTTTGTTTTTAATGAAGAAGAAATTGCAGCTCAAACAACTATCCGCAGTGTGTTTAATCCAGTGAATTTACTAAATGCAGGCAAGCTATTTCCCTCACCAGGCAAATGCGTCGAGATAAAAATGGAAAAGAAAGCAGCCATTTTATAAAAAGAAAAAATATTTTGAATTATTTTGAAAAATGAGATAAAATAAAAATAGAATTTAATTGAAACGCTGTTTGGTAATAAGAAACATAAAAGGAGGATGCAAGATGACGAACTATGTAAGGGCTAGTAGACTTCAGGTTGCCAATGAATTATATGAGTTTATTAATCAGGAAGTCTTACCAAACTCTGAGGTAGAGCAGGAAGCTTTTTGGAACGGATTCAGTGATTTGATCGAAGAATTGACACCGAAAAATAAGGCATTACTTCAACATCGTGATGAACTGCAAAGTCAAATAAATGAATGGCACCGTAAACATGATATTCAAGATGCAGCCAACTATAAGGCCTTTCTAAAAGAAATCGGCTATTTAGAAAATGAGGCGGAAGATTTTAAAATCAGTACGAAATATGTTGATGATGAAATTCGCTTTCAAGCTGGACCACAGCTGGTTGTTCCTATTAATAATGCTCGTTATGCAATTAATGCAGCCAATGCACGCTGGGGAAGTTTATATGATGCTCTTTACGGGTCAGATGCGATCAGTGAGGAAGCAGGAGCAAGTAAAGCAGGCGGGTATAACCCAGTCAGAGGGCAGAAAGTCATTGAGTATGGCAGAAAGCTGCTTGATGAAGCGGCCCCAATCATTGGTGCCTCACACAGTGAAGTCGTATCATATGCAGTAGTAGATGCTCAGCTTGTCGTTACGTTGGAAAATGGAGAAAACGCTTACTTAGAAAATGATGAACAATTTATTGGATACAACGGTGAAGCAGAAGAGCCGACTGCAATTCTTATCAAAAATAATGGGCTGCATATTGAGATTCAGATTGACAGTGGACATACCATTGGGAAAACAGACAAAGCAGGTGTGAAAGACCTTCTTCTTGAAGCGGCAGTGACGACAATCATGGACTGCGAAGATTCTGTTACAGCAGTGGATGCAGAGGATAAAGTGCTTGTCTATAAAAATTGGCTTGGGCTTATGAAAGGTGAATTAGCTGCAACGTTTAAGAAAGGGAATAAACTCACAACACGGACCATGAACCCAGACCGAATCTATACCTCAGCAACAGGAGAAGAAATGAGTCTGTCAGGACGCACCATGATGTTCGTTAGAAATGTCGGCCATCTTATGACAATTAATGCGGTTCTCGATCGTGATGGGAATGAAATTCATGAAGGTATACTTGATGGAGTCATGACGAGTTTAATCGCTAAACATACATTACTCGGCACAGGAACTTATCAAAATACCAAAAAGGGTTCGATTTATATTGTGAAGCCAAAAATGCACGGATCCGAAGAAGCGGCATTCGCCAATCTGCTGTTTGACCGAATCGAAGACTTGCTTGGTTTGGAACGACATACGATTAAAATTGGCTTAATGGATGAAGAACGAAGAACATCACTTAATTTAAAAGCCTGCATTGAAAAAGTCAAAGAACGGATCGTCTTTATCAATACAGGATTCCTTGACCGGACAGGCGATGAAATTCATACTTCCATGACCGCTGGACCAATGATTCGTAAAGGAAGCATGAAATCGGCTACATGGTTGAAAGCCTATGAAGCATCCAATGTAACTACCGGTCTTGAAACTGGCTTCCAAGGTGTTGCTCAAATTGGTAAGGGAATGTGGGCCATGCCCGATTTAATGGCAGATATGCTGGAACAGAAAATTGGGCATTTGAAAGCAGGTGCGAACACGGCATGGGTACCGTCACCAACTGGAGCGACCCTTCATGCGATTCACTATCATCAAGTTGATGTTACAAAGGTACAGAAAGATCTGATGGCACAACTAACTGACCGCCGTGATGAAATTCTTGAAATCCCGCTTGCCAAGGAGATTAACTGGAGTAGTGAAGAAATTCAAGAAGAACTGGATAATAACGCACAAGGAATTTTAGGATATGTGGTACGTTGGGTTGAACAAGGAATTGGCTGCTCTAAAGTACCTGATTACCATGATATTGGTTTAATGGAAGACAGAGCGACCCTAAGAATTTCAAGTCAACATATGGCCAACTGGCTGCACCATGGTATCTGTACGGAGGAACAAGTATTGGAAACAATGAAGCGGATGGCGAAGGTCGTTGATGAACAAAATGCTGGGGATTCCATGTACCGTAATATGGCTGGTCATTTCGAGGAGTCAGTTGCTTTCCAAGCTGCATGCGATCTTGTCTTCAAAGGATTTGACCAACCGAATGGCTATACAGAACCCATTTTGCATAAACGGAGAATTGAAGCCAAAGAGAAGTTTGGGATTACCATTTAAGTCAATCTAAGGGCATTCCATTGGTCTGGAATGCCCTTGGTACATACTCTTGTGAAAGAAGGGATTTTGATGAAGTTTGTTCGTTTTCATGTAAATCATTCAGAGCATATAGGAATCGTAGAGAATGAAGAAATTAACGAAATACAAGGGAATCTATTTGAACAATGGACGTATACCGGTGATACGTATTCGATAAAGGAAGTTAAGCTGCTAGCACCCGTCCAACCCAATCAAGTTATTGGAATCGGTGCGAATTATGTAGGAAACAAAGCGGATCTGCCGAATGAACTACCAGAAATACCGGTGTTTTTCTTTAAACCAGTCTCTTCAGTTATTGGGACTGGAGAGGAAATTGTCATCCCAAGGGATATTCATGAAGTGAAATTCGAGTCTGAACTAGCAGTTGTAATTGGCAAAACGGCAAAAAACATTGAAGAAAATGAAGCATTAGACTATGTATTTGGTTATACCATTGGGAATGATGTTACCGCCCCGCAATACTTTCATCGTGATGGCCACTGGACGATAGGGAAGTCATTTGACAGCTTTACACCGCTGGGTCCAGTGATTGAAACGGAACTAGATCCGGCCGTTGTACGCGTGGAAGCCAAAGTAAACGGGGTTGAAAAACAAAATAGTCCAACAGAGTACATGATTATCCCATTAAAAAAAATGATTGCCTATTTATCAACGGTTATGACCCTTCACCCAGGCGATGTCATTTTGACAGGCAGTCCGTTGGGTGCCGAGCTGATTCAAGAAAACGATACGATTGAATGTGTGATTCATGAAATTGGGACGCTTCGGAATACGTTAGTACAAGCTAAGTAAGTTTGTGGACATGAGGTGAGACAAATGGAACGGGAAAATATGGTGAAATCGGTAAGCAGAGCGCTCGATATTATCGCCATGGTCAGTTTAAAAAAAGGCGGCCTCGGGGTTACGGAGATTGCCAATCAGATGGATATTAATAAAAGCTCTGTGTACCGAATTCTTTCAACATTGGTCCAATATGGCTATATCGAACAAGATATCGAAACCGGGCGCTATAAGCTTGGGTATGCCTTTTTAACCATTAGTTCACAGCTATTGGAATCGATTGATCTCAGAACTGAAGCCAAACCATACTTGCAGCTGCTTGAAAATGAAACAAATGAAGTCATTCATCTTGTTGTCTTTGATCAAGGGGAAGTAGTCTATATTGAAAAACTCGAAGGCAATGAACTGCTGCGGATGCATTCAAGGGTTGGAAAACGCGCACCGATGCACTGCACATCTGTCGGGAAAGCGATTCTTGCCAATCTACCAAAAGCGGAAGCCATCGACATTTTAGAGAGAAAAGGAATGCCGCGGCACACAGATGAAACCATTACGGATCTAGATCAGTTTTTGGAAGAGCTGGATGCCGTTAGGGAGCAGGGATATGCCCTTGATTTAGAAGAAAATGAACACGGAATTACATGTATTGCCGCTCCTATTTTTGATCATTCAGGAAACGTCTACGCCAGCGTAAGTATTTCAGGAACGACTGAGCGAATGACAAAGGAGCGCCTGAATATACTCAAAACACGAATCATCGAAATCGGCAGCCTAATCTCTAGTAAGCTGGGTTATAAAGAATAAAGGGAGGCAGGTGAATTCACCTGCCTCATTTTTGATGCTTAACACCGCTCTCGTACGAACAGAAATATTCAGAAGATGATAGAAATGAGGAAATCAATGTTTAGTTTAGAAGCTGTTTTTAAAATGGATTGTGCATATCTCTCTACCTTTACTACAAAAATCGATACGTCGTGGGGAATGCTTTTTTATAATGAAAACCAACCGAATTATTATGATGCGAATCACGCTTATATTCAACGAACATGCGATCATCCAATGTCGGTGATCGATGAAGTTACTAGTTTTTATCAAGACAAAGGAATGATTCCTAGATTCTATCTCTATAATATAGAACAACTTCAAGCTTTTATTTCAGTAGCGAAAGCTAAACATTATCATTATGAAGAATTCAATAATCCCGTAAAGCTATGGAATCATAAAATCATCGAAATCGAGACTAACAGTAGAGTAACGATTGAAAAGGTAACGGTAGATAACTATCAAGAGGCCTTGGAGATTGAAGGGAGTATTACTGAATTTGGCGGGATGGAAACGATTAAAAATATATTTCAAGAACAATTTAATCACACGGCATTTACTCATTATCTGCTTCGTTATGAAGGAATAGCTTGCTCAACTGCCTGTATCTTTGTTGATGGTGATCAAGCTCGTCTTGAAAGTGTAGCGACGCTCGAAGCGTATCGGGGGAAAGGACTCATAGGTGCGCTTATTCAGTTTATCCAAAACGAAATAATAAAGCGGAAAATTAAGCAACTTTGGGTTTTTCCAATCAATGAAACCATTGAGAAAATTTATCAAAAATATGGGTTCCAAACTGTAGCGAACCTGAAAAATGGTCATGCTTATTTAGAGGGAAAAAGTATAAAGGAAATTCAAGGAGGATAATATATTAAAATTATGATATATCAATGGTAAAGACGTAAATCAATATCGTAGGGCAGCTTGTTCGTAAACCTATCTTTTTTAATGTTATTGAAAAATAGTACATAGAATGAGGTATTTCTATCCCATATCATGTAATAAGGAGTATAATATAAGTAGGAACTACCTTTTATAATGTAAATAAAAGTACTATCCAAATGGTAGGGGGAACTTTCATGAAAGCTCATGAAATTATGAAAAGCAATGTATTAACTGTACAGGAAAATGAAACGGTTCGTTCAGTTATTGAAAAATTCTTGGAAAATGGGATTAGCGGTCTTCCCGTTATTAATCAAAAAAATGAAATTGTCGCTTACATAAGCGACGGAGATATTATGCGTTTCATTGGAAAACACAAAGATATCGTCATCAGTTCGTTCTTTTTTGTAGATGTCATAAGAGGCGATGACGAAAAATTCGAAGAACGAGTAAAAAGAATGATGAATCTAAATGTAATGGAAATTGCGCAGAAAAAGGTAGTTACCGTTCAGTATAATGAAAGTGCAGAAAATATTGCTTCCATCCTAGGAAATAAACATATTAAAAAATTACCTGTTGAACGCGACGGGGTATTGGCAGGAATAATCAGCCGTGGAGACGTGGTAAGAAACGCTTTCCAATCACTATTATAAACTAGTATAAGGCCAATTTTTATTGGCCTTTTTGATTGGGGAAAAATTTAAAGAATAAGCATGAATGAGACGCTGACCAATACAGATAATAATGCTATAATAGGGTGTTCAGGTAGATAAGTTCTTTACTTAAAGGGAAGTTATCCGATACTTCGCCTGCATTATCGGAGGTGTATTAATATGAATAAAAAGTGGACGATCGAAAATATTCGTGACTATGTCTCAAAGAATTCAAAAAGTAAATTACTTTCCACTGAATATCTTGGATACTCGCAAAAACTACAGTTTGAGTGTTCATGCGGGAATACCTTTGAAAAGCCTTGGACCAAGTTCAAAGGCAGCAATCAAAGAAGTTGTTCTGAGTGCTCTGCACCTAAAACTTCACGTTAATACCGAAGAAAGAGCGGCCATTAAATTGGCCGCTCTTTCCCTATTCAGCTTCTTTTTTAAAGGACTGTTCATGATGAAGCAGCCATTCTTTTCTCCATAAGCCCCCAGCATAACCAGTTAATTTCCCCGTACTGCCAATAATACGATGGCAGGGGATGACAATACTTAATTTATTCTTGCTATTGGCACTTCCAACAGCTCGAATGGCTTTAGGATTCTCGATGGAAGCTGCAAGGTCTTTATAAGAACCTGTTTCCCCATAAGGTATTTTTGTTAAAGCAGCCCAGACGATTTTACGAAAGGGAGTGCCTTCCTGAACGTAAGGAAATGTAAATTCTTGACGTTCACCATTAAAATACTGAGTCATCTGTTGGTAACAATCCGTTAAGACATTAGTGGGTTCGCCGGTTGTGGCCGAATCTTTTACGTCCTCAGTGAACATAATTGAACAGATTGCTTCGTCTGTCCCAATAATTTCTATATTCCCAATCGGAGAAGCAAAATGAAGGGTATGTAGTTTATTCATATAATGACCTCCAGAGATAAAAGACGGCATATGCCAGCCAGCCTTCCCAATTGACAGCCAACTCTTTGATTTCGGCTATTGTCGGCTTCCGTTCAATACCTAATTGCTGCTTTAATGCTTGGTGAAGACCCACATCAGAAATGGGAAAGGCGGAAGGGATATGAAGACATTTCATCATAACATATTCCGCCGTCCATGGCCCAATCCCTTTATAGGTCAGTAAGTAATCACGGCAGTTTTGTTTCATAAGTAAGGTTTCCTTCGTTAATTCACCTTTCATCATCGCTTTGGCAATGCCAATGATATACTCAGCTTTTTTACTTGTATGTGTAAATGTTCGCAGACTGTCTACATCTAGATCAGCTATTTTTTGATAGGAAGGAAAGTGCCAATAAGTCCTTCCTTCAATAATAAGGCATTCGCCAAATTGTTCAACTAAACGCTTCTTTAATGTATAGGCATAGGTTAAGTGAATCTGCTGTCCAATAATGGCCCAAACTATCGCTTCAAATAATTCTGGTATACATATCATTCGTAAACCATTGTATTGACAGGCAAGGTTGTGCAAGACCTTATCTTGAGCAGCTAGTATATAAAAGCTTGATAAGTCCCGATCCAAATCAAACCATTCCCAGATATATGCCACTATCTTTTTACGAACGAGTATTGATTGATTTGAGTGTGGGAGATTTACGATAATGGAAAGCGAAGACCAGCTGAGTTCTATTAAAATAAGATCTCCGTTCATTTTAACCAGTTTAGATAAGATGCCATCTTTTATTTCGTGAAGTATCTCTTGATCAGATCGATTTAAAAAACAAAGGCACTTTAAAATTAAATTCTTTAGGAGGAAATATCTCAACTGTTTGTTCATGATTAGTCCATTTCATTACAAGTCCTGCTTATAGCCGTTCGATATTCACTGGGCGAACACCTTTTCACATTACGGAAGACCCTGTAAAAATTAGACGGACTTTGGAAGCCTGCTTCATAGCAAATTTCAAGATTGGTCAGTTTTGATGTTTTCAGTAGGTGTGCAGCCTGATCAATCCTAATTTTTTCTAAGAAAGTTCGCGGAGTTTCTTCCGTTTCCTGTTTAAAAAGCCGTTCAAGATAATAAGAGCTGATTCCCACATGATTCGCAATATCCTCTAAACGAACATCTTGCTTTGAATGACTAACTAAAAAAGTCCTTACACTTTGTACTAGTTCGATATGGGGCGAGTGTTCGACTTCAGGCTGGCACCGTTTACAAGCACGATAACCCGCGTTTTCAACAGCCTCTATATTTGTGTAGAATTCTACATTTATTTTTTTAGGCTTTCGAGACCGGCAAGAAGGTCTGCAGTAAATTTTTGTTGTTTTCACTGCTGTAAAAAACAAACCGTCGTATTTTTTATCACAAGCTATAATTTTCTCCCACATTTCTTCAAACGAAAGCAGTTCCATCTATCCCATCTCATCCTTTCTTTATTTTATTCTATCAAGAAAATCGTAAAGAACTCGTCCTCATTCTTGCTCTTATGGTCAATTAGTTTACCTGAAAACAATATGTAGGTTGATGATAATTTATATAGAAAGGAAATTGGAGTTTCTGACGAAGATAATGGCGAAGGATGAAGGTGGGTTGAACGTGTACCAGCAGTCGGATCAGAAACGAGCTTTATTTTTTTAAAAAGTCATAGTAGTACAATTATATAGAGACAAACAGATTCAAATGGGAGAAAATCGGATCGAACCTAACTAACTCCTATATGGGTTAGTTAGGTTCACCGTTGTATCGAGAGTTTTCGATTATATCTGGCTTTTGAGCGTCTAGCTTTGAGGAGCGGTAAGCAACGAAAAACCAGACCACATTGGTGATAAACATAGCAGCACAAATCCCCAAGACACCCCGTAAATCCGGAATAATCCCTTCAATCGAACCGATTGCTATGATAAAGACAAACAGTGCAGTGTGAATGAACAACCCAAATCCGCAGAAGACAGACATAACAAACCTCATTGAATCTACCCCAAAAATATATAAGGTTAAAGGAGGGATGTAAAAAGCGAGTATGGAACCAATAGCTGCCCACATTCCGAACGAGTTAAAAGTATTTGCTGCAGAACCTAAGTCAGCAAGAGGGGAAAGCGAGGCAACAATGATGAAGGAACAAAAGAAGAACGCAGAAAGTAACGTGATAATAATTAAACCACTTTTAAGGCTCATATATGAACCGCTCCTTCCAATGCATAAATGTTAAATAATGGTTGTTTAATTGTATATCAAAAAGGAAGCAAAGTATATAGAATATGTCATCAATTTGACACCTAAGATAGAGCTAAATGGTATAGTAAAGGAAATGAAAAAAACATATTGGAGGAATCATACTTGCTGTTTAATACCTTGATACCACTAGCTTCAATAGGTCTACTGATCTTAATCATATACTGCGGAGTAAAGTTGTTTTCCTACATAAAATCCTTATAAGGATGCTAGCGTGAGTTTTTTGCTGTGATATATTGAAAGCATTCAAGCGTAGGGAGCGCTTCTCATTGTGTACTAGTCTTGTTGTTCACGCTGATCAAACAATATTAGGGATGAGTTTTGATATTTCGGAAAGAACGATTAACCTTTCTTACAAAACATGATGGGGTTTTAATCTTTTTAAAAATTGGGGAAGTTGGTTTTGAGGAGAAAAGATAGGCAATACTAAAGGGAACCTTTAACGGTTTTTCCTTTACTTGTACCAGGTCACCTTGTTCATTTGTGAACGGGTTTTTTTTATGTACACAAAAAGACAGATCCTGTATAACAGGATCTGTCTGGGATTAAAAGGTTGAATTAAGCTTTTTGAACGTTAGTTGCTTGGGGTCCACGTTGACCTTGTTCAACTTCAAACGTTACTTCTTGACCTTCGTCTAAAGACTTGAAGCCTTCGCTTTGGATAGCTGAGAAATGTACGAATACATCGTCTCCGTTTTCGCGTTCGATGAAGCCGAATCCTTTTTCTGCGTTAAACCATTTTACTTTACCTTGTTCCATTTTTGTTGCCTCCTAGTGTGTTACCACACATGTTTTAACTATTCTTGCTCGAAGTAACCAATGATACGAAAAGATTTAACTTTAAGAATACTAGTACTGAACAAAAATAATTCTTCTTTACTATAACAGGTTTTAATAGGAATGGCAAACAAAAGGTGGATAGATTGTTAATAGACTTTGAAGAAATTAAAACTAGCTCTTATCTTATTTTTTTAAAAAAGAGAGAGTAGTTAATAATTTCGCTCAATGACAAAGTGAGCGCGGTCACCTCGGAATATTGTCTTGGAGTATTCAATCTCCAATCCATCCTCGGTATAGGTGTGTGTCTCTAATAAGAAACATGGGGAACCTGCAGGAATGTCCAATTTCTCTGAAATGACCTCATCAGCATGAGTCAGCTCTAAATGTTCAACTGTGTGTTTTACTTTAAGGTTGAATTGAGATTCAAGCACCTTAAATAATGACTTTTCACACGCTTCAATATTAAGTCCAGGGGTTTTGTACCAAGGAAGGTAGGCGATTTCATATTGAAGCGGGACGTTATTAACGTAGCGAATTCGTTCGAGCTTATTAATGGGATCACCAATGTTTTGTCCTAAGAGGTTGGCAAGGAATGAATTTGCTTCAATCACCTTTAAGCTCAGGACTTTAATGGAGGGGTTTTTTCCTTGCATGGTAATTTGTTCGGAAAATTGTTCGACCGTGCTGGTAAGAAATTGTCTTACTTTATTTTCTGAAACAAAAGTCCCTCTGCCTTGGACACGATAAATATAACCTTCAACAGTTAATTGCTGCAAAGCCGTTCGAACGGTGGTTCTACTGACTTTATACGTTTCGCAAAATTCTGCTTCGGTCGGTAATTTGGTATTGGGTTTGTACTCGCCATTTTTAATCAAATCGATAATAGAATCCTTAATGATGGAGTGTAAAGCACCATCTTTATTCACGGTCTCCAAAGTATTTTCCTCCTAAATATACGCTTAAAGTTACTTATAGATTATCTTGGTTGGAAAAAATAATCAACTTATAAACGTAAATTTGTTATAACAAATAAATATATGTATTGATATTTTAGATATTTGTAATTACAATGTAAATAACAAAAGCAAGAAAATATTTCCTAGTTAAAATTTTGAAAATAAAAAAAGTTAAAAGGGGGAAGTAAACATGAATATCTTATTATGTTGTTCGGCGGGAATGTCAACGAGTTTGTTAGTAACCAAAATGGAAAAAAGTGCACAGGAACAAGGAATCGATTGTACGATTTGGGCTGTAGGTTCTTCAGAAGTCAACAAAGAAATGGAGAAAGCCAACGTCATTTTATTAGGTCCACAGGTCCGTTATTTATTAACGAAGCTTGAGAAGTCAGGAAAAGAAAAAGGGATACCAGTAGCGACAATCAATCCCATGTTTTATGGTCTATGCAATGGAGAAGAAGTGCTAAAACAAGCCATTACTCTGATTAAAGGAGAATAAGGATATGATGACTTTTATCGAAAAATACATTATGCCGATTGCTGTGAAGGTAGGTAATAACCGTCATCTACTCGCCATTCGTGATGCTTTGATTGGAATGATAGCGATTACAATGGTAGGATCATTTGCTGTTTTATTTAATAATCTAGGTCAGGTAATCAAGCCATACGGTAGAATGATGGAGTACATTTTCGGGCCGGCATGGTCAACACTTGGCGGTGATATATGGTTTGGAACGTTTGCCTTTATGACGGTCTTCGCTGTATTTGGAATTTCATACAAATTAGCACGATCCTACGATGATGACGGATTTGAAGCTATGCTGGTTGCTGCAGCTTGTTTCTTCTTACTATTACCGCAAATTGGTAACGTAACGCTGACTGTCAATGAAGAAGCGGTTTCAGGCGGTGCATGGGGTTTCGTAAGTGTAAATTACTTTAATGCAACTGCTTTATTTACGGGTATTATCGTCGCTCTAGTTGCAACAGAGATATTCGTGAGACTATCAAGAATTAAATTCTTGGTCATCAGACTACCTGATGGTGTTCCTCCAGCAGTAGCCCGTTCATTTGCTAAGCTGATTCCGGGGATGGCCACGATTTTCATTGCCGGTGTTTTCGGTCTGCTTTTCCGCAAAGTTACGGACGGACAAATCTTAAATGATTGGCTTGGTAAGGTCATTGTCTCACCATTACAAAGTGCTGTGGATTCCCTTCCATTTGCGATTTTGCTCGTCTTCCTAGTTCACTTGTTATGGATGATTGGTCTCCATGGTCCAAATATTCTTGGTGGGATTACAACACCGTTATTTGAAAGATCAGGCGTAACCAATATTGATTTGTACGCTAAAGGTGTCACCGACATGAGTGAATATGGAGTACTTGCTGGGTCATTCCTTGATGCATTCGTTTATCTAGGAGGATCAGGCGCTACACTAGGTCTGATTATTGCGATGATTATTGCTGGACGAAAACGGTATAAACAAATGATTGCACTTGGCGGAGCACCAGGAATATTTCAGATTAACGAACCCATTCTATTCGGTCTGCCAATTGTACTTAATCCTATCTGGTTCATTCCTTTTGTGTTGGGCCCTGTGATTACAACAGTCATTTCTTATTTAGCAGTAAGTTCTGGATTAGTTTTTCCGATTGTTGCTAAGATTCCTTGGGTTACACCTCCGATTATAGGCGGGTATTTAGCGACAGGCGGGCATGCATCGGGTGCTATATTAGCCGGAATTAATTTGATGATTTCTACTCTAATCTATTTACCATTCGTTTATGCACAGGTGAGAATCGACTCAAAAAATAAACCAGAGCTAACTAAGGATTCAGATACGTTAAGTCTCTAAGAAGGTAGTGATGACAGTGGAAAAAGAAGAGTTATATCAGCTATCCTTTCAATTGATTTTGTATAGTGGAAACGCGAGAAGTCTGGCAATGGAAGCCTTGCAAGAAGCAAAGGAAAAGGATTTTGTTGCTGCGAAGTTGAAAATTGCCGAGTCAGAATCAGAATTACTGAAGGCCCATAAATTTCAAACGCAGCTCATTCAGGCAGAAGCAGGCGGGGACAAGTTTGATATTCCCATTATCCTTGTACATGCTCAGGATCACTTAATGACAGCTATGACGGTGAAAGATCTGGCAAGTGAAATGATAGATATGCGACAAGAGATGAGTGGAAAGTGAGGACGATAGAATGAGCAAGGGGTTAAAGATTGTTACGATAGGCGGAGGATCCAGCTACACCCCCGAACTAATAGAAGGGTTTATTAATTACTATAGTGAACTTCCGGTACGTGAAATTTGGCTTGTTGATATTGAAGCTGGTAAACAGAAGCTTGAAATTGTCGGAAACCTAGCAAAAAGAATGATTGAAAAAGCCGGTTTACCTATTGAAATTCACCTAACGCTGGACCGCAAGAAAGCGCTCAAAGGAGCTGACTATGTCACGACTCAACTACGAGTCGGGCAGCTGGCAGCACGTGCTCTTGATGAGAAAATCCCTTTAAAACACGGAGTAATCGGCCAAGAAACAAATGGACCTGGTGGACTTTTCAAGGCATTCAGGACGATTCCAGTTATACTTGAGATTGCTCGTGAAATGGAGGAAGTTTGTCCGCATGCATGGCTGATTAACTTTACCAATCCTGCTGGAATGGTGACAGAAGCTGTGCTTCGTCACACTAAAATCAAAGTAATCGGTTTATGTAATGTACCGATTGGAATGGAACGCGGTGTTGCAGACTTAATGAAGGTTGATCCATCTAGAGTCCGCATCGACTTTGCTGGTTTAAATCATATGGTCTACGGTTTGGATGTATTCGTGGATGGAGTAAGCGTGAAGGATCAAGTGATTGAAATGATTACAGATCCGGACAAAGCAATTACGATGAAAAATATTCACGCGATGGGATGGGAGCCTGAATTCCTTCGTGCGCTCAATTTATTTCCTTGTCCGTATCATAATTATTACTACAAAACAGGGGATGTGTTAGCTCAAGAGCTAAAAGACGCTGAAAAAGGAGAAACACGTGCCGAAGTCGTACAAAGATTAGAAGAAGGTTTATTTGAACTTTATAAAAATAAGGAATTAGCAACGAAGCCGCCGCAGCTGGAGGAGCGCGGGGGAGCTTATTATAGTGAAGCAGCAGTAAGATTAATTTACTCAATCTATACGGATAAACGTGATATCCAAGCAGTCAATACCATTAACCATGGAGCAATCGAAGGAATACCATATGGCTCAGCTGTTGAAGTGAGCTGTGTAATCACTAAGGATGGGCCGAAGCCAATTAATGTTGGTAAGCTGCCGATAGCTGTCCGTGGGTTAATTCAGCAAATTAAATCGTTTGAACGAGTAGCCATTGACGCTGCGATTTCAGGAGATTACGATAGTGCCCTGCTTGCGATGACCATTAACCCATTGGTCCCAAGCGACCGTGTTGCGAAACTTATTCTGGACGAAATGCTTGAAGCGCATAAGGCATTTTTACCGCAGTTTTTTGATAAAAAAGAGGAGAGTCTATCATGATTGACCTGCTTGTTAATGCTGATGATTTCGGCTTCAGTCGTGGTGTAAACTATGGGATTATCGATAGCCATAAGTATGGAATTGTCAATTCAACGACCATTATGATGAATGCCCCAGCGACCCAGCATGCTATTGGACTAGCTAAAGATACTCCAACATTAAAGGTGGGTGTCCATCTGGTTTTAACATGGGGAAAACCACTATTATCTGATGTACCAAGCTTGGTTGATGACGACGGATTCTTTAAAAAACAATCGGTACTCATAGAGAACCCAACCGAGATTTCTCTTCACGAATTAGAAAGAGAATGGTCGGCGCAAATTGATTTGCTACTAGCAAACGGACTTGTACCGACACATTTGGATAGCCATCATCACGTTCATGGAATAAAGGCTTTTTATCCAATCGTGAAAAAGCTTTCAGAGCACTATCACCTGCCCGTTCGTAAGGCCGCACCTCATTTTGTAGATATAGAAACGGTATCCGATGTCTTCTTGGATGATTTTTACGGAGAAGGAGTAGTAGACAATTATTTTGCTAATCTGCAATCTTTAGAAACGAATGGTAAAAGTCTAGAAATTATGACACATCCCGCGTATCTAGATACAGTTTTATTAGCAGGTTCTTCCTATAATACAGTACGAGTGCGGGAAACAGACATTTTAATGAAAGCACAATTACCAAAAGACTATATACTTCGTAAATAAGAAATAGGGACGATTCCGCAGCCGGATTCGTCCCTATTTTATTTGAATAGATCCTATTCCAGCTTGCGTGTCAGGAATAGTTTTTGACATACCCCCTGGGATCCTCTGCCCGTCTAATGGATGGATACGGCAGGGGGTATTTTACGATTAGAATATAGACCTAGACGGGAATAACGGTGTGTCAGACGGGATTATGCTGATCGCAGACGGGAATACCCATGTGCCAGACGGGAATATGCTAATCGCAGACGGGAATAGTACATTTTCCATCACCAAGACTATCAAAATACCCCCCCTGAGATTTCCGCCCGTCAAAAAAAGCGAGTCATTTTAATTGGATGGATACAGTAGGGGGTATTATAGGCTTGAAATATAGGTCTAGACGGGAATAATGGTGTGTCAGACGGGAATATGCCGATCGCAGACGGGAATACCCATGTGCCAGACGGGAATATGCCAATCCAGACGGGATTCCCACATTATCCCGCCCAAATTCTATCAAAATCTGCCCATTTCCTTACCTTAACCTATGTCCATCTTTACGTGCTTGAATGTAACCGTAATATGCACAGGTTCCATTTTGCGATAAATCTTTTACTTCGAATCCGCACGTCTCGTAGAATTTGAAATTATTAGCCGAAGTGTGAGCAAACCAATCTCCGTGCGGTAGCTTTTGAAGACATAGCTCTACAAGTTTTTTTCCTATTCCTTTACCACGATAATCAGATAAAACAACCAAATCCATTATATTTGCAGCCATTATTTTGTCTGAGATAACTCTTATCATTCCGATCATTTTGTCATTATCCCAAACAGTAAATGCCCAAGTAGAGTTACTGAATAGTAAAGAAAACTTTTCTTTCTGCCAGGATGGAGTATTTCTAGCCCAGCCAGCATCCTCAAAAAGAGCTTCAACATAGTCAGCGGGTACCCCTTCAGTGCCTTCCCTAAGTACTAACCCATTAAAATATTGATACATATCTATATTTCCCCCTCTATCCTTTACCTGTTTTTTAAACGAATTAGCTTATGTGAAAATAATACCATAATTTAGGGAAAATATTCGGGGATTTTAGACATAATAAGTTTGTATTCCTCCATTTAGTTGCAAGTGAAGTCGCTGTTGATAGATTCCATGCCCTCGTTTAGAATGAAAGAAATGTATAATTTTCCGATAATCAAATGTGGAAATTGGGTGAGTCATAAATGAAGATTTTGTTAGTTGAAGATGATAAAACGATAGCCTCGGGAATTGAGTATTCGTTGCAGCAAGAATCCTTTTCTACGGTTTTATGCTATGACGTTGAGGCAGCAAAAGAAATAATAGTAGAACAAATAGATCAGTTGGGGCTGTGTTTATTTGATATCTCTTTGCCAGATGGGAGCGGATACGACCTATGTAAATTGGTGAAAGAGCGTAGTGATATTCCCGTGATTTTCTTAACGGCGATTGATGATGAGGTAAATGTGGTCATGGGTCTTGATATGGGTGCTGATGATTATATTACTAAACCTTTTCGTATTCGCGAGCTTTTGTCACGGATAAAATCAGTTTTAAGACGATATCATAAACAACCTGCAGCAAATAATGTAATAAACATAGGAAACGTGCGGATTAATACGTTGTCAGGAAAAGTACATAAAAATGATGAAGAAGTTTTATTGACGGCATTAGAGTATCGTTTATTGCTTGTCTTTGCTAATCATCTTGGTCAGGTTCTCTCAAGAAATCAGTTATTGGAACAGATTTGGGATGTGGCAGGTGACTTCGTTAACGATAATACATTAACCGTATATATAAAAAGATTACGAGAGAAACTAGAAGATAATCCACAAAATCCAACTATGATTATAACCGTTCGTGGATTAGGTTATAAGGTAGGTGAACAACATGTTACGTAATTTAGAATTTCGAATTCTCTTACTCATTATGTTCTGTATTACGTTTGCGGCAGCAATTGTTGCTGCTCTTTTTTTATCGTTGGAAGCGGCTGTATTGATTATAAGTACATCAGTAGCCTTAATCACCTGTAGTGTCCTGTTTACGAGATGGAGATATAGAGAAATAGAAAAGTTGTCAGGTTATTTGCGTCAAATTAGTGGTGGGAATTATGCACTGGATATTCGTGATAATCATGAAGGGGAGCTTAGTATTTTGAAGAGCGACATCTATAAGATGACCCTGATGCTGTCAGAGCAAAAAGAATATTTACAAAACGATAAATTACTTCTAAACAACGCTATATCAGATATCTCTCATCAGCTCAAGACTCCCTTGACATCGATGATGGTAATGGCTGACTTGTTGAGTAATCCAGAACTCCCATTTGAGAAAAGAGTGGAATTCACAAGGAATATTAGCAATCAGCTCGAACGGATAGACTGGCTCGTTGCGTCTTTGCTAAAGCTTTCGAAACTTGACGCAGGTACCGTGACGTTTAGAGAAAATGTTATACCGATTGAAAGACTCATTCAAAAATCCGTAGAGGCTGTTTCCATCCCAATGGACATTAAAGATCAGACCCTTTTAATAGAAGGAGAAGAAAGTGTCACTTTTATAGGGGATCTTAATTGGACAGCTGAAGCGATTATTAATATCTTAAAAAACTGTGTAGAGCATACGCAAAAGGGTGGACTTATTACGATTTCTATATCAAAAAACGTATTATTTACGGAAATACTCATTACGGATAATGGGAAAGGGATTTCCAAAGAAGACCTCCCTAATATTTTTAATCGTTTTTATAAAGGAAAGAACGCAAGCGAGGATAGTATTGGAATTGGACTGGCATTGGCCAAAAGTATTGTTAAAAGCCAAAACGGAGATATTGAGGTGACCAGCAAACAGGGGAAAGGAACACAGTTTTTAATTAAATTTTATCCTAAACCGGTAAAGTGACTAAATAGTCATGTAACAGTCACTTGATAGTCATGTTAGACAGATAAGCTAATAGGGTCAAGATAAATGAAGGAGGCCGCACAATGGAGATGTTGCGAATAGAAAATCTGTCTAAAATTTATGGGAAAGGCGATACGGCGGTAAAGGCGCTTGATGATGTTTCGTTTTCAGTGAAAAAAGGGGAGTTTGTAGCGATTATTGGTCCGTCTGGATCTGGTAAATCAACTCTTTTACACATGCTAGGCGGTGTAGATCAACCAACTAGCGGAAAAGTTTTTATTGAAAATACCGATATCTACAGTCTAAAAGAAACACAACTAGCCATTTTCAGACGCAGACAAATCGGGTTAATCTATCAGTTTTATAATTTAATTCCGGTTTTAACAGTTGAGGAGAATATAACGCTACCTTTACTGTTAGATGAGCATAAGGTAGATAAAAAACAATTCAGCCATATCGTCGAGATCCTAAATTTAGAAAATCGATTAAATCATTTACCCAACCAGCTTTCAGGAGGACAGCAGCAAAGAGTGTCGATTGGGAGAGCGCTGATTAGTAACCCAGCGATTATGCTGGCAGATGAGCCGACGGGAAATCTAGATAGCCAGAATAGCGGAGAAATTATAGAACTATTAAAAATGTTTAATAAAACATATAATCAAACATTAATTATCATTACTCACGATGAACGGATCGCTCTCCAAGCTGATCGAGTTCTTACCATAAAGGATGGAAGGATTGCTAGTGATGAGGTGATTCGTACATGAACATTGTTAATAAAGTAACAGTAAGGCATATGAAACAAAATAAGAAAAGAACTCTTGTTACGATCTTGGGAGTGATTATATCTGCAGCCATGATCACTGCTGTCGCCACTCTTTCTGTCTCATTTATGGAATTGATGCAACGGCAGACAATAGCAAATGACGGGGAATGGCATGTACAATATAAAAATGTGAATAAGGATCAGCTTAAAGCAATAAAAGAGGATGAAAATACAAAATCGGTAATCCTTTCAAATGATCTTGGCTATGCAAAATTAGAAGAAAGCCAGAATGAAAATAAGCCATTTCTGTTTATTAAAGAATATAGTCCCCAGGCATTCAAAGAGTTTCCCATTCAATTAAGCAAAGGGAGATGGCCCAAAAAAGCTAATGAAGTAATCATATCTGAGGAAGTTGCCGCAAACGCTAAGGTTATTCATAAAATGGGTGACACGATCACATTAAATGTAGGTGACCGATTATCCAATGAGAATGGCGAAGTTTTGGACCAGGTATATTCCTTAGAAGTAGATAATGGAGAAATCCTGGAAGAATTTAAACCTAAAAAGGCTGTTAGTTATACGGTTGTTGGTTTCATGGAACGTCCAACTTGGGAACTGGCATGGGCACCGGGCTATACACTCATTGCTTATAAAGATGAGCAGCTGATGGGAGAAAATGATACAGTCCATGCTTCGGTTGTCCTGAATAAAGTCACCAGTTCTTTATATGAGCATGCAGAAGAATTAGCCAAAACGAATAAAATAGAATCCTATACCTTTCATGGTGAGTTATTACGCTATTATGGAGTAACGAATAATGATAGTTTACGGACAACTCTCTACTCATTAATCTTCATCATTTTGGCAGTCATTATCATAGGATCAGTTTCATTAATTTATAATGCGTTTGCGATTTCCGTTTCGGAACGAACTCGTCATTTAGGCATGCTTTCAAGTGTAGGTGCAACAAAACGTCAGAAAAGAAATTCAGTCTTTTTTGAAGGCTTTTTGATTGGTTTGATAAGTATCCCGCTTGGCGTTATCAGCGGATTAATTGGTATTGGGATCACCTTTTTGTTTATTAACTCGGTCATCCAGTCTGCATTAGGAGTCACGGAAAAGCTAACAGTAACAGTCACTCCGTTCTCACTTTTACTTGCTAGTGGTGTATCAGCACTGACCATTTTTATCTCAACACTTCTTCCGGCTATAAAGGCTTCTAAAATATCTGCTATCGATTCGATTCGGCAAAGTACCGATATTAAACTGACACGAAAATCAGTCAAAACGTCAAAAATCGTCCGCAGAATCTTTGGAATTGAAGCAGAATTTGCCTTAAAAAATTTAAAAAGAAACAAACGAAGATACCAAGCAACCATATTTTCACTTGTTATAAGTATACTTTTATTTTTAGTTGTTTCCTTTTACACAACCAGTTTAAAAAAATCGGTTGAACTGAACCAATCTGGTTTGAATTATGATATCCAGGTATATATGGATTCCTCTAATGCAGATCAATTTGTGAAACCGATTGTATCCCTTGAAGACGTAACAGAATTTAGTGAAATGAAGGAATTATCTGCTCTCTCTTGGGTTAATCAAGAGTCAATGTCAGATTTTTTAAAAGAAATAGCAAAAAATGAACAAAGTATCATTAACGATAAATATCTTTATTACATGACCATTCACTCTTTAAAAGAGGATGCCTTAAAAGCATATGCTAAAGAAGTTGGGGTAGCATATGACCGGCTGGTTGATGCAGAAAAAAATGGTGTCATTTTAATAGATACGATGAAATACGAGGAAGCGGGTACCAACAAAAAAGTAGAAACAAAGACAATTTATAAAAAAGAGGGTGAAACACTGGATTTACGATATAACGATGAGGATACAGGGGAAGAGAAAGAGTTAGATCAAGTGGAAATTGCTGCATTAACTGATAAAAAACCAATGGGAATTGTTTCAACATCATATGGTGAATTACATGTTATCGTCTCCGAACAAGTAATGAACGCGCTTATTAAAAAGCAAGCCAACAATAGTTATCAGGTGTCACTTTTTCTAAATAGTGACAATCCTCTAAAAACGCAGCAGGAAATTGAAAAAATGAAAGTAACTGGTATATCTATATTTAATTTGTTCCAAAATAGACAACGAGAAGAGCAAATGATTTTGTTAATGTCGGTATTTTCTTATGGGTTTATTGTCCTCATTACCGCGATATCGATTGCGAATATATTCAATACGATTTCAACAAGTATCTCACTGCGTAAACGTGAATTTGCGATGTTAAAATCTGTAGGCATGACACCAAAAGGCTTTAATAAAATGATTCACTATGAAAGTGTGTTCTATGGCATCAAATCCCTGCTTTATGGAATCCCTCTTAGTATCATCGTGATGATCCTAATCCATCGAGCAACACAAAGTAGTTTTACTTATTCTTTCACACTGCCATGGGCAAGTTTACTCTATTGCTTTGCAGCCGTATTTGTCATCGTCAGTTCAGCTATGCTCTATTCCAGCTCAAAAGTAAAAAAAGAAAATATCATCGATGGATTAAAACAAGAAAGTATTTAGAGAGAACCCCCTTGTGTCCGCTTGTAAAGATGGGATACAGCAGGGGGTATTTTTTGCTTGGAGTTTAAGCTGGCATCCCGCAGGCGGGAATAATTCATTTTCAGCACCAAATCCATCAAGATACCCCCACGATTTTTATAACCTATAACCCCATATAGTGCTCAGACGCAGCCGCTGTTTCATCAAAGATATAAGAAAGGAGGACTTGTTTGGACAGTTCTTCTTCGTAAGGAGTGCTTGCACTGGTAAATTTAAAAGTATGTTTTAATTCGTGTATTCTTTTTTTATTGGCGTGCTTGTTAAAAAAATGGCGTACATAGTCATTGATGAATTCACCATTTTTTAGACTTATATCAAGAAGAGCTTCAGCGGCTGTGCTAGGGGTTACATCTAATGCATAGCTGAGTTTTCTGATATTTTCAAAAGAAATCTCAGAAAACTGCATAGGGATTCGTTCCCTAGGTCCTGTAATCGTGATATTTTTTACAGATGGACAAGATTGGCTTCCTCTATATAGGGTTTGATCCAGCCAAATGGAATGCTGAAAATGTGGGGACATTTCATCAATGACTTTTTTTGACACGACGCTTGATTCACAAATTTCAATCGCAACCTCATGAACAGATGTATGTGTAATAGAGGAGATACGCAGCAACGTTTCTTTTATTTTCAATGAAACAGCTGGTTTGACCTCTCTATTTTTATCAGTTGGGATGACTCTTCCTAGTAATTTAAACAATGCCTTACTCCCTTTCTAATTAGGGTGATTTGCTTTATACATATATATGAAAATAGCGGAAGAAGCATGTATGTTTTTCTCTCTATTCTCACAAAATACTAGATTATAGGAAAATAAGTTAAATTATGGTTGACTGATTAGGTGTATTACACGTATAGTACATATATAAGGTGTATGAACCACATAATACATACACTATACATCATGTGATTTTCAGAGGATTTTATGGTAAATAGGAGGTACATTTTGAACAGTCATTTTAATACAAGAGAGCCTGTATATATACAGGTGGTTCGGTACTTCAAGGAACAAATTGCAACAGGCAGGATCGTGGCTGGTGAAGAAATTCCTTCCCGTAGAGAGCTGGCAGCAACACTGAATATTAACCCGAATACTGCTCAAAAAGCGTATAAAGAAATGGAGGAACAGGGATTGATCCATACAGAACGGAATTTCCCGAGCAAAATCACAACCGATGAAAGGATATTGAAGTCGATTAGACAGGAACTAATTTTTGCAGCCGTTGAGTCCTTTGTTGAGACAATTCGACCGATCAATGTACCAATTGAAGAACTCCTTCAAGTGGTTACAGAAAAATATATAAATGAAGGAAAGCAGGGGGAGACCAATGATTGAAGTTAAGCAGATCAGTAAGAAATTTGGTCGAAAGACAATCCTAGATGGTGTTTCTTTTACAGCAAATAAAGGAGAAATCACCTGTTTAATTGGCATAAATGGGGTTGGTAAAACAACTACACTCAAGGCGATTATGGGATTGACCCCCTATAGCGGCGACATTCTCATCGACAATGAAAAATTAACGAAACATACATACGAAAAAATCACCTTCATTCCAGATGCGGCGATTATGTTACCGCAAATGTCGATTAAACAAGCGATGGAGTTTATGAGTGATTTTTATACAGTGTGGAACCAAGATCGAGCGGATCAAATGCTAGAGTTTTTCAAACTCAAGTTAGAAACGCGCATTTCAGAATTATCAAAAGGGAACGTAGCCAAGGTTAATTTACTAATGGGCCTGGCTTTAGATGTTGACTATATATTAATGGATGAACCATTTTCAGGAATCGATATGTTCAGTAGAGAACAAATTGCTGAAGTATTTACCAGTCATTTGATTGAGGACAGGGGAGTACTCATTACCACACACGAAATCAGTGACATTGAGCATTTAATCGATAAAGTCGTGATATTGGATAATGGCAAAGTTCTTAAAGAGTTCCACACAGAAGACATGCGTGAGAATGAAGGGAAAAATGTCATCGATGTAATGAGAGAGGTGTATCGAGCATGATTAGATATCTGAAACTTGTGAATTTTGAATTAAACCGTTTTAAAAAGATTTATTTTACTTTGTTAGTCCTTACCTTACTTTCGCAAAGTGCAGCGGTACTATTCCAAACAAGGAGTTATCTTAAACGTACTTTTGAAATTATGAAACTAGAAAATTTAACAGAAAAAGCTTATGTCCTTGAATATGGAGGGTTTTATTTTTCATATATTACTGATTTCCTCTTGTTCATCGGACCGTTTGCTCTTTCATTAGTAGCTCTTATCTTTTACATTTTCTTGATTTGGTACCGAGATTGGTTTGGTAAAAACACTTTTGTTTATCGGCTGTTAATGCTTCCGACATCAAGAATGTCAGTTTATCTATCAAAAGCTACAGCGATATTTTTAATGGTTCTAGGATTAGTTGCTTTTCAATTGATGATTCTTCCACTGGAATATAAGTTATGTGAATGGATGATTCCGGAAACTTTTTTAAATTCTAGTATCACTATTAATTCAATTATTAATTCAAGTGACCTATTACGTATTATTATTCCAGAATCATTCAGTTTATTCCTCATTTACTGCGGCATGGTGTTAATGATTATGTTTATCCTATTTGCAATCATTTTGTTTGAAAGAAGTTACCGTGTCAAAGGGATTGTTATGGGAGTTTTGTACATAGTCGCTGCTTCTACCATGATTGTGGGACCTGTGTACTTCGGAGGAGACTATCTGTATCTTGAAGAAAAATTTGGTTTATTACTCATTCTTTGTATATGCATAACTGGATTAACGCTTTGGGTCAGTCGTTGGCTGCTCATCAAAAAAATTACCGTATAGTTTTAAAAAAAGGAGTGATATAGCTTGAAACGATATATTAGCAGTTTTGTATTGACACTTATAGTTATCGGAAGCATCGGCACCTATTATGGTACACAAGCAGCTTCCCTAGCGAACCTTCCGGGGTACGAATTTAAAACAATTGAAGGAAATGAAAAAGAATTGAAACCAGTCATTCTAAGGGGATTCGCTAATAAAGACAGTATTTCTGAACCAATTATCTTCGAGGGGAATCAGTTAACCTATGAAAGGGAAAAATCTTTGGTAGAGCAATTCAGTGGAGAAGATGAGGTAGAAAAGCGGCTAAAGAAATATAAATCATTTATACGTGGGAAACATGATTTAGATTCTTTTTACGAAGATGAAGATTTTCTTGCTTATGCTTCATTGACTAATAAGTATCGTAATAATAAAAATGTAACTACATTTGAGATATCGTTACTAGAAAAAGAAACTAAAAAAGAATCTTCTTTTGAACTGGATGTAAGTGAGCAAGGAGAAAAAGAGTATTTAAGGATATTAGACGTTCAAATGATAGATTCAAAGCTTCAGGTAGTCGTTAATAATCAGGTTGAATCACAGGATTCGAATGAGGAGATTCATGTTTATACACTTGACTTAGCTAATAAAAAAGTCATAAATGACAAGGTAATTCTATCAGAATTAACTAGTAATGCTATGGATAACGTTGTACAAATACACTATCCGACTGCTTCAAACACTATTGGAGAAAGTCATGTATTTTTATACTCGTTAGTGAAAGGTACCTATTCAGAATCAGATGAGTTTGTGCCGAAAGAAACCACACTTTATAAATATGATTTTGAGACCGGAAAAGAAGAGACTATCACACTTCCAAAAAAAGACTTAATTCCTGATGAGGAAATCTTTTATACTAGCAATAACATCTATTTTTATGAAGTTAGTGACCAACAAATTCATTTGATAACATTTAGCTTAAGCAATCAAACGATTATTGATGAATTTTCTTTTGATTTGCTATATGATGATTTCCTCTTTTCAATAAAAAATGAACGTATGTATCTGCTTGGCTTCAATGAACACGAGAGCCAATTTGATACGTACAAGCCTCTACAACTATTAATCGCAGATTTAAAAACGGGGAAAACTCTTTATAAAGGTGAATCAATGATCACATCATCGAAACAGCAAAGCAAGATGAATCATGGGTTGTCTATTCATGATCTACAGGTATATGAAATCAACTAAAACAAAAACTCAGTCCTTTGACTGGGTTTTTTGTTTCTACCTAACGCTTATCGTTTCGACCTCAAGAGTAATTGCAACGAGTAAAATGATGATGCCAAATAATTGTATCCAGCTTCCAATTAATAAAAGGTATTCACCGGCTTTGATTTTATCTTGAAGAAGAAAGATATCCCCTGTGGACTCTATAAAAGAACCTAACGTAACGAGACTATTAGCAGTAATATTGAGTGATCGAAAGGATGAGTCTGTTGCTATATAGGCGCCAACTGCTTCAAAGGCTGATCCAAGACCTTGTATTCCGCTTCCTAGGGCATCAATTTTTAAGCCTTCATCCTCATCGACATTCTTTTCAATATTTACACCAATCGCATTCGCTGTATTACCAGCACCTTCAATCCAACTCCCGAAAATCGTGAAAATAGCAGGTAATTCCGCTGGGGATGCCAGTAATTTCGTTCTTCCAATAGCTTGCAGAGCATTTCCAAAGGCTTCGATTTCATTTCCTTTGATGACTAAATCCTTGCCTAAATCTGAACTCGTTAACGTTTGCTGAGTCTGCCCAACTGTATCAACAATAGCACCTATAAGGAGTGCCCATGCTCCTGTAATAAGGAGGTCTTCGCCGCGAATAGTCATAGGAAACGCTCCTTAAAAGAGATGGTATAGTATGGTATTCAACGATCGTTCCTTTTGCCAGTATTTTGAAATAAGACTGAAGTCTTAGCCAGAAATACGTCTCATGCGTCTGGGTTCATTCCTTACTAACTTCTACTATTAAGTGTAACTAATAAAAATGAGGTGATGGTATGAAAAAATATGTTCTTCTCTTTACAATAAGCTTCCTTGCTTTACTGGCCCCTGAAGAAGCAATGGCAGGGCAAAAGGTAAAAGAGACACTGGATACATATATTGAAACATTCTTAGCTGATAATCGAATTCCAGGTGCATCTGTTGGAATTTCTCATCATGATGAAATTTTTTATGCCAATGCATGGGGGATAACAGGGGAAGGAAAGAAGGCAGTCACAACAGAAACGCCTTTTTTAATTGGTTCCATTAGTAAGGCATTTACAGGATTAGCAGTATTGAAACTAGTAGAAGAAGATGGGCTTGTACTTGATGATCCTATTGTAAAGCATCTTCCATGGTTTACTCTCAACGATCAAGAAGATGCTTCACAGATCACGATTAGACAGCTCCTTACCCATACCAGCGGTCTGAGCCGTTCCAATGGCTTATTAATCGCGGACAGAGGAAACGAAGAAAATAATACAATTAAAAAGGGTATTAAAAAACTAGCAAATGTTAAACTGACTGAAAAGCCTGGAGAAATCTATCAATATAGCGATGCAAACTATTTAATTCTTGGGACTCTTATTGAACATATTTCAGGGTTATCCTTTTCTGAATACCTAAAACAGCATATTTTTCTCCCATTAGACATGAATCAAGCAGGTGCTGATCGTCCTACCGTGTATGAAAATGGGTATGCAGCGGGCTACCAGTCTTGGTTTGGCATGCCGATTAAAAGTCAAGTACCTTATGATAACGGAGGTTCTCCATACGGGTATATGGCTGCTAGTACAGAAGATCTGTTGAAATTTCTTACGGTGTTTAATTCAGGGGATGAACAAAGTGATATCCTCAGCAATGAGTCTATGAAGGCTTATTTATCTCCGCTTAGTCAATTAAATGATAAGTTTTACGGTTTTGGCTGGAGGTTTTCTAATATAGAACAGGAAGACAAAAGTATTTGGCATGCTGGATCGACACCTGATTCACGCGCAGAAGTATTTATGTATCCTGAAACCAAGTGGAGCGGGGTTATTTTAACCAATAAAAATCATATTCTCGAGGAGGAACAGCTTGTTCATTTAAAAGAAGGAATCATTCGGATTATTAATGGACATCCTCCAGAAAAAATATCAAAAAGCAGACCCATTGTTCAACTGCTTTTAGGCTTCATCGTTTGTTTACTTTTTATATTATCTTGCTGGTTATTTGGGAACCTAAAAAAAAGAAATCGAAAGACTTCTGCACTACGCTATAGGATTTTCGGTATCCTTTGCTTAACGTTATCTATTTGTCTTATCCCACTGTTTGTCATGATTGTTCAGGCCCCTTGGCATTCAGTAACAGTCTTTGCAGCAGATCTTGTTCTCGTTTTGAAGGTGCTTGTCTTCTTATTAGCTTTAAATGGCTCGCTGCTGATAAGTAATAGTTTTGTCAAAGTCATGTAGGTACCTCGTATAGTAAAAAATCCATTTTAATTTCCAAAGTAATGTAAAATAAAATAAAATAACTAAATATGGTATAGGAGAACTTTAATGGAAATTAAATTTAACGATTTTTTCAAAGAGGAATTGACGATTCACCAAATACAGCATGCGATGGAAAACGGGGAGATTACTTCAAAAGAGCTGATCATGTTTTATCTATATCGCATAGCTAAGTACGATCAGGGTGGAATCAAACTAAATTCTATTCTGGAGATAAATCCCGAAGCTATTTTTATTGCCGAAGGATTAGATCAAGAACGGAAAATATCCGGTGCTAGAGGACCGTTACATGGTATTCCAGTTCTGTTGAAAGATAATATTGAAACAAATGATTTTATGCATACGAGCGCAGGTACTCTTGCCCTTGAAAATCATTTGAGCCCTAGAGATGCCTTCTTAGTGGAAAAATTGCGTAAAGCTGGTGCTGTTATTTTAGGAAAAAGCAATATGACAGAACTAGCCAATGGGATGTCATCTGAAATGTGGGCGGGGTACAGTGCAAGAGGCGGACAGGTAGTGAATCCGTATGGAGATAGCAATTTATTTGTTGGAGGATCAAGTTCAGGCTCTGCAGTAGCCGTTGCGGCAAATCTAACTGTTTTATCTGTAGGAACAGAAACAGATGCTTCTATTTTAAGTCCAGCTGTTACGAATTCTGTGGTTGGGATCAAACCAACTGTGGGGTTAATCAGCCGTAAGGGAATGATCCCCTTTACCTATTCACAGGATACGGCAGGACCAATCGCACGAACTGTAACAGATGCAGCAATCTTATTAAGTGCATTAACGGGTGTAGATAAAAATGATGCTGCTACATATAAAAGTGTAGGAAGAATAGAGCAGGATTATACAAAGTATTTGGATTCTAAGGGATTATCAGGTGCTAAGATCGGTGTATTTAGGAAAGGGCCAGTTGAGTTTTATAAATCAGCTGAATACGACGATCAACTGTTTGAGGATGTGATCAATGTACTAAAAAGGGAGGGAGCTAAAGTGAACGAAGAAATAGATATTCCTTCTTTTCACCGAGAATGGAGTTGGGATGTTTCTATGTTTGAATTAAAACACAGCTTAGAGAACTATCTAACAGAATTACCACCGCAGCTGCCTGTCCATTCTCTTACAGAATTAATTCAGTTTAATAAAAGTAGAGCAGGAGAAGCCCTAAAGTACGGTCAAGATAAATTGGAAAAGCGAGAGCACTTTCCCAATACATTACGAAATCCTGAATACATAAACGCAAGATTAGAAGATTTATATTTTTCTCAAGAACAAGGAATTGATTTAGCCTTAAAAACATATAACCTTGATGCCATTCTATTTCCAGCCTATATTGGCTCAACAATCTCTGCCAAGGCTGGATATCCATCAATCGCCCTACCAGCAGGCTATAAGAAAAACGGCCGGCCTTTTGGTGTGACCATGGCAGGTACGGCATTTAGTGAAGGGATGTTAATCAAGCTTGGGTTTGCATTTGAACAGGCTGCCAATCTGCGAAGGAGTCCTAACATATAAGCAGGCATGGAAAGGTTCCACGCCTATATTTAGCTAGTAGCGATAGTAGTGTGCATTTGGCTGGATTGGATAAGCAGACTCATAGTGTGATGGAAATATGGGAGCGTTATATGGCTGTGAATGTTGGACGTTTGGATGGGGATGATGGATGCTGTATGCTTCGCAGTTCCTGCGAGGTCCAATAAAGGTTCCAGGTCGAACAGGTCCAACCGCTTTCTTCCATTGTTTTTCATCTAAACAATAGGTGTGAGCGATAATATTGGCAGGCGTTAACGCTAAAAGATCTGAACCTAAAACGGTATCGATGGTAGGTGCATTAAAGATAGCGAGTAAATGGGTATCATCAACATCCGCAGCATCGTAGTGCCACCAGCCTTGAGGAATATTTACAACTTGACCAGGTGTAATCGGGTAATGATTAAATTGCTTTGTAAATGGATTAAGTACGGAAATCGTAGCAGATCCTGAAATACAATACACGAGTTCCGCAGCATTTTGGTGATAATGGGGTTCAATCAGGTTATTGGCACTTAAAAATATATCCAGCAGTGCCGTATTGTTTAATGTGTTTACCTGATCAATACTTAATTCATTAATGAAATTTTGATTATCTTTTTTAAAGCTAGTATTTTTATTTAAGTCAAAAAAGAATTGGGTGGAAGGCGATGTATAGTCAATCGTTGAACTCATAAAGGTATCCTTTCTACTCCGAATTTTTCAGCCTATATGCAAGATATGTGGGCGGGATAGAAGTGTGCAATAAGAAATTGAATATAAAAAAGAAGGTGGGTTAAGTGATAAAGCCAGTTAATAGATTGTACCTGCTAAAGACGCTATATGCAGCGATTATTTCTTCATTTATTTATAGCAGTATCTTAAATTTTAATGATTTTCCAAGAATTTTGGAATTTTTGGAGTTTACTCTATTAGTAGCAACGCCTGTATATTTCTTATTTGGAGCCTCACTTGTTATATGGATTAATCAGCTAAATGTTTCTATTTTTAAGAGGTTAGGATTATTTATGCTCGCCGGTATACTCCCAGGATGTCTCATTTTGCTGGGCGGGTTTTCATTCGTGCACCTGTTTTTTGCAGGAATCGTATCCGTACATAATGCAGCTGCTTTACTGGTGTATTGGTTTGTTATAGAAATACTTTCCGGAACATTTAGTAAGGAGAAAAAGAATAGTCTCTAATTTCCTTACTAAATACCGAGAAAAGATCAGTAATTGTTAGCTGTTTTTAACCCCGGTAGGACAGCACCTGAAAGGAAACTCCATGAAAATAGTTTAATCATCCTTTACTTATACCGTTCAAGAACTGAATAAAAGTCGATGATAAACTGGTAAAAAACCTTTTCTGACGGTGATAGATCCCGTGTTTTTGAGGTGATAATTCCAACAGATCGCTTTACATCAGGTGTTTCAATTGGAATTCTTACCGTTAATCTTGGTGTGGATTCGTGTAAAGTACTGTCAGGTAAAAGACTGACGCCGATGCCAGCCGAGACAAGACCTTTTATCGAATCCATATCCTCTCCAATCGACGAAATAATCGGGTCGAATCCAGCTTGCTTACAGGCTTCAATCGCCATTTTTCGTAACACAAAACCATCAGGCAAAAGGACGAAGGAATCTTTCCGCAAATCACTGAGTCGGAGGCTTGGTCGGTCTGCAAGAGGATGCCTAATGGGTAAAAGAGCTGACATGTTTTCTGTAAACAGAATATCTCCTTTAATGAGAGAGTCATCAGCTGGTACCGGCCCAAGAAAAGCAAGACCGACTTCGTTATTCTTTACCGACTTTATTAACGAGGCATACGAACCTTGACTAAGATGGAACGATATATTCGGTTGTTCTTCACGAAAAGCGGAAATCACCGTAGGAAGCAAATGATTGGCAAGACTAGTTGGAAAACCGATTTTAATGGATCCTTGCTCAGGGTCTAGGTATTCATCAATTTGAAGTTTGGCATAATCAATTGCTTTAATGGCTGTTTTCGCATGAATCAAAAAGATTCTCCCAATTGGTGTGAGTTGAATGTTTCTCCCGACTCGTTCAAATAACTGTACACTAAGTTCTTCTTCTAGTCTGGCAATTTGCCGGCTGATGGCAGACTGTGCGATATGTAAATGTTCTGCAGCAGCTGAAACATGTTCTCGCTCAGCTACTTCTACAAAATAGATTAATTGACGTAACTCCAATGCACTTCCTCCATTCAATCATTCATTCATCTCAATCCGAGATAGGTTTAGTAGAATTATATATTGTTTATTTAATTTTGAAAACTTAAAATAGTAAATAACTAACATAGCCGTGTTAAGTACAACGAACGGGGAGCGATGAAAAATGACATACAATCAAATTCCGAAAGCGCAAGGTCTTTACCATCCTGAATTTGAACATGATGCATGCGGTATCGGTCTATATGCACATATAAAAGGGCAGGCAACGCATGATATTGTCAAAAAAGGACTCCAAATGCTTTGCCAGCTTGATCATCGTGCCGGACAGGGCAGTGATCCACTGACAGGAGACGGTGCCGGATTAATGGTGCAAATACCGAATACTTACTTTCATCAGATCTGCCCCGAAATGAATTTACCGGAAAAAGGGCGGTACGGTGTTGGAATGGTCTTCTTCTCCACTGACCACAAAGAACAAGTTGAAATTGAAAATAAATTAACTGACTATATAGAAAATGAAGGGCAAAAGGTGTTAGGCTGGAGAACCGTACCTGTCGACGTGACTAAACTTGGTGAAACCGGCAAGAATACCTGCCCGGTTATTCGACAGGTATTTATTGGAACAAGTGACGAAACAAGCAACGAATTATTTGAACGGAAATTATTTATTATTCGTAAGCAGGCAGAAGCATGGGGAAAAGCTCAGACTAAAACATTTTATTTTGCCAGCCTTTCTAGTCAGACGATTGTTTATAAAGGGCTGCTGACACCTGAACAAGTGGATGCCTTTTATCTGGACTTACAGAATGAGGCTTTCGTGTCGGCTTTTGCTTTAGTGCATTCCCGCTTTAGTACGAATACATTCCCAAGCTGGGAACGTGCTCATCCGAATCGTTATTTGGTTCATAATGGCGAGATTAATACGCTTAAAGGCAATATGAACTGGATGAAAGCCCGTGAGAAGCAATTTGTTTCTGATGCCTTTGGGGATGATTTGAAAAAGGTTCTGCCGATTTTAGATGCTAACGGCAGTGATTCTTCTATTCTTGATAATGCTTTTGAATTCTTTGTTATGGCCGGTCGGAAACCGGCACACGCTGCCATGATGCTGATCCCCGAGCCGTGGTCAGAAAATCCACATATGACAGCGGAAAAACGAGCTTTTTATGAATACCATAGTACGATGATGGAACCGTGGGACGGTCCAACAGCTATTTCCTTTACAAATGGCACGCAAATTGGGGCAATCCTAGATCGAAATGGACTGCGGCCAGCTCGTTATTATGTCACAAAAGATGATTATATTATTTTCTCCTCAGAAGTGGGAGTGGTTGAAGTTGAACCAGAAAATGTTTTATATAAAGACAGATTAAGTCCAGGTAAAATGCTGCTCGTCGATTTAGAGCAAGGACGCATTATTTCTGATGAAGAAATTAAAACGGAGATGGCCGCAGAGCTGCCGTATCAAAAATGGCTGGATGAACAAATGGTGACTCTTATTAAAGAAGAAGTCATTGAAACAGAGAGAGTATCCGATTTGCTTTCTCGCCAAAAAGCGTTCGGGTACACCTATGAAGATGTTCATAAATATTTGCTGCCTGTTATCCTCGAAGGAAAGGATCCACTTGGTTCGATGGGGAATGATACACCACTCGCGGTCTTATCAGACTTGCCGCAATCATTGTTCAATTATTTCAAACAATTATTCGCTCAGGTCACGAATCCGCCGATTGATTCACTTCGGGAACAGCTTGTAACGTCTACCGTCTCATATCTGGGAGCAGAAGCAGACTTACTTCATCCCAATGAGAGCAATTGTCGTCGGATTCAAATTACTTCCCCCGTTTTGACAAGCAGCGAGATGAAGCAGCTAAAGGAATGCAAAGACCCTGCTTTTAAATGCAGCGTGATCCAAACCTTATTTACTGATCATTTAAATGATGGGTTAGTCAGCCTGTTTGAAGAAGCAGCGGCTGCAATCGATGCGGGAGCTAGTTTATTAATTTTGTCAGACCGAAATATGAATAAAGAAAAAGCAGCCATCCCAGTTCTTCTGGCAGCAAGCGCTTTGCATCAAGAGTTAATTCGCAAAGGGAATCGCACGAAGGTTAGTATTATCGTTGAATCAGGAGAAGTAAGAGATGTTCATCATTTTGCCGCCTTGATAGGCTATGGTGTAGATGCTATTTATCCATACCTTGCTTACGCGAGCTATCAACAGGCAATAGAAGAAGGCGCACTAACTGTCAGCTATGAAGCAGCGGTGAGTAAATACGTTCACGCAATGACAGAAGGTATTGTGAAAGTCATGTCGAAAATGGGGATTTCAACGGTTCAGAGCTATCGCGGTGCTCAAATATTTGAAGCAGTCGGTATTAGTTCGGAAGTCATTAATCGGCATTTTACAGGGACGGCTTCACAATTAAACGGGATTGGCATTGAGACGATCGCAGACGAAGCACTAACTCGCCACAAATCAGCATATGCAGATAATTATGACAAAACCTTAGAATCAGGAAGCGATTTTCAGTGGCGTAAAAACGGTGAGCATCACGCATTTAATCCTAAAACCATTCATACCCTTCAGTGGGCTTGCCGCAAGAATGACTACACCTTATTTAAACAATACTCACACCTTGCTAATGAAGAACGGCTTGGTTTTTTACGTAACTTATTTTCATTCAATCCAGGTATTAAAAGCATTGCTATTGATGAAGTTGAATCGGTTGAATCCATTGTTCGCCGCTTTAAGACAGGAGCGATGTCCTTTGGATCATTGAGTCAAGAAGCACACGAAACGTTAGCTATTGCCATGAATCGTTTAGGCGGAAAAAGCAATAGCGGTGAAGGCGGGGAGCATCCAAGCCGTTATAAGCTAGATGAAAATGGTGACAACCGCCGCAGCGGAATTAAACAAATTGCCTCAGGGCGCTTTGGCGTAAATAGTCATTATCTCGTGAATGCCGATGAACTCCAGATAAAAGTAGCACAGGGAGCAAAACCTGGTGAAGGCGGTCAATTACCAGCGAACAAGGTGTACCCATGGGTTGCTGAAGTTCGTGGCTCTACACCTGGTGTGGGCTTAATCTCCCCGCCGCCGCATCACGATATTTATTCGATAGAAGATTTATCTCAGCTGATTCATGATTTGAAAAATGCAAATCGAGAGGCACGTATTAGCGTCAAACTAGTTTCAAAGGCTGGTGTTGGAACTATTGCTGCAGGTGTTGCCAAGGGAGCAGCTGATGTCATTGTCATTAGCGGATATGACGGGGGAACAGGAGCCTCACCGAAAACAAGTATTAAACATACGGGCCTGCCTTGGGAACTCGGTCTTGCGGAAGCTCATCAAACCTTAATGCTAAATGGGTTAAGGGAACGGGTTATCCTTGAAACAGACGGCAAGTTAATGACCGGCAGAGATGTCGTTATGGCCGCTATTCTTGGTGCTGAAGAATTTGGGTTTGCGACAGCACCTCTCGTTGTACTTGGCTGTGTAATGATGCGTGCTTGTCATATGGATACCTGCCCAGTGGGGGTGGCTACCCAAAACCCAGAATTACGTGCTAAGTTTGCTGGCGATCCAGACCATGTTGTTAACTTTATGCGCTTTATTGCTGAGGAAGTTCGGGAAACCATGGCTGAGCTTGGTTTCCGGACCCTTGAAGAAATGGTTGGCCGAACTGATGTCCTGACGATAAGTGAACGAGCTCAAAGCCATTGGAAAGCAAAATATTTAGATCTGACTACTCTTCTTCATCAACCGGAAGGTGTTCGAACGTACCAGACACCGCAAAATCATAAAATTGATGAATCGCTTGATATGCGGGAAATTCTACCTGCGGTTATGCCGGCATTACTCAATCAAACTCCTGTAGATGTTTCTTTCCCAATCATGAATGTTAATCGTGTGACTGGAACGATCGTTGGAAGTGAAGTTTCAAAACGTTATGGTGCAAAAGGGCTTCCAGATGATACGATCACCCTACGTTTTACAGGGTCGGCTGGTCAGAGCTTTGGTGCGTTTATACCAAACGGAATGTCGCTTCATTTAACGGGAGATGCCAATGATTATATTGGTAAAGGCATGTCTGGAGGCAAGCTTATCGTAAAAGCACCGAGTGGCAGTATCGGAGCAAGTGAGAATGTCATTGCAGGAAATGTTGCACTTTATGGGGCAACGAGTGGATCAGCTTATATTAACGGTCGCGCGGGTGAACGTTTTGCCGTTCGAAACAGTGGTGTTGATGTGGTCGTCGAAGGTATTGGTGATCATGGTTGTGAATATATGACCGGCGGACATGTAGTTATTCTCGGCGATGTAGGGAAAAACTTTGCTGCCGGGATGTCTGGAGGCATCGCTTATATCCTTACCGATCAACAAGAAGAATTTAAATCCCTTTGTAATAAGGAAATGATTGAATTTGGTGATCTCTATCATGAAGAAGACCAAGAGTTGGTTAAAACAATGATTGAAAAACATTTACAGCATACCGAAAGTCAAAACGCTGCGTATGTTCTGGAAAACTGGGAGGATTTCGTACAGAAGTTTGTTAAGGTCATCCCGAAAGATTACAAACGCATGCTTGAAAGCATTACGAAACATAAGCAAGCAGGTTTTAGTGAAGAACAGGCTGAATTGAATGCCTTCCACGAAAATACCAATAAAAAAAAGCAAGCTGCTAAACAGGCTGTGGCTCAGTAGGAAGGGAGAGAAAAGAATGGGAAAAGCAACAGGATTTATCGAATATGCACGGGAAAAGACGATTGATCGAAATCCTCGTACTCGGTTGAATGACTGGAACGAATACTCGGCTCCTTTTAGTGATGAAACATTAAAAAAACAGGGCGCACGCTGCATGGATTGCGCTACGCCATTCTGCCACATTGGAATGGAAATACAAGGTGTTACGACTGGGTGTCCCATTCATAATCTAATACCAGAATGGAACGACCTTGCCTATCGCGGCAGGTGGAGAGAGGCACTGGACAGACTGCTTAAAACAAATAATTTTCCTGAATTCACAGGCCGTGTGTGTCCTGCTCCTTGTGAGGGCTCATGCACGTTGGCCATTACTAATCCAGCTGTGGCCATTAAAAGTATTGAACGGACAATCATAGATAAAGGGTTTGAAAACGGCTGGATTACACCCCGTATTCCAAAATGGAGAACGGGTAAGAAAATCGCCATTATCGGGTCTGGTCCTGCTGGACTCGCAAGTGCGGATCAGTTAAACCAAGCGGGACACTCTGTTACGGTTTATGAACGAGCGGATCGAGCTGGCGGCCTGCTTATGTATGGGATTCCGAATATGAAGTTGGAAAAAGAAATCGTTGAACGTCGGATTCGGCTGCTTACGCAAGAAGGAATAGATTTTGTGATAAATACAGAAATAGGTAAGGACATAACCCGTGCGGAATTAATAGAACAATTTGATGCGGTGATTCTCTGTACAGGTGCACAGAAACAGCGCGAACTAGCTATCGAAGGCAGCGACTCAAAAGGAATTACCCTAGCCATGAATTATCTTTCAACAACGACAAAAAGTATGTTGGACAGTCAATTTGAAGATCATCAGTTTATCAATACAGAAGGAAAAGATGTTATCGTCATTGGCGGCGGGGATACAGGCGCAGATTGTGTAGCCACAGCTATGCGTCAAAAATGCCGAAGTGTCGTTCAATTTGGTAAACATCCGCAATTGCCTCCGTCTCGTACGGATGATAATATGTGGCCGGCCTACCCAAATGTTTTTTCACTAGACTATGCTTATGAAGAAGCAAACGCAAAATTTGGAGAAGATCCTCGTAAATATTCAGTACAAACAAAGAAAATTGTGGCTGACGAACAAGGCCAGGTAAAAGAATTGCATACGATCCAAATGGAGAAATTAAAGGATGAAAACGGCAGGTTTTACTTCAAAGAAATCCCCGGTTCCGAAAAAATTTGGCCAGCACAGCATGTGTTTATCGCCATTGGGTTTGAGGGAACAGAAGAACCTCTGCTAAATCATTTCGGCGTTGAGGCAGTTAACCAAAAAATTGTTGCTGCCAAAGGAGATTACCGTACAAATATCGAAGGTGTTTTCGCAGCCGGTGACGCTAGACGAGGGCAAAGTTTAATCGTCTGGGCGATTAATGAAGGCAGAGAAGTTGCACGATCTGTAGATCATTATTTAATGGGCAGTACCGTTCTTCCATAATACAAAAAAAGCGCCTACTGGTGCTTTTTTTGTTGGAGTTAATTAGTAAAAACGCCAGCATGATGCATTTAACTTGTATACAAGCGCCTAATCCTGCCTGAATATGGTACAATTTAAAAATAGAGTAAATTCGATAATAAAACAGGCTGCAAACATGGGTTTGCTGAAATCTAGTTAACTAGAATAAGAGACTTTTGCAGCAATACGGGAGTGTGTAAAGAGTTGAAGAAAGATAAAAAGCAAAAAGCTAAAATACCATTTCGTATGAATCTCCTTTTTCTAGCGGTATTTTTGTTATTTTCACTTTTGGTTGTTAGGCTCGGTGTCATTCAAATTGTTTATGGTGATGATTATGTTAGTGAATTAGAGCGTACGGAGAATGTAACCGTCAATACATCGGTTCCAAGAGGGAAAATGTACGACCGTTATGGAAATGTTATTGTCGATAATGAACCGCTGAATGCCATTACCTATACGAGATACAGCGGAACGACAGCCAAAGAAATGCTTGAAACGGCTGAAGAACTCAATAAATTAATTAAAATAGATACAAAACGAGTAACAGATCAAGATAAAAAGGATTTTTGGCTGTTAAAACATCCTGAAGAAGCATTAGAAATGTTGTCAAATAAAGAGAAGGAATTAAAGCCAAAAGAGCAATATAAATTACAAATCAGCAGAGTGAAACAAGAAGATATTGAGAAAATTATAGGTGAAGATTTAAAGATTCTTGCGATTTTTAGAGAATTTAATAGCGGGATGTCCTTGACGCCGCAAATCGTCAAAAATAAAGGGGTTACGAAAGAAGAATATGCAAGAGTCAGTGAGCATCTAGACACACTTCCGGGCGTAGAAATTACAACGGACTGGAATCGAACATATGCCTACGACGAAACCCTTCAAACCGTTCTTGGCAAAGTGTCATCTTCTGATGAAGGCTTGCCTGCTGATCAAATTGATTACTATCTTGCAAGAGACTATAAGCGGAACGACCGGGTTGGAAAAAGTTATCTTGAAAAACAGTACGAAGATGTACTGCAAGGTCAGAAAGCAAAAGTGAAAAACATCACCCATAAAGGGAAGGTCGTTGAAACGGAAGTCATTTCAGAAGGAGAAAGAGGCAAGGATCTGCTTCTAACGATTGACATGGATCTTCAGCTTGCCGCTGAAGAAATTCTTGAAAAAGAATTATTGGCGAAAAAACGAGGCGGCGCGAACCGTTATCTGGATCGGGCATTTGTCGTCCTGATGGATCCGAATACCGGAGAAGTTTTGACAATGGCTGGTAAACAATATGTGGTAGATAAAAAGACTGGTAAATCTTCAGTCAAAGATTTCGCTCTTGGCAATATCAGTACTTCGTACACAGTCGGCTCTTCAGTAAAAGGAGCAACTATTTTAACTGGTTATCAGGCAGGAGCCATTTATCCAGGTTCCTATTTAAATGACCAAAGAATGAAAATTAAAGGTACACCGGACAAAGGGTCGTATTCAAGTTTCGGTTCTATTAATGATTTAACTGCCCTTCAGAAGTCGTCAAATGTTTATATGTTTAAAACTGCGATTGGTATTGGCGGCGGTCATTATGTATATAACCAAAAGACGGGGATGGATTCAGAAAAAGCCTTTTCAATCATGCGGAATTCCTTTGCATCCTTTGGTTTAGGCGTTCGTACAGGGATTGATCTTCCAAACGAAACAGCAGGAATTAAAGGTTCGGAAATTACTTTGCCGGGTAAAGCAATGGATTTCTCCATAGGTCAATATGACACGTATACTCCGATGCAATTAGCCCAATATGTATCTACGATTGCCAACGGCGGCAACCGGATGAAACCGCATCTTGTTAAAGAAATTCACAATCCGATAAATGAAAGTAAAAGCTTGGGTCCAATTTATCAGCAAGTTCAACCAAGTGTGTTAAATCGTTTAGATATGAAAGATGAGTGGATCAAACGGGTACAAAACGGATTTAGAATGGTCATGCAGCCTGGGGGAACGGGGTATGCGAGCTTTAGTAAAGCAGACTTCCAACCGGCGGGTAAGACAGGGACTGCTCAGGCATTTTATGATGGACCTAATCGAGTAAAAGGAACACCTCCTGAGGATACGATGAATTTATCACTGGTTGGGTATGCGCCTTATAATAACCCCGAAGTTGCTTTCGCTGTGGTTGTTCCGTGGGCTTACCAGCGGCATCAAGATCATAGTATGAATAAAGAGATAGGTTATCAAGTGATGGACAAATATTTTGAATTAAAGAAAGAACGGGCAAAGGAAGAAGAAAAAGAATCGTCAACTAGTAAAGAGTAAAGGGGGATCTAAGGTGGTAAAAGAAATCTATACATGGACTAAAGCGATTGTTTTCGCCTTGATTATTACGTTTATCTGCCGAGAGTTCATTTTTTCACCGGTTTTGGTACAGGGAGAGTCGATGCAGCCAACGTTCGAAAATAACGACAAAATCATTGTCGCAAAAAGCAGTAAGATCGAGCGCTTTGATATGATTGTGTTTCATGCGAAAAATCTCCAGGAAAACCATATCAAACGAGTGATTGGTCTTCCAGGAGATAGGGTGGAAATGAAAGATGACAGGTTGTATATTAATGGAAAAGAGTACAAAGAAGACTATCTGCAAATGAATAAAGAAAGTATCCCGATGACAGAGCATTTAACAGGGGATTTTAACTTACATGACTGGGCAGATAACGCAAAGGTTCCTGATGAGTCTTTATTCGTATTAGGAGATAATCGCAGAAACAGCACTGATGGAAGAGAATACGGCTTTATCAAAAAGGATTCTGTTATTGGAGAAGTGAAAATTCGCTTTTATCCTTTGAAGGAAATTGGTATCCCGAAATAAACAAAAATGCGTCCTTTCAGGACGCATTTTTACAACATTAAAACCATTCTGATTGTTCTTAGGTTATGACCGTCAAACGGATCATCAAATTCAGCAACCTGTTTAAATCCTTTTGCTATGTAGAAGGTCTTTCCAATTAGGTTATCTTTTTCGACATTAATATAAACTTTTTGAATCCCTTCTATTGTTGAAATCCCTTTCTTCAATAATGCCGAACCAACTCCAACTCCTTGATAGGCTGGATCTAAATAGATGGAGCCAAGCTCAATCTCGCCGTCTTCCTTTAAAGGAGAAAAATTTGCAAAGCCGATTACTTCTTCATCCGATTCTGCAACGAAAAAATAGGAAGCTGCTAGTCTTCTTTCCAAACTCTCATTGGAATAAGCAGATTGCAAAAAGCTTTTCTGAATCGCAAGAGGAATAATGTTTTTATATGTAGAGTACCAGCTTTTTCTTGCGACATTCTGAACTTGCTGTATATCTTCCTTTAGCATATGTCTAATCATATACTCCATCGAGAGCACCTCATTTATTATACTATTCAATTAATTTAGATTAGTATACACCTACCAACCTACTAACCACAAGAATTCGACAAAATAAGACTGAATCTTTTTCGATTTAGGTCGTTTTACATGTATTTCTGACTGCTATTAAATAAGTAAGTAGGAGTAACTTTGGACAGCTAGTTACATGTAATCATCGTTACATAAATGTAATAAAGGATTTTGTCCAAATGTATCGAAAATATTAGTAATTAACTATGGTTTTTTGAGGAAGGATTACCCATGAATACAGTGACCAATGTAGTGAATTATCGCGATTTGCTTCCACGGAAAAATGGCTTTGTTTTTAAGGTGGTTAAAAAAGAAGATACCTTTATTCATACGTTTATTGAAGGGGAGTTTCTTCAAAAACTTGGACTTTGTCCTAACGATATCATTGGAAAAGAATTAAACGAGTTTTTATCTGAGGAACTTGCTGCTCAAAAATTAGCTTTATTTGAAAAAGTCTGGGAAGGTGCACATGGTAGTTATGAAGGCAAATTAAATGGTCATTATTATCTTGCATCGTTGAGTCCTAAATTTGCTGGAAACGAAGTTATTGAAATTACTGGAACGGCAATTGATGTAACAGAAAAGAGAAAGAAAGAAATAAACGGACAAATGCTTGAAAAACTTTCGCTGGTCGGACAATTGGCAGCGGGGGTAGCTCATGAAATTCGAAATCCTTTAACGTCTATTATTGGTTTCACCCAAATGCTGCAAGAAAATATCGGAAATGAAGATAAAGAAAGATACTTAGCGATTATTGTTTCTGAGCTAGAACGAATCAATTTAATTGTAGATGATTTCATGTTCTTAGCGAAGCCAAAAGAATACATCAAAATTACAGAAAATTGTATGAATGAGTTGGTTCATTCGGTCATTCACAGTTTGGAACACGAAATGAAACAAAAAAACATTACGATTCATTCAACACTTCCTTCACAAATAACAGCTATGTGCGATGCTCAGCAAATTAAACAAGTGCTATTCCATCTCATTCAAAATGCGATTGAATCAAGTGATAAAGATAAAACCATTTATCTCTCACTGAAGATTACTCATGAAAATCAACTCTTGCTAACCATTATTGACAAAGGCTGCGGATTAACAGAAGAAAGACAAGACCGATTATTTGAGCCCTATTATTCAACGAAAGAAAAAGGGACAGGACTTGGATTAATGCTGACAAAGCAAATTATTGAAAATCATAATGGAAAAATTATATTAAACAGTATAGCGGGTAAAGGAACAACTGTAGAAGTATATTTACCGCTGTCTATCTAACTTGATCTGTCGAAGAATTGACAAAGAATAGCCATCGCGGTCTAACGTAACTACTAAGAAAGGCTGTGCTGAAATGTCAAATTCATCTGCTTCAATAGCAAGGTTATTCGGAATGATTGTTTTTTCTTTTGTATTTATTACTGCAGGCATTTACCACTTTACTGAGGCAAAAGGTTTTGCTGATATGCTTCCGGATTTTATTCCGTGGAGAGAAGCGATTATTTATCTCACCGGTGTGCTTGAATGGTTCCTAGCTATTTTTCTTTTTATACCAAGCATGCGTCGTATAACGGGAGTGGTCATCGCATGGTATTTAGTGCTGATTTTTCCAGCTAATATTTATGCCGCATTTGCCGGCATTTCGGCACCTGGCTTTAAATCTAGCCCTCAATGGGCTTTATGGGTAAGACTATTCTTTCAGCCATTGTTGATTTGGTGGATTCTTTGGGCTACAAAACGGCCGTACCGAACAAACAAAGGGTATGTTTTATCAAATGATCTTCAAAAAAAATTGAAGCATTAAAATTCAGGAGGGAAATGAAATGGAAAGTGTCGCTAATTTACAGAAACGATGGGAGAGACATCGGCAAGTCCTTCAAGAAGTACTAGAAAAGATCGATGACGAATATCTTCATTTTTCCCCTTGGGATGGGGGGATGCCGTTGAGTGCGTTAGTGATCCATCTAACAGGGTCCACTGATATGTTTTTAGCAAAGGTTCAGAACAAGCCATATACCTCTTCTGCACCAGTGAATGCACATTCGATGGATGAATTAAGAAGGTATTTGAATCAGGCAACAGAAAAAACACTTCAGAGCTTTCGAGATTTATCTGCAGAGAACTTGGAGATGACCATAGAGATGAATGAAATGAAAGACACAGGCGCTAATTGGATTTCAACTGCGATTGATCATGAAATCCATCACAAAGGACAGATTTTCACCTATGCTCGAATCGTTGGAGTGGACTCTTTGCCGTTCTTTATCACAAAACCATAACTTTTTTAGATGAACTGGTCAGGTAAAACACCTGGAATTTCATTTTTATGTGGAAATGTATTATAGTTAGGTAGAAATACTAGTTGAATATGGAGGTTTTACCAATGGCAAAAACGTTTATGCAAATGGTTGGGGAAGCACGTGAACATGTACCAGGTGTTACTTCTGCACAAGCTCGTGAAAAAATCCAAGAAAATCCGAACACATTAGTCATTGATGTACAAGATGCAAAAGATGCTGGAGCATGTGGATTAATTCCTAGCAGCTTAAATATTTCACTAGGAATGCTGGGTATTCGTGCAGATCTTGAACTGCCAGAACAAATGAGAGAAAGTGAATTAGCTGATCGTAATCGTCCCGTTTTAGTTACATGCGGTGCTGGTGGACAAGCCGCTCTAGGCGCTTACCTTCTTCATCAAATGGGATTCACAGATGTTGCGTACATTGAAGGTGGAACAACTGCGTGGAAAAATGAAGGCTATGAAGTGAACTAATAGGGTAATCAAAAGAGCTGTCCAATATGGGATGGCTCTTTTTGTTTCTGGATGTACGTATTTTTTACGTTATAAAGATCGAGGCTTAATTTTCTAAACAGGAGGGAACTTGTATGCAAAATATCATCTTAAACAATGGGATTGAAATGCCTATACTAGGTTTTGGAGTTTTTCAAATTCAAGATGAAAAAGAATGCGAACAAGCTGTTTATGAAGCGATTACGGCAGGTTATCGTTTAATTGATACAGCTGCTTCTTACTTAAATGAAGAAGCTGTAGGCAAAGCTATTTTACGGAGCGGTGTGGCTAGGGAAGAATTGTTTATTACGACGAAACTTTGGGTTCAGGATACAGGGTATGAAAACACGAAAAAAGCATTTGCACGTTCACTCGAACGATTGCAATTAGACTATTTGGATTTGTATTTAATACACCAGCCATTTGGAGATGTATACGGTTCATGGCATGCGATGGAAGAAATGTATCACGAAGGTAGGATTAGAGCTATTGGTGTTAGCAATTTCTATATGGATCGTTTAACGGATCTTATAATTCATACTGATGTTGTTCCTGCTGTTAACCAGGTTGAAACTCATCCGTTCAACCAACAAATAGAAAGTGCCAAACAGATGAAAGAATCTAATGTCCAATTAGAGTCTTGGGGTCCATTTGCTGAAGGAAAAAATAACATGTTCCAAAATGAAATATTAGTTTCAATTGGTGAAAAACATAATAAATCAGTTGCACAGGTGATTTTACGTTGGCTGACACAAAGAGGCATCGTTGCCATTCCGAAGTCTGTTCATAAAGAAAGAATACTGGAGAACTTTAATATTTTTGACTTTGAATTAAGTCAGGAAGATATAGAGAAAATTGCTGGATTAGATAGGAAAGAAAGCTTGTTCTTTTCTCATAGGGATCCTGAAATGGTTAAATGGATTGGTTCACGTAAGCTGGATATTTAAGTTATATAGAATCCTTTAAAGAGCTGCCAGTGGCCGCTCTTTTTTATTTGGGACAAACACATAATTTCTAATAAGGATTAACCTCACGTTACCAATAATAGAAAATGAATGAGGGGATGCATACAAGAAAGCTTGGCAGGGCAATGGCTAAAATTCGTGTAGCTATCATTGTTTTTTTATTACGTGAACTACTGGATTCCTGTATATCCAGATGGTAATGATCTGGGTCTTTGTAAGCCCCTGTAATAAACCCCGCTAGAAAAATAAACGGAAAAGCGGTTATAGCCGTAATGGCTGGCAGCATTCGCCACTCCCAGAAAAATAGGAGAACGGCTAAATCGATTGCAAGTAGTACTACTCCAGCGATCAGATACTTCTTCATCGCAAACCCTCCCAGCAAGCTTTTCTTTATTATACCAATTAATGGAATAATCGTGGGGTTGTTTTTTGGGCCTTCCTCTTTAAGGGACAAATACACTGCGTTAACAAACGTACATTTAAACAAGCTTGGACATATAACCTTCCCCTTTGCTATAGCGGTGAATATCTTAGTAGGGTAATGGACATGCCGTGTTAAATGGCAGGGATCTATTAAGAGAAAGGAGTACAATCATGAACTTCATAATGGCTATGAGTACAGGGGTGTTCATTCTAACCATGATTGTGATCTTATGGAGACCTCAAGGATTAAATGAAGCTTGGCCAGCTTCGATTGGTGCAGCCATTTTAATAGTGGGAGGGGTAGTAACAGGCACTGACCTTATCGATATCATGGGGAAAATCGGAGGGGCATCAGTCACGATTATCGCAACGATAGTTATGGCTGTTATTCTTGAAAGTTTTGGATTCTTTCATTGGGCAGCTACAAGATTGGTCAATTTATCGAAGCAATCGGGTCACCGGCTATACTGGAATATACAACTGTTATGTTTTTTGATGACCCTTTTATTCAATAATGATGGGAGTATCTTAATTACGACACCAATTTTAATTCTTCTTTTAAAGAAACTCCATATAAAACCACATCAACAAATTCTTTATTTAATTTCGGGTGCGTTAATTGCCACCGCCTCAAGTGCACCGATTGGAGTCAGCAATATTGTTAATTTGATTGCTTTGAGAATCATTGATATGAGTCTCTATATGCATACAGCCATGATGTTTGTACCGGCGACACTGGGCCTGTTATTTATGTCTTGGCTCATGTATATGGTCATTAGAAATCGTTTACCTAAAACACTGCCCGGCATTGGCAATGACATCGAAGAATCATTTTTTAGTAAACACTTCCATCCCTTGAAGGGGAAACTTTCAGTTGAAACAAAACGAAAACGAACCAAATTGATGACGACAGTCTTACTTTTTGTGCTTCTTATCCGCTGTCTGATTTTCGCCGCATCGTATGTTGGAATACCGATTGAATGGGTTGCTGTTTCTGGATCGCTGATTATGTTGTTTTGGAGATGGTATCATTTGCGGACAAGTCCACTTGATATTCTGAAAAAAACGCCATGGCATATCCTTCTGTTCGCTTTTTCTATGTATGTCATTATTTATGGACTGCAAAATGCAGGTCTGACGAACATGCTGGTGGAGTGGTTTGAACCAATTGTTAATCAAGGTTTATTCCAAGCCACGTTCATTATGGGCAGTTTGGTTTCTGTTTTATCAAATATCTTTAATAATCATCCTGCTTTAATGATCGGTACCATAACCTTAACAGAAATGGGGTTAGATCCAGTCACGTTAAAAACGATTTATCTGGCAACTATTATCGGTAGTGATTTTGGATCGTTACTCTTGCCAATTGGTACATTGGCGTCGCTCATATGGATGGACATTTTAAAGAAAAACAAAATAAAAATTCATTGGAGAGATTATTTATCCATTTCACTGGTGGTTGTACCAGTAACCACACTATTGACGCTATTTTTACTCTATTATTGGGTGCAATTTATATTTGCCTAAACGGCGGGAGGAGATATACGTGAGAAATATGAAAACACTGATAGGAAAAAATGTAGACATTGAACTGTCAGGCAAAAGTTTCTTTACAGGGATATTAACAGATGTAGGACCAGACATATTGGTTTTATATAATGGACAAGCGTTTTATTACATTCCCTTGCTGCATGTTCATCGTATTCAACATAATACAAATAAAGACGAACAAACAGAGAGTACAGAAGAGAAATCATTGGTACAAGACACAGAAATATTATCTTATCGAAATATGTTAACCAATGCAAAGGGAGTATTTTCCGAGGTATATGTTACAGGCAACATAACCTATCATGGCTATATTATTCAAGTGCTTACAGACTATATTGTTTTTTATTCGCCAGTATATAAAACGATGTATATATCACTGTCACATTTAAAATGGCTGACCCCATACAATCAAAACATTAGTCCCTATACGCTTTCGAATGAAAAACTACCGGTAAAGCCTTCATCTGGTCCGCTCGTGCGTTCTCTAGAAGAACAGTTAAAGAAAGAAATAGGGGGATTAGCCGTATTTGATGGAGGAGGAGAGATGCAGAAAATTGGTTTACTGAAACAGATTGAAGATCATTGCATTGAACTCGTCAATGCAAATGGAACAACCGTATTTCTCAGGCTAAATCATCTGAAATCTGTCTATTTCCCATGAGTTATTAAGGAATAAGAGGAACCCTAGAGCCAGTTTTTTCGGCTCTTTTTTTTTAGGACAAGAACGTTCATTTGAGCAGAATGAATCAATATTTGTTACGATACAGCTAGTACTAGTGATGTCTTGAAAAAGGAAGGAAGAAGTTTTTGAATACACAAACACCAGCAACTCTTTTGTTTGAGTTTAGCGGTCAATCACTGCTTTTTACGAAACCTGTTAGAATTCACCAAACTCAAAAGCTCGATGAAGTACTCGCTATAATGACGAAGGTTCAAAAAGAACTTGATCAAGGCTATTATGCTGCAGGCTTTCTGTCTTATGAAGCAGCGCCTGCCTTTGATTCTTCTTATAAAGTAAAAGCAGGAGGCATCGTACCGCTTATCTGGTTTGGCATATTTGAAGCTCCAGTCAATGGAGAAACTTTAACATATAATACCGCTCATTATGAAACGACAGATTGGCAAAGTGATACCTGTGCAGCCGACTATGAGCAGGGCTTTCAGCGTATTAAACAAAAAATTGAAAACGGTGATACCTATCAAGTCAATTATACAATGAAGCTGCGCTCTTCTTTTAAAGGTGAAGCTTTTGCTTATTATCAAGATTTAGCAAAGGCGCAGAACTCAGCTTATAGTGCTTATTTAGATACCGGCGATATAACCATATTATCAGCATCTCCCGAGCTTTTCTTTGATTGGAAAAACGATGTAATTACCACGCGTCCGATGAAAGGAACTGTTAAAAGAGGATATTCAAAAGAACAAGACGAGAGGCAGAAGGAATGGCTCCGTCAGTCAGAAAAGAACATTGCAGAAAATCTGATGATTGTCGACTTACTGCGTAATGATTTAGGTATAATCGCAGAGAATGGATCCGTACATGTCGATGAGCTCCTAACGATTGAACAATATCCGACCGTGTGGCAAATGACGTCTACCATCAGTGCCAAAACAAATCCTTCAGTTACGTTTATTGATTTATTTAAGGCCCTCTTTCCATGTGGATCGATAACAGGGGCGCCCAAAATAAGTACGATGGAGGTTATTGCAGCTGCCGAAAAGTCTCCCCGTGGTATCTATTGCGGGGCAATTGGGTATTTAACACCCAATCGAGAAGCGGTATTCAATGTTCCCATTCGGACTGTTGTACTCGATACGGCAACTGACGAACTGGAATATGGCGCGGGTGGAGGAATTACTTGGGACTCAGAGATTAATGAAGAATACAAAGAAGCGTATCTAAAAGCATCTTTACTAACAACTAGTACACCCGACTTTCAACTACTTGAAACCATTAAACTCGAGAATGGACAGTATTATTTGCTTGAGCATCATTTAAAACGGCTGCAGAAATCGGCTGACTATTTCGGGATAAAGTTACAATTAATCGACATTCAAAATGAACTATATCCATTTGCGCAAAAACACTGTACGGGTCTGAAAAAAGTTCGTCTGCTGATTAACAAGGGTGGAGTTGTTACAATAGAATGTACCGATATTGAAAAGCTGAGCGGAGTAAAAAAGGTAAGCTTGGCGGATAAGCCTATGAGTAAAGATAATCCATTTCTGTATCATAAAACGACACATCGAAATATGTATCAAGCTTTTCAAGCAAGCTTTCCCGGTTATTTTGATGTTCTTCTCTTCAACGAGAAAAAGGAACTGACAGAGTTTACGAATGGTAACCTCGTTCTTGAGATGAATAATGAGTATGTCACGCCGCCGGTACATAACGGACTCTTACCGGGAACTTTTAGAGAAGAACTGTTGATAACAAAACAAATTGTAGAAAAAACAGTCACGTTGGATGATTTGCATCAAGCATCGAGCATCTGGTTTATTAATAGTGTGCGGGGTTGGGTTGAGGTAGAATTGTCTTACTGAGCTGTCTTTCCTCTAAGTTTGTATGGTTTAAAGTGTGAATGGTTAAAGTAAGACCATTCACTAAAGGAGGGGTTAAAATGGATAGCACGAATGAGTTTGTCAAAAAAGTGGTTGAACAACAGCAAAAGCAAAAAAAGAATCAAAAACGTCAGGGAAAAGGTCACCCGGAATTTAAGCTTCCTAATAAACAGCATTAACTTAAGGATGAAAAAGAAAAACAGACTCTCAAACGAGAGTCTGTTTTTTTTATGAATTAGGCTTTTTGTACGTTAGTCGCCTGTGGGCCTCGTTGGCCTTGTTCAACTTCGAAGGTTACTTCTTCGCCTTCTTCAAGCGATTTGTATCCTTCGCTTTGAATAGCAGAGAAGTGTACAAATACATCGTCGCCATCTTCCCGCTCAATGAATCCAAAGCCTTTTTCACTGTTAAACCATTTTACTTTACCACGTTCCATTATTGTTGCCTCCTAGCACTTGTGTAAATCGCAATTGTAGTTGCGTATTTATTATTACCGGAATCCGAATCGTTTAAACCTATACGAAAAGATTTTATTTTCATTGTGAAAAGCTGCCACAAGTAAATCTTTGTTGACTTTCTTAATTCCGCATACTAGAATATGCTTATCCTACAGTATATGACTATTGAGAAAACATTTGTAATGAAGGGTTTTACCTGTACTGCTAGCATGCAGACAGTAACAATGGAGGTTCATTTTACTTGTTAACAAAATGTATGAATTTTTTAAAAATCGGCTCGGCGTCGATTGACTTGGTACTTCATGAAACTGAATTTGAACCTGGAGCAAATGTAAAAGGGTGTTTTTACCTTAAAGGCGGCTGGGTGAAACAAAAAATAAAACGGTTAGAATGCGATTTGATTGTCAAAAACAATGAAACCAATCAAGAGACCATGGTGGAAGCAGCCACTACAATCTTAATGTCTAAAGTCATTGAATCTAATTCAATGTGTGAATTTCCGTTCTCCTACAAACTCCCGACAGAGCTTTACCATTCAGATGTGTTGAGCTATCGTTTTCACACTAGATTGATTTTCACTAATGAAGTGAAACAAAATGATCATGATGAGATTAAAATTGTCCGCTGACGTACTACAATCTAAAATCAAGTGGAAGGCCTAAAGCCTTCTTTTTTTATGAAAAACCTGAAGAGGCAAGTACTTCAAATATAGAAAAAAAGGGAGTGCAGGCAGGTGGTCATAGCAATTGGAATTATTGTGGTTATGATTATGTCTATGTTTACAGCAGCAATCATCATGATCCGAAAACACTCTAAAAGGACAGACCCTGAGTATTTCCATACATATATGCAACAAGCAGGAACCAATTTTTCTTTCTCCTTAAAATATAATGGAAACGAACAATGTTCAATACATGAACATCAAAAAATGCCGCTGGCAAGCACAGTGAAATTAATAATTGCGGTGGAATTTGCTCGTCAGATTTCTGAAGGACAATTAAACAAGGATGAACAAATTTCGTTGACTGAACTGGATTTATATTACATACCTAATACTGATGGTGGAGCACATCCCGAATGGCTGAGTCAGGTTAAACAAAAACAACTAATTCATAACGACCATGTAAAGCTAATTGAAGTAGCAAAAGGGATGATGGCATTCAGTTCGAATGCGAATACAGAGTATCTATTGCGGAAGCTGGGACTTGATGCAATAAATCAACAGCTAGCATTATTGAATCTTCGAGATCATGATGACTTGTATCATTTTTGTGCCGCAGTCATGATTCCAGCTTATTTAGAAGAACAATATGAAAACGAACAGGTTTTGGACAAGCTGACAAAGATGTCTCACGAGGAGTATGTGTTACTTGCTGGGCAACTTGCTGACGAACTTGCTGATGGTAAGCTGCAGGAGCTGAAACAAAAGGTTATGCCTATGTCAGAAAATCTGCAGAGAATATGGTCAGACCGTCTGCCAAGGGGAACAACTTCGGACTATCTTCACTTGCTAGAAGTCATCAACCAAAAAACAATTCTTCCTAAAAACATGCAGGCTGTTTTGGATGAAATCGTAGAAACAGCCATGACCAATCCGCGTAATCAAACGTGGTTGAAACATGCCGGGCAAAAAGGCGGATCAACAAAATGGGTGTTTACGCTGGCAGCTTATTTTACAGATCATCAAGACAATACAATCGAGCTTGTTTTCTTTAGCAATGATTTGGAACCATTGCAGTTGATGAAACTACAAGAAAACGCAAATGAATTTATGGTAAAGACCGTGAAGGATCAGGAATTTTTAAAAGCATGTGCGAAAGTAAATCGGGAGTATGTAGTACCGTTAAATAAAGCCGAATAATCTATTGGATAGACTGTCAAGAACCACTGACAGTCTTTTTTTGCAATCATGGAAGAGGATTGGATTTCAAAACGATATTATGAAAGAGTAAAGGGCAGAATGATGATAAAGTCTATTCGTTTACATAGGGTAGGGGGGTATGCTACTATATGAATAAGGGGTGATTGAAGTGGATTTAGAGATACTGTCATCGGACGATAGTGCTTGCTGTACTACCGATGATGAAACCAGGAAAAGTCATCATTCCGAGAAAACAAAAAAGGATTTGATTACCCGTCTCAATCGAGTGGAAGGGCAAATCCGAGGTATAAAAGGACTAATTGAGAAAGATACGTACTGTGACGATGTGATTAATCAAATCGCCTCAACACAGGCAGCTCTCAATGGAGTAGCAAAGCTCTTGCTTGACCGTCATATGAGAAGCTGTGTCGTAGATCGAATCAATGAAGGCGACTTAGATGTTGTCGATGAAGTGCTCATAACGATACAAAAATTGATGAAAAAATAAAGGAGAAGTGAAGAGAATGGAAAATGTTACATTAAATGTATCTGGGATGTCTTGTGGTCATTGTGTAAAAGCTGTAGAGGAAAATGTAGGAAAGCTTACTGGCGTGAATTCAGTCAAAGTTGACTTAGCTTCTGGAAAAGTCGAGGTTGCTTTTGAATCTGAAAAATTGAGTCTTGATACAATAAAAGAGACCATTGATGATCAAGGATATGAAGTTAAGTAAGAAGGGCGCATGTCGTCCTTTTTTTCAATTTATTTTTAAGAAAGAAGTGTGGGAATCATGGCTGAATCATTAAAGGAAGCAACTATGCAAATTAAAGGCATGACCTGTGCAGCCTGTTCAGCACGAATAGAAAAAGGATTAAACAAAATGCCAGGTGTGGAGGATGCGAATGTTAATCTAGCTCTCGAGAGATCAACGATTCATTATGATTCCGGCCAAATAAGTGCTGCAGAATTAGAACAAAAGATACTTGATCTCGGTTATGAGGTGGTAAAGGAGAAGCGTGATTTCGCCATTACCGGCATGACTTGCGCAGCTTGTTCAGCACGAATAGAAAAGGTACTCAACAAAATGGAAGGAGTATCATCTGCAGGAGTTAACCTGGCTATTGAAAAAGCAACAGTTGTATATAATCCATCTCAGACTTCACCGGCAGAGATTGTTCAACGGATTGAAAAGATTGGCTACGGTGCGATTATTGATGATGCCGAGGGAGCCGGTGACTATCGCCAAAAGGAAATTCAAAAACAAACGACTAAATTAATCGTTTCTGCGGTACTGTCTTTTCCATTATTATGGGCGATGGTGAGCCATTTTTCCTTCACCTCTTTTATTTATCTACCGGATTTTTTAATGAATCCATTTGTGCAAATGGCTCTGGCTACACCTGTTCAATTTCTAATTGGCTGGCAGTTCTACATGGGCGCATACAAGGCTTTACGGAATAAAAGTGCCAATATGGATGTATTGGTCGTTCTCGGAACTTCAGCTGCTTATTTTTATAGTGTCTATCAAGCAATTATCTATCAAAATAGTCACCATTCAGCACAGTTATACTTTGAAACGAGTGCCGTTTTAATTACGTTAATTATTCTTGGTAAATTATTCGAAGCAAAAGCAAAAGGACGCTCTTCAGAAGCCATTAAGAAACTCATGAATTTACAGGCTAAAACAGCAGTAGTTATCAAAGACGGCAAAGAAATCGAAGTTTTATTAGAAGACGTTATCAAAGATGATATTCTTGTCGTTAAACCAGGCGAAAAAATTCCTGTGGATGGAATGGTTCTTGAAGGAACTTCGGCTGTAGATGAATCTATGTTAACTGGAGAAAGTATTCCAGTTGATAAAATAATCGGCGATGAAGTAATCGGTTCAACGGTTAATAAGAATGGTTTCTTAAAAGTACGCGCTGCAAAAATTGGCCGGGAAACAGCTCTTGCACAGATTATTAAAGTGGTAGAAGAAGCGCAAGGCTCTAAAGCACCTATTCAACGACTTGCCGATAAAATATCCGGTATTTTCGTACCTGTAGTTGTCGGAATCGCTCTTGTAACATTCTTGATATGGTTTATTTTCGTCCTTCCGGGAGAGTTTACAGAAGCCTTAGAAGCCATGATTGCTGTCCTCGTGATTGCTTGTCCCTGTGCACTTGGCTTGGCGACACCTACTTCTATTATGGCAGGTTCAGGACGAGCCGCAGAGTTTGGTATTCTTTTTAAAGGCGGCGAACATCTGGAAACAACGCATCATATTGATACAGTTATCGTCGATAAAACAGGAACAGTGACAAACGGTAAACCAGAATTAACGGATATAATCATAGAAGGAACTTGGAAAGAAACAGAATTTCTATCTTTTGTGGCGACGGCCGAGAAACAATCCGAACATCCACTAGCAAAAGCAATTGTCCAGGGGATTCAATCAAAAGGTGTCTATTTAAAAACAGTGACTGATTTTGAAGCACTGCCGGGCTACGGTGTTCGGGCGATAATTGATCAAAAGGTAGTATTAATTGGTACTCGGAAACTGATGGTAGAAAATGAGATTGAAACTGGAACAGCTGGTACTACAATGGAAACGCTTGAAAGCGACGGAAAAACAGCGATGCTGGTCAGCATCGATGGTCATTATGCCGGACTCATTGCTGTCGCCGATACGTTGAAAAGTACTTCAAAGGATGCCATTGTTCGCTTAAAATCTATGAATATAGATGTGATAATGATTACAGGTGACAATCAGCGGACCGCGGATGCTATAGCAAAAGATGTAGGAATTGACCATGTTATTGCGGAAGTCCTTCCCGAAGGAAAAGCAGAAGAAGTCACGAAACTTCAGCAAGCGGGTAAGAGAGTAGCAATGGTTGGGGATGGAATCAATGATGCACCCGCACTAGCATCTGCTGATATTGGCATGGCTATTGGGACTGGGACAGATATTGCGATGGAAGCAGCTGATATTACGCTTATCAGTGGTGATTTAAACAGTATTGCGGATGCCATTTTAATGAGCAGGGAAACAATGAAGAATATTAAGCAAAACCTTTTCTGGGCATTTGCCTATAATGTAATAGGCATCCCAATTGCTGCGATAGGTTTGCTTGCCCCATGGGTAGCAGGAGCTGCAATGGCCTTTAGTTCTGTTTCAGTTGTATTGAATGCCCTGCGCCTGCAGAAAATCAAGTTAAAATAAGAACCATTTGAAGCGAAGAAATTCGCTTCTTCTTATATTTGGCATCACAAATGGTATTCAATATATCGAGTATATCTTTTTATATGGGTGCATTATGGTAGAAATAATGATGTAGGAAATCATGAGGGGGTTAATATGTCTACAATCGATTTACAAAAGAAAAATGTGCGAATTGTTTTAGAAAAGAAACAATTAACTAAAGTAAAGGCCAGAGTGGGTTTAGTACTTGATTTAACAGGTTCAATGAGAAAAATGTATAATAACGGAACGGTGCAAGAGGTGGTAGAGAGGATTCTTGCCATTGCCTCCCAATTCGATGATGACGGTATACTGGATGTTTGGGTGTACGATAATGAATATACCCGGTTAGATTCAGTAGATGAAAAGGATCTAAGTGGATATGTCGATAGAAAAATACTCAACAATGATTCTATACATAAATTCGGACGAAACGATGAAGTACCTGTAATGAAGGATGTAATCAAGAAATATATAGCAGAAGATCCAAGTGTTGATCCGGCTTATATCGTTTTTATTAATGATGGTGGAGTAAAGAAGACGATTAAACCAATTATTGAAGGTGCCTCTAATCAACCGATTTTTTGGCAATTCGTAGGGATTGGGAACGGAAACTTTGATTTTCTTAAACAGTTAGATAAAATGGAAGGTCGTTATGTAGATAATGCCAACTTTATTCAAATTGAAGATATCAGCACGATCCCTGATAAACAGTTATATGACTTACTATTAAATGAATTTCCCATCTGGCTAAAGGAAGCAACTAAAAAGGGCATCCTAAATAAACAGAATGAGCCTGTCAATCAGGTTCAACCTGAAGTTCTCAATATCTGGCAAAAACTTAGAAAAATATTTTCATCTAATCATTAAGATTAGTAGACACTTGCAGACAGTATACATATAACTTGGCCCTTAAAAGGACTCGAAATGATGCTTTTTTTTTTTTCATCAGTATTCCCTATAAAAGGCTCTATCCTGACTTATTAACTCGGAATTGATTTGTTTCACAAACATAAATATAGTAAACTATATTTATGTTTGTGAAAAATGAGGTAAAGTCTTTATGAAAAATAAGAAATTAAAATCGATTATCGTTCTATCAGTTCTAATCATGCTTTTATTTATGAGTCTTAATGTCTACTTATCTTACATAGGAATAAAAGATTCTGCGAAAAAGGCAATTGCAAATCAAAATTTAGAAATAGCAGAGACATTAGCCCGTTCTTTAGATGTAGAAACCTATAAGATCTTTTTGGGAAATCCAGAAAAAAATAAGGAATACGAAATGATCAAAACCTTTCTAGAAGATGCTAGAAAAAAAACGGGAGCTCTACATGTGTATACGTTAAAGATTGAAAATCCAAAAATATCAAAATCTATGATTGCTGCGATTCCGAGTGAATTTGATGCCATCCCGATTAGCGATGAATGCACAGTACCTGAAGAACAAGTTACTCTAGCTTATCAAGGACAAAGTTTTGCCACCGATATTATTTCTGACGCTGTTTATGGTGAATACCTAACGGTTGGGGTACCAATTAAAGATCAAACAGAGATAATAGGCTATTTAGCCATAGATGTTGGGATTGATGTAATTAATGATATAAGTGAAAAAGTTCTGAAGAGCAGTATGTCAAATCTCTTTATTAACGGCTTACTTGTCATTCTTGTCTTAGTTTTCTTTTTTCTACTCAACAAATGGTACCAAATGGTGCTGCATAAGGAGATTGTCGAAACAGAAGTTACCTATCATTCTGAACTTCAGTCATTACTTGCGTCCGTTCAATCTCTCCGACATGATGTTTCTAACCATATTCAAGTTGTTCATGGGTTATTAAAACTTCAAGAACATGATAAAGCTTTAAATTATTTAACCAATTTATCAGAAGATATTCATTCCATTGAGTCAGTCAAGCTGCAAGTGAAAAATCCTGGGTTAGCAGTCCTTTTGGAAACAAAGAGGTTAACAGCTCAAAACAACAATATTGATATAACCATTGATTTTTCCGATGATGAGTTTGATAAAATCAAAACAACCGACCTAATCAAGCTATTATCCAACATTATTGATAATGCGATTGAAGCAACCGGTGAGATTCCAGAGAAAGATCGCAAAATCAAAATAACCTGTACAAAGAACCACGATAATTATGAATTCGTGGTGAAGAACACTGGATCCAAGATTGAAAATATCAATCAAGAAGATTTAATTAAAAGTGGATACTCCACAAAAAGAATGGTACCAGGGAAAGTAAGAGGTCAGGGATTATTTATTGTTAATGAAATTGTCCATAGATACAATGGTGAACTGGTTATACAATCCAATGACATAGAAACAAACGTTACTATGGTCATACCTTGTAGAAAATAATACTGAATATGAGCAGGAAAAGAACCTTGAAGATTTCTATTTTCAAGGTTCTTTTTCCGTTATTTTAATGTTAACTAGTTCTTTGGAAGCCAACATTTATTTATCATAAATACAACCATTTTAATTAATCTACGAGCACCTCCCCACTTTTCATTCTCACTATCCCTTCATTAAGAGTTAACATTCATTAAGAGTTAAATAAATTGACTACAAATAACCTTTAAGGTAAAAGGGTTTATTGGTATATACGATTAATTGGTATTTTTATAAAAACCCATGGCAAATGCTTATACCTTTTTAATCACCATGAATAAATTACAGATAGAACAAGTCTTGATAACTTGTATTACATCAAGATAGTTTAATAATTATAAAGGAGAAAGTGAATGTCCAATCCGAATATACCGAATATTTCGCCCATTATATCAATTACAAGAGATGATGTAATTAATCTACTCTTAGCTTCCATAGCGATGGAAGAGCTAGGACTGGCTCACATTATTAATGCTGAAGGGGAAAAAATTCAATATTCTCTAGGTACTTTGCCTGGTTTGACCTCGCCAGCATCATTAGCAGAAATATTACAAGTCAATTCAAGTGTGCAAGATACACTCTCAATGGCCATACAAAAAGAACTACTATTAGATAGTAAACTAAAACAAGTAACTTCAATTACGACGTCGATTGGACCAACAGGACCAACTGGACCGACCGGATCAACGGGAGGTATACCGGGAGCAACCGGAGCTACAGGAGTAACGGGAGCAACCGGATCAACGGGAGCCACAGGAATAACAGGGGCTACAGGTGAAACCGGAGCAACAGGACTTGCAGGGGCAACAGGAGCAACAGGAGGAACTGGAGCTACAGGTGAAACCGGAGCAACAGGACTTGCAGGGGCAACAGGAGCGACCGGAGCATCAGGTGAAACCGGAGCCACAGGAGCAACGGGAGCAACCGGAGGGACTGGAGCTACCGGGGCAACAGGAGAAGCAGGAGCCACCGGGGCAACTGGAGAAGCAGGAGTTACAGGAGCAACTGGGGCAACAGGAGGAACTGGAGCAACGGGAGGAACTGGATTAACCGGGGCAACTGGAGCAACAGGACTCGCAGGGGCAACAGGAGCGACCGGATCAACCGGGGCAACAGGTGAAACAGGAGCAACAGGAGGAACTGGAGCTACAGGAGCAACAGGAGCAACAGGAGCAACTGGAGGAACTGGATCAACCGGGGCAACTGGAGCAACAGGAGAAACTGGAGCCACAGGACTCGCAGGAGCCACAGGAGTAACTGGGGCAACCGGAGGGACTGGAGCTACCGGAGAAGCAGGAGCCACAGGAGCAACCGGGGCAACTGGAGAAGCAGGAGTTACAGGAGCAACTGGGGCAACAGGAGGAACTGGAGCAACAGGAGGAACTGGAGCTACAGGTGAAGCCGGAGCTACAGGTGAAGCCGGAGCAACAGGACTTGCAGGGGCAACAGGAGCGACCGGATCAACCGGGGCAACAGGTGAAACAGGAGCAACAGGAGGAACTGGAGCTACAGGTGAAACCGGAGCAACTGGAGGAACTGGATCAACCGGGGCAACTGGAGCAACAGGAGGAACTGGAGCAACAGGAGAAACTGGAGCAACAGGAGGAACTGGAGCTACCGGAGAAACTGGAGCAACAGGAGGAACTGGAGCTACCGGAGAAGCAGGAGCAACAGGAGCAACTGGAGCCACCGGAGAAGCAGGAGTTACAGGAGCAACTGGGGCAACCGGAGAAGCAGGAGTTACTGGAGCCACCGGAGGGACTGGAACAACTGGGGCAACAGGTGAAACAGGAGCAACCGGGGCAACCGGAGAAGCAGGACTCGCAGGAGCAACGGGAGCAACGGGAGTAACCGGAGCAACAGGACTCGCAGGTGCAACCGGAATCACAGGAGTGACCGGGGCAACTGGAGCAACAGGACTCGCAGGAGTAACGGGAGCTACCGGAGTAACGGGTGAAACAGGAGTAACGGGAGCCCGGAGAAGCAGGAGTTACAGGAGCAACTGGAGCCAACAGCAACTGGGGCAACCGGAGAAGCAGGAGCAACAGGAGGAACTGGAGCCACCGGAGAAGCAGGAGTTACTGGAGCAACTGGGGCAACAGTTACAGGAGCAACTGGGGCAACCGGAGAAGCAGGAGCAACAGGAGGAACTGGGGCAACCGGAGAAGCAGGAGCAACAGGAGCAACAGGAGCAACTGGAGCCACCGGAGAAGCAGGAGTTACAGGAGCAACTGGGGCAACCGGAGAAGCAGGAGTTACGGAGAAGCAACAACTGGGGCAACAGGTGAAACAGGAGCAACCGGGGCAACCGGAGAAGCAGGACTCGCAGGAGCAACGGGAGCAACGGGAGTAACCGGAGCAACAGGACTCGCAGGTGCAACCGGAATCACAGGAGTGACCGGGGCAACTGGAGCAACAGGACTCGCAGGAGTAACGGGAGCTACCGGAGTAACGGGTGAAACAGGAGTAACGGGAGCCACAGGAGTAACGGGAGCAACCGGAGTAACGGGAGTAACCGGAGCAACCGCGGCAACCGGAGTAACGGGAGTAACCGGAGTAACGGGAGTAACCGGAGTAACGGGAGTAACCGGAGTAACGGGAGTAACGGGAGTAACGGGAGTAACCGGAGTAACCGGAGTAACCGGAGTAACCGGAGTAACGGGAGTAACGGGAGTAACCGGAGTAACCGGAGCAACCGGAGCAACCGGAGCAACCGGAGTAACGGGAGTAACCGGAGTAACAGGAGCAACCGGAGCAACCGGAGCAACCGGAGTAACGGGAGCAACCGGAGCAACCGGAGTAACGGGAGTAACCGGAGTAACGGGAGCAACGGGAGTAACCGGAGTAACGGGAGTAACCGGAGTAACCGGAGTAACAGGAGCAACCGGAGTAACCGGAGTAACGGGAGTAACGGGAGTAACGGGAGTAACGGGAGTAACGGGAGTAACGGGAGTAACGGAGTAACCGGAGTAACGGGAGTAACCGGAGTAACGGGAGTAACGGGAGTAACGGGAGTAACGGGAGTAACGGGAGGAACGGGAGTAACGGGAGTAACGGGAGTAACCGGAGTAACCGGAGTAACCGGAAACAGGAGCAACCGGAGCAACCGGAGCAACCGGAGTAACGGGAGCAACCGGAGCAACCGGAGTAACGGGAGTAACCGGAGTAACGGGAGCAACGGGAGTAACCGGAGTAACGGGAGTAACCGGAGTAACCGGAGTAACAGGAGCAACCGGAGTAACCGGAGTAACGGGAGTAACGGGAGTAACGGGAGTAACGGGAGTAACGGGAGTAACGGGAGTAACCGGAGTAACCGGAGTAACGGGAGTAACGGGAGTAACCGGAGTAACCGGAGTAACCGGAGTAACCGGAGCAACCGGAGTAACGGGAGTAACGGGAGTAACCGGAGTAACGGGAGTAACCGGAGTAACGGGAGTAACGGGAGTAACGGGAGTAACCGGAGTAACGGGAGTAACCGGAGTAACGGGACCAACCGGAGTAACCGGAGTCACCGGATCTGGTGCGATTATTCCATTTGCGTCTGGTCTACCTGTAGCAGTAACGACTATTGCGGGCGGTCTTATTGGTACTTCAGCCGCATTAGGCTTTGGAAGTTCCGTGGACAATATCGCTATAGCTGGTGGAACTATTGATCTTACAGGTGCTGCTGGTACGTTGCTGAATACTGCATTTTCATCTCCACGTACTGGTACGATAACATCGTTAGCTGCGTACTTTAGTACTACTTTAGCATTGAATCTAGTAGGATCAGCTGTAACCATTACTGCACAATTATATCGCTCTTCTACACCAAATAATATCTTTACGGCTGTGCCTGGTGCAACAGTAACATTAACTCCAGCATTGACTGGTATACTAACATTAGGAACAACTAGAAATGGAATTGCAACAGGATTAAGCATTCCTGTAACTGCACAAGAGCGTTTCTTGTTGGTATTTTCTGCAACAGCGACAGGCCTTGCTTTGGTAAATACTGTAGTAGGGTATGCAAGTGCAGGTCTTAACATCACTTAAAAAGAGAGCGTATTATAGATCTAGAAGGTTTGCCTCAATGGTAAACCTTCATTTTTTTATGTTTTAATTAAGTAGTTTAGATATGATCGAAATGTATTACATACTATTACACCTTGAAAGGTTATCGTCACTATATTGTTGACCCGTACTAGCACTAAATAATTAGCAATGAATAAATTGTTTATAGGTGTTAACTTATAATTTTATTGGTTGAAACTTCTTTTAGTCTATTGTTTCAACATCTAAATCCATCCGTTAATAATAATTTAATAAAAGAAAGTGGTGAGCCACGATGTCCATGCCGAACATTCCGAATATTACCCCGATAATTGATTTAAATCGGTGTGATACGATTAACCTTTTACTATCTTCCATTGCATTGGAGGAAATTGGTTTATCACATATTCTTAATGCTGAAGGAGAAAAACTTCAACATTTTCTTAAACATTCACCCAACTGTATTGATGATTATTTAATTATAAACGAAAGCATAAATAAAACTCTTCGTACAGTGGTGAAATCGCAAATTTTGTTGCAATTTAAGCTCGAGGATGTGATTGAACTTGATAAAAGATCACATTGCGGACATGAAAGCTGTGACGAAAGCTGTGACGAAAGCTGCGATGAAAGCTGTGACGAAAGCTGTGACGAAAGCTGTGATGAAAGTTCATATGACAGTTCAAGTAGTAAATTCGAAGAGTAAAAATGGTGACTAAAAATAAAGAAAGGAGAAACACGATGAAAGTAAATCACACAGCTCTTCAAAAAAAAAAAGAAAAGGAATATAGTAATTTCTTTCAGTATTTAATTTTATTTCTTATTCACACGATCGAGGAACTTAAGAATGGTGAATCAATACCTGTTAAAGTTAGGAATCAATTGGAACTAAATATGGTAACTTCTATTTCTTTATTGTGGAATATGTATCTGATCATGTTTACTAAAAACACATCACACCATAGATCACGTTCACAAGTATTTATCCAGACTTTTGACGAAAAACAAACAAGAATATTGCTGCCCCTGATTCAACAATTAAAAAAAGGTATCGAAAAGTATCAATTTTTTAATAACCATTACAAAATTCAGAGTGTGAAAATGTTAGAGCAAATTCACCAGTATCACATCGTGAGCTCAAACGATAGTGGTTCGTTTAAATTAGATACTTTCCCTCCTGCTCCGTGGTTGGCAAATCGTGTATATAAATGAAAAATTTAATCAGGAAGTGAGTATTACAATGAGTGATTTTCCATCAATAACTTTATGTATGATTGTTAAAAATGAAGCTAGGATGATCGATCGGTGTCTAAATAGTGTCCATGGAATAGTTAATGAAATCATTATCGTTGACACGGGTTCTACCGATTCTACCTTCGAAATTGCTGAAAATCATGGAGCTCGTGTATATCCTTATAAATGGAATAATAACTTTTCGGAAGCTCGTAACTATGGATTAAGTTATGCGACAGGTGACTGGATTCTATGGTTAGATGCAGATGAAGAATTAGATGAAACTGAAAAAATCAGTCTCCCGAAAATTTTGTCAAATACAAAAGCGAATATACTTGCACTGCCTGTATTAAATTATCATGGTCAAGCAGAACCTGTAGATAAAAATAATTTGTTTTTAATCTATCAGCCTCGATTATTCCGTAACTATCTATCTATTAAATTTATAAATCGTATTCACGAAACGGTTTTACCACCAGAAACTCTTGAACATCTTACTGAAAACATCGCGGTATCTATTCACCATTATGGTTATTTGAAACAGATTACAGAAGCAAAACAAAAGGGCAGTCGAAACCTGCAGTTGCTTGAGCAAGAAGTGTCTGAGCCATCTCATAGTCCATGGATTGAATACCATATTGCAAGTGAACATTATCGAAATAACAAATATGAAAAGGCCTTTATGTACGTAAATCAAGCTATTGTTGCCTTTATACAGAAGGGACTTATGCCACCTTCCCTTCTATACAAATTAAAGTATGCCATTTTAATCGAAACAAACAGCCTTGATGGAGCTTGGCCCAGTATTGATAAAGCCATTCTTCTTTATCCAGACTATGTAGATTTACATTTTTATAAAGGGTATATTTTGTATGAAAAAAAAGAATACATTGGATCTTTAGAATCATTTGAAAAGTGTCTAGAATTAGGAGAAAACAATACTAAATATCTGATATTAAAGGGAGTAGGCACATTTAAAGCATGGCATTATAAAGGATTGTGTCTAGAACGTTTAGGTAGGACAGAAGAAGCACAAAAAGCGTATGAATTTGAAGGGAATAGCCTTCACTAAATGTATGCTCCCCCGAGCCCCGAAAAAATATAACGAAAGTGAGATGGCGTATGTCTCAAGCAAATATACCGAATATAACTCCTGAGATCTCAATTTCAAGGTGTGATGTTATCAATCTTCTTTTGGCTTCAATAGCCCTTGAAGAAATAGGCCTCGCTCATATCATCAATGCGGAAGCTGAAAAAGTACAATATGTAGTTGGTACACTACCAGGATTGAAATCAGTTACTACGACAGAAGAAATTCTCAAAGTGAATGACAGCGTTCAAGATATGCTTGAATTGGTTATAAAAAAAGAAATGCTTTTAGAAACCAAATTGCATAAAGTCATTAAGATAATTTCTTAGCAATGAAAAAGTTTATAGATTAATAAACGATTTATCCCCTCTAGAAACTTGAGGGAAGATAAGTCGTTTTTTTTTGTATTATAGGTATTTTACTTATGCTTTTCTAACATTTATGAATAAGTTATCCATAAATGATTTTAAATTTGTGAATGTGTTAATTTTATTTATAAAGGAGAATAAAGATGTCACAACCAAATATTCCTAATATTTCACCCAACATAACGATTTCAAGGGATGATGTTATTAATCTTCTTTTAGCATCAATTGCATTAGAAGAGTTAGGCTTGGCCCATATTATTAACGCAGAAGGAGAAAAACTTCAATATGCACTTGGCACATTGCCAGGATTAACAACTCCAGCAACATTGGAAGAAATCTTACTTGTAAATAGCAGCGTACAAGACATGCTAGCATTGGCAATAAAAAAAGAAATGATATTAGATAATAAATTAAAGCAAGTGACACAAATAACTACTCCTACAGGAACGACTGGAATTACAGGAGCCACGGGAGCAACAGGAGCCACGGGAGCAACAGGAGCAACAGGAACGGGAGTAACCGGAGCCACGGGAGCAACAGGAGCAACAGGAACGGGAGTAACCGGAGCCACGGGAGCAACAGGGGCAACAGGAACGGGAGTAACTGGAGCCACGGGAGCAACAGGGGCAACAGGAACGGGAGTAACTGGAGCCACGGGAGCAACAGGAGCAACAGGAACGGGAGTAACCGGAGCAACAGGAACGGGAGTAACCGGAGCCACGGGAGCAACAGGGGCAACAGGAACTGGAGTAACCGGAGCAACGGGAGCCACTGGAGATATCGGAGCCACCGGAGCAACGGGAGCCACTGGAGTGACAGGAGATACAGGAGCAACGGGAGCAACGGGAGCCACCGGAGCAGCAGGAGGAACGGGAGCAACGGGAGTCACAGGAGCAACAGGAGTCACAGGAGATATCGGAGCCACAGGAGGAACTGGAGGAACTGGAGCTACAGGAGATATCGGAGCCACAGGAGGAACTGGGGTAACTGGAGTGACAGGAGATACTGGAGCAACGGGAGCCACCGGGGCAACAGGAACTGGAGTAACCGGAGCAACGGGAGCCACTGGAGATATCGGAGCCACCGGAGCAACGGGAGCCACTGGAGGAGGTCTATCCGAATTTGCCCATATTTTTAATGTAGCTGCAGAAACGGTTGCAATTGAAGCAGATGTGACTTTTAGTACAAATGGATTAATTACAGCTGGAATTACTCATGCACCAGGAACTTCTTCAATTACAGTTATCACTGCCGGTATCTATGAAGTTACGTTCTTCATTTTAGGTGTAGAACCAAATCAATTTACTTTATTTATAAATGGAGCACCAGTACCAGGTACAGTCTGTGGTTCAGGTGCAGGGACTCAGCCAAATTACGGCCAAGGGCTTGTTTCAATCGCATCTGGTGATGTTATAACACTACGAAATCATACTTCTGCTTCAGCTGTCACTCTACAAACACTGGCAGGAGGCACACAAATTGTTACAAACGCATCGATAATCCTTACAAAATTAGCATAATTGTAGTAAAAATCATAATAACCAAAAAAGTAGAAATTGGGATGTTGCAATTATTTCCAATATCTACTTTTTCTTGGTTAAATACAATAACCATAAATCGTTAAACAGTAATACTTCGAAAGTAAGTATTCGTACGGATTATTATAATCTTTATTAAGATATACCCGGCTTTATCGGAGTGATATAGATGTCTTATTCTTTCAAGTCAATTGATCATATCCAGCACCCGTATGTTTATTTGGACTTGTAGAAATTGAAAAAATTTAACTGTGCAAAAAAATGATGTTACACAAAAGCCGACATACCTTGTTATGTCAGTTTCGCTTTACCAGAGGCAAACAAATCTTGAAGATCCAATTGGATACAGACTTGACATACTAGAATGGCTTAATCGATATCTTTACATAAGCAGAAAAAGTCAAAAAATCACTGACAAGTAAGCATTAATAATGTTTCGATAGTTTCTTTTTAATGAAAATATCGTATAATAATAGAGAGGTGAAAAAGTTGATTCAGATGTCTGAACTGTTAAAAATGATACCAATTACTCAAGAAGAAGAAAATAAGATTCCAACTGATAAAGCAAGAAAAGCTTTAATCCTGAAAAAATTAGAGAATGCCTTAATTGAAGAAAAGGTTCTCCTAGGTGAGCTATCTGAAGAAGAAGAATTAGCAGTAAAAGAATTGACTAAGGATTTGATTGTCGATGATGTTCCAGAATATATTTCTGTTAAAGAAGTAGCCTGGTTGACAGGTTTATCTCCACAAATAGTGCGCCGTCATTGTTCAAAACATAAATACATTGCATATCAACCGAGTGGAGAAAATGGAACATGGTACATTGAATCCGATCAATTCAGAAGTTTTCCAAATTGGGAAGAGTTCCTGCAAGTGCGAACTGAAATGCTCAAACGTTCGCAACATACGAATAAACTTGCTTTTCAATTATGGTACGAAACGGATAATGACAGTTTTGAAAAAGAACAATAAAAAGTAAAAATAAGTACGCGCCCTAATAGGCTGCGTACTTCAGTTTGTAGACAAAAGAAGTTCGGAATGGTTTCATTCCGAACTTCTTTTGGTATTTTGAACATATTTCATGGATGTTTTCCTGCTTATCGAGGCAGATCATGGCTTTTAATAGGCTTACTTTTATTTTATAATTCTTTATTGACATAGTATCGCTTTTTAAATCACTTGTGTCCTGCTGTATTTGTTCTAGGATAGCCCTTTCAATCGCAAGGTTTTATCTTGATTAACTTTAGAAAGACGGTTGATTGAAGTGGAAGGCGTGAAGACTCCTGTGGGAACAGCGGGACAGGTGAGACCCCGCAGGAGCGTGAGCATTGATGCGGCTCACCGCCCGCCCGCGGAAAGCGAAGCGCCTGGAATGGAAATCAACATCTCGATTTTAATTCTCACCTTAGTTTGTCTACAGTCTGAAGTACGCGCCCAAATGGGCTGCGTACTTATTTTTTCTGATAATGAATGGCAAAAACACACAAAATGATGAAATTTGAATAAGGTGGAATCAATCAATGGAGGAGAGTGATTCTATGTATTATTACTCAATGAGAGGAATGTCTGAAACGTGTATAAGTAAGTCAGCGAGTGACTTGGAAAATCATATGAGGATGCTTTGGGAGCAGCATGTATTCTGGACCAGGCTGACCATAGTAAGCCTCGTCTTTTCTATACCAGATAGTGATGCTGTGGTCACACGTTTACTTCGCAACTCCGTGGATATGGGTATTTATTGAAGCCTTACTATGGCGATCAGGCAGCTGAGAGATATGATCACTTAATCCATGAACATTTGGTCATTGCGGCTAATAAAAAGCTGCAAAAGCCGGTGATCAAACAACAGCAGCCATTTTGGAGAAAAAATGGTACGCCAATGGAGATGAAATCGTTGCTTTTTGGCATTCAATCAATCCTTATTTACACCAAACTGATTTCAGAAAAATGTTCTATGATCACTTGGCTATGACAAAAGCAGAGGCTGTCTATATGCTGCAGCATGATTACCAGTCTAGTATTGACGTATTTGAAAGAATTGAGTTGGAATCCCTGCAAATGGCAGATCTACTTTCAACTATCATTATTCAACAATTTCCTTCGGTTTTCTAAACTTAATAATCATTGGTAAATCCACAGAAAATCATTTCCCGCATTCCACTATTTGTTATAATTAAATGCAAATGGGGGAGATTAATGTGCTTCAAAATGAAGAAAATATTATAGAGTTAATAGAAAAGGATCCATGGATGATGGACATTCTTAAGACCGTTCAAAAGCTTGAACTCCCTGATGCATGGGTTTGTGCAGGGTTTATCCGCTCGAAAATTTGGGATACGCTTCATGATTTTTCGGTGAGAACAAAATTGAATGATATAGATGTTATATACTATGATCCTAGTAATATCGAGGAGGAGCAGGAAAAGAAGTATGAACGGATACTGAATGGACTTGATTCTACCCTTGCTTGGTCAGTAAAAAATCAAGCAAGAATGCATGTACTAAATAATTTTACTCCATATACCTCTTCAACGGATGGCATCGCACATTTTCCGGAGACAGTAACAGCGCTAGGCGTTCGGTTAAATGAGCAGCGAAAACTACTATTGGCTGCCCCGTATGGAGTAAGAGATGTACTTGAAATGGAAGTATTTCCGACACCATCCTTTCAAGAATCAGCACTAAAGCCAATCTATCTAGACCGAGTAACTCAAAAAAACTGGCCAGCACACTGGAAAAAGGTCGAAATTTTCAGGTGATTATGTGTAAAGTGAAAGAATGATATCTTTCACTACACATATGATTAAAATTTGATCATAGCTCCATAGTCATTAAAGACTGATGAAGGATTCCATGCAACTTCCCAAAGATTGTTTTCTGGATCAGCGAAATAAGATGTCCTCCCTCCCCAAAAGGCTTCAGTAGGCATCCGCAAAATTTTCCCCCCAGCTTCTTGAATCTTCGCAATGGCAGCATCAACGAGTTCAGGAGTTTCTACATTAATAGCTAAAGTGACGTTATTATATATTTCTGCTGACTGTTTGATTTCAACCCCGGCATCATCGGCTAACTCTGATACTGGAAAAAGGGTCAAAAGGACGCCTGCTGTATTAAAAACGGCGTAGGTATCAGAACTGAAATCTAGCTCAGTCCAGCCCAATTGTTGATAAAATAACCTTAGTGCAGGCAAATCAAAAGCACCAATTGTTATTAACGAAACACGTTGTGGAACCATATTCTGACCCCCATAGTTATAGTTTATATGTTTAATTTCGATTAATTCTAGTAAACTCCTCTATTTTTACTATGAAGAAAATCGGGTAAATAAAGAAAAACATATCTTTTTATGTCTTTTTATACCTTTTTGTGTAAAAATATGATGACAAAAGTTTTATCTTGGTAAATAATAATAGTATGGGAATATTTTAGTGAAACTAAAGGAGCATTTATGAACAATCATACAAGTCGTCAAAGCAAATTTAATAAGAAAAAGAAAAAGAAAAAGAGAATTAAACTGTTCGTTTCAATTGTCCTGCTTATTCCACTTATTATTTTAGGATATACCTATTATCAGTTTTACGATGGAAAGAAAGAGGCAGAAAAAGCCATTGCTTCTACACCCAATCAAACTAGCTATGAATTTAATGGTCAAAAAAGTCGTGAAGATAAAATAAATGTGCTGCTAATTGGCATTGATAAACGAGAAAATGATACGTCTGCAAATTCTGACTCTATTATTATCGCTCAATTTGATCCGGTAAAGAAGTCTGTTAAACTACTTTCACTAATGCGAGATATGTATGTCCCGATTCCCGGATACAATGAAAACTATAAAATAAATGCGGCGAATGCCCTAGGTGGACCCGAATTACTACGTAAAACGATCAAAGAAAATTTAGGCATCGATGTAGAATATTTTGCAATGGTTGACTTTAAGGGCTTTGAAACCATCGTTGATGTATTGAATCCAGATGGAATTGAAGTCGATGTAGAAAAAGCAATGAGTAAGTGGATTGGAGTAAGTTTAAATGCTGGTGTCCAGAAATTAAATGGGAAAGAATTGCTTGGATATGCTCGATTCAGACAAGATAGTGAATCTGACTTTGGCAGAACAAGACGCCAGCAGCAGGTGATTAAGGTATTAATGGATGAAGTAATTAGTACAAACGGGATTACAAAAGCACCAAGATTACTGGGTTCCATCCAACCCTATATTGAAACAAATATCAACACCGGTGATTCCCTTGGCTTAATAAAGGAAGTCCTCACTAATCATCCAGAAAAGATCGAAAGCTTAACCATTCCAGTAAAAGATACGTACCAAGATGTACGTGTTGCAAACGGGAAAAATGGGATGCTTGTTTTACAAGTAGACTTAGAAGCAAACCGGACGGCTATTAAAGAATTCCTTAATAATGAAGCACCTGTTATTAATCAATAGAAAAAAGCGAAGCCTATCACACTTAGGCTTCGCTTTTTTCTATTGATTTGTATGGGATTAACTGATTTGTACATGATCATCTATTTACACGATACTCTTTTAGTTGTTCAGCTGGAATACCTGTTTCTATATAGCTTCTGACTCTTTTCCATTCTTCATCTTGATAGGTAAATGTTTCGAAAAATAGATTCGCATTTTGAAGACTTTTTCCACCAATCACAATCGAAGCAGCAAGAATGCCCATATATTCATCTTTCCCGAGGGGAATTACTCCAATTTCGAACAGATCCCATTGTCCATGATTATGTTGGACAAAGGAAAAGCCTTCTCTCCAGCCCTTAAGTGACTCTTCGTAACCAAAATCATCACACACGTTTTTGGTTATTTCTCTTGCCTGGTAATCTTTCGAAATAAGTGCCTTCATTCCGTCGAAATTGCATGTTTTCCAGATTTCCTGGTAGTAATCAAAGAATTGTCTAAACGTTTTCGACAGGACCACCTCCATTATAAGATTCGTGATGAATATATATTCTCTTATAAAGATAGACTTCCTTTATGTATACTGGGGTTTTTCTAGTGAGTATTTTCATAAGGCTGCCCTGAACCCTGTTAACAAAATGAATGGAAGAAATTTTACTGTCTATTAGCTGTAGATAATGAAAATAAGTTTATTCACTATATCCATTTACAAAATATCCGACAGTTTCCATTTCCTCTTCGGTTAAATCACGGTTCAGCTTTTGAATGAGTTCCTGTTGAATTAGGTTTGGGTTTCCTTGGCAGCTGATGACAAGCTCGGCACATATCTTCATCAGGATAAACTCATGCTCCATTTCCTTTTTCGTACAGGGGTATGGATGATGGGAAAGAAGATAAGTGTCTGCATCATACTTTTCAATTTCCGTGAGCAGCCGAAGAACTTCTTTTGATGTGAATTGCCATTTATCGGCGTACATATTGGCATACAGACAATCACCAAGGAATAGTACTTTTTCCTCGGGAATATAAATAAGGCAGGAATCTCCTGCGTGATCTCCGCCGACATGTTCAATTACACAAGTTACGCCGCCAAGATCAACTGTCATTCTTGTTTCAAAACGTATATCAGGTAGAGGGATACAAATATTCCTGGGCTTCTCAATAAATTCTTTTTTTATAGCATCAGCGCAAAAGGCTATTTCAGTCCCCGCTAGTACACGCTGATCGAGAGCAGTATCGTCCCAAGTCAATTTTTGGAGCAATTTGATATTCCTATACGTATCAACTTGGCATATTACCGGTTCCTGCACAGCTTCCAGTCCGAAAACATGATCCCAATGGGAATGTGTAAGAACAAGGTAATCAGGGGTTATCTTTTCTTTTTTTAATTCATCATGGAAGAGTCTCGCATGCTCTACAGAGTTTCCAGCATCAATTACGAGTGTCCGGTTGTTACCTGTTACCGCACCGAGTACAGGTCGATCGGTTTCTTGTACCGGTGTGAGATAAACAATATGTTTAGAAAGTCGTTGTAACGTTTGCATCGTATATCCTCCTTAGATCGTGTTCAGCACCATTTAGTATAGCAAATAAGAAATATCGCTGCTGTGATTCCTTTCTAGGTAAAAAGAAAATGGGTACCAGAAACAGATTGAGAATCACCTGTTTAAAAGCAACTATTTAACCATAGACCGCCGTCTTATAATGCCCTATGAGGAGTGGAAATCTCCTTGTTCCATTAGACGGTTCTATAAGGAATATGTCATATTATGTAACATCTATAATGAAAAAAAGTGCTTTAGAAGCTATCTCTTACAATCTGTCTAGCCCTACTTTTCCTTTGTAATGTATAATAAAGGAAATAATAGCAGGGAAGGTGTGATCAAATGTTGAAAATAGAGGAAATTAACGCGATAAGACTGAATGAACGAATAGAAAGATTATCAATGGTCGGGAAAATTGGTGAAACGGGCGTCAGTCGATTGGCACTTTCGCAGGAAGACCACACAGCGGTAAATATCGTGAAAGGGTGGATGGAAGAAGCGGGAATGTCTGCGAAGATTGACAACTTTGGCAATTTGATTGGCATCAAGAGTGGAGAGAATCCGGATTTACCTAAGTTAATGATGGGCTCACATATAGATTCCCAAGTTTATGGGGGGCGATACGATGGAGTAACCGGTGTGATTGCTGCCATTGAAGTCGTACAAACCATGAAGGAAAAGGGAATTGTACCTGAAGTGTCTATTGAAGTAGCTGCGTTTAGTGATGAAGTCGGCTGTCGTTTTAATAAAGGAGTCTTTGGTGTCCGAGGAATATGGGGTGAGTTGGAGGAAGGGGAACTGGATCGAAAAGACAGTGAAGGGATTACACGTCGTAAGGCTTTAATTGATTTTGGCTGCAACCCGGAAAATTTTACAGCTTCTGAGTATGAAAAAGGAAGTTTGGGCGCTTTCCTTGAACTGCATATTGAACAAGGTCCGATTCTTGACAATACAGGGAGTCCAGTTGGGATTGTTTCAGGGATTTCAGGTCCGCTTTGGCTCACACTAGAACTGACTGGTTTTGCCGGCCATGCAGGGAGCGTGCCCATGAATATGCGGCAAGATGCATTACTTGGGGCAGCGAAAGTCATTGTTGCCTTGAATCAAGTTGCACTGCAGAAACCAGGCACGCCCACGGTTGCTACGGTGGGCAATATCAAAGTTTTTCCTAATTCTCGTAATATTGTTCCTGAAAAAGTGACCTTAACCATCGATTTACGGGACATTGACCTTGCAAGACGTGATCAATATGAAGTACAACTTCGAAATGAGATTAATAGGATTGCCGCCATTCACGGGCTAACATGTAAGATAACAGAAGATATGAAGTCTGAACCGCGTTATGTGGCAAACTGGATGAAAGAAGTCCTGCGGGAAGAAAGCAAGGCGCTTGGATTAGCTGCCCCTGAATTGATGAGCGGACCTTTTCACAATTCATTAACTATGTCTAATTACTGTGATTATGCCATGATTTTTGTACGAAGCAAAGATGGGATTAGTCACAATCCACTTGAATTTTCTAGTCCTGAGGACATTGCAGCCGGAACTGAACTTCTGTACCGTTCCGCTTTAAGAGTGACCAAACAATTAGCACAATGAATCTTCCCTCGGTTCATAGAACCGGGGGTTTTCTATCTCTAGATTGAAAATCCTGCATGTTTTTATTTTTTTTACATTGTGTATAAAAATGCCATAAGATTATTTACGTTCTGTGTAATGTAATCTAACATCTAGCTCGGTACACTTAAGTATAAGCTGAGAGACATGTAAATGAAATAAAGGAATGTTGGAAAGGAGAGTAAGTAGATGAAACATGGAGTTGAGAATATAACTGGTATATTGGAACAAAATTTTCTTGAAATAGAACCTGGCCTAACCAGGCAGGAGGCAATGGAAGAATCTAATCGTTGTTTATATTGTTATGACGCCCCGTGTATCCAAGCTTGTCCAACAGGGATTGATATCCCCTCTTTCATTAAAAAAATTGCAACTGAAAATTTAAAAGGATCGGCGACGACTATTATGTCAGCCAATCCAATCGGTGCGAGTTGTGCGAGGGTCTGTCCGACAGAAGAGCTTTGTGAGGGTGCATGTGTCCTTAATCATTCAACAAAGCCCATTTTAATCGGTGATCTTCAGCGATACGCAACAGATTGGGCGATTGCTAATCAACAGCAATTATTTAAAGCAGGCGAAAAAAATGGCAGAACAGCCGCTATTGTCGGTGGAGGGCCAGCAGGATTATCTGCAGCGCGGGAGCTGGCGAGACTTGGATATACAGTTACCATTTTTGAAGCTGAATCTGAAGCAGGCGGTTTAAATACATACGGAATCGTTTCCTTTCGATTACCGCAGGCCATTTCGTATTGGGAAGTTGATCAAGTGAGAAACCTTGATGTTCAAATACGAACGAATACAAGAGTGGGGATTGATATAACGGTCGATGAATTACGTACTAGTTATGATGCAGTTGTTCTGGCGATTGGCATGTCAGAGGTACCTAAACTGGGTCTTGATGGAGAAGATGCAGATGGAGTGTTTGATGCCATTGAATTTGTCAAAAGTACAAAAACAGACGTACTGACACAGGATTTGGTAGGGAAAAAGGTTGTGGTCATCGGGGCTGGAAATACAGCAATAGATGCCGCCACTTGTTCAAAACGTCTTGGTGCGGAAAATGTAAAAATCGTATACAGAAGAACGCAAAAAGAAATGACTGCCTATGGTTTTGAATATGAATTTGCTAAACAAGACGGAATTGAGTTCCAATGGCTGACCGCACCTTCAAAAATAGTAACAAATGAGGATAACCAGGTAATAGGTCTTGAATGTATGAAGATGGAGCTTGGTCAGGTAAATGAAGACGGACGCCGTCGACCAGTGCCTATTATAGGTTCTGAACATGTACTTGAGGCAGATGCCGTTGTCCGTGCGATCGGTCAATCCCGTTATATAAGTTTGATTGAAGAGTTTGGCATTGCCCATCAGGATGGAGTGGTTTTATTGACGCCGGGATCCTATCAGACTTCGGTTGGAAATATTTATGCCTGTGGTGATGTGATTTTTGGTAAGGGACAAGGAGAAGCCATGGTTGTATCAGCTGCACAGCAAGGGAAGCTTGCAGCCTATGAAATACATCAAAAGTTAGAGAGCGGGATTACCATCGGAGCTTAAATAAAGGGTTTCGTTGAAAAATAGAAGGAGGTAGTTTCATGGCAGATTTGAGGATAAATTTAGCAGGAATTACGTCACCTAACCCATTTTGGCTGGCTTCAGCACCACCGACTAATTCAGGATACCAAGTTCAGCGGGCATTTGAAGCTGGATGGGGGGGAGCTGTATGGAAAACCCTGGGGGATCCCATTTTAAATGTCTCATCACGCTTTGCTGCCGTCAATTTTAATGGGCAGAGGGTTGCTGGCTTTAACAATATTGAATTGATTACAGATCGACCGTTAGAAGTGAATTTAAAGGAAATCTATGAAACAAAAAAGAGATTTCCTAATCATGCAATCATTGCTTCGCTCATGGTTGAACCAAAGCAGGAAAAGTGGCATGAGATCGTCAAGCGAGTAGAGGACGTTGGGGTGGATGGGCTGGAATTGAATTTTGGCTGTCCGCACGGTATGGCAGAACGCGGGATGGGTTCAGCATCAGGGCAGGTTCCAGAACTTGTCGAAAAGCAGACAATGTGGGCTAAAGAAGCAGCAAAGACTCCGGTAATTGTTAAGTTAACACCAAATATTACGGACATCACGCGGACTGCCGAAGCAGCTGTTCGAGGTGGAGCGGATGCTGTAAGTATGATAAATACGATTAATAGTTTAGCTGGAGTAGATCTTGATTCATGGAATACAATTCCCCATGTAGCAGGCAAAGGAGCACACGGTGGGTACTGCGGTCCGGCAGTGAAGCCAATTGCCCTGAATATGGTCGCAGATTGTGCTCGGAATCCATATGTGAATGTTCCGATTTCCGGAATTGGCGGCATTTCCAATTGGCAGGACACGGTTGAATTCATGTTGATGGGGTCGACAAGCGTTCAGATTTGTACAGCTGCCATGCATCATGGGTTTCGAATTGTCGAAGATATGATTGATGGCTTAAACAATTATCTGGATAGTAAGAATTTAGCCTCAGTAATGGATCTCGTCGGCAAATCAGTTGATCGTTATTCAGAATGGGGCAATCTTGATTTGAACTATAACATTAAAGCGAAAATCAATAATGATGTTTGTATAAATTGCAATAAGTGTCACATCGCTTGTGAAGATACGGCACACCAATGCATTGATATGCTGCAAGATCCTAATGGCAAAAGCTACTTACAAGTTCGTGAGGAAGATTGTGTCGGGTGTAATTTATGTTCAATTGTCTGTCCGGTCGAGGGTGCAATCGACATGATTGAAGTACCTTATGAAATACCTCCGATGACATGGAATGAACGACAAGCGGTATTAGCACGATTTGCAAATCCAGAAATCGGTTTAGCGAAATGAAAAAGGAGGGGGAACATAAATGACGAAAATAATTAAAAATGGTTGTATTGTCACAGCAGCAGATACCTTTATGGCAGATGTGAAAATTGAAGATGGGGTTATTACAGCAATTGGAAAAAACTTAGAGGACGACCGTGCAGAAATCATTGATGCTAAGGGCGCTTATCTATTCCCTGGCGGCATCGACCCGCATACCCATCTGGATATGCCTTTTGGTGGAACGGTAACGAAAGATGATTTTGAAAGCGGCACAATTGGAGCGGCATACGGGGGAACGACAACCGTTATTGATTTTTGTTTAACGGATAAAGGAAAGCCTCTAAGCGAAGCCATTTCTACTTGGCATGCTAAATCTAAGGATAAAGCCGTCATTGATTACGGATTTCACTTAATGATTTCTGAAATTAATGATGAAGTGTTACAAGAGATTCCACGAGTAATCGAAGAAGAAGGAATTTCTTCTTTTAAAGTGTTCATGGCCTATAAGGATGTTTTTCAGGCTGATGACGGAACGCTTTACCAAACGTTGGAAACAGCCAAGAAACATGGTGGATTAGTCATGGTGCATGCTGAAAATGGGGATGTCATTGATTATTTAACTAGAAAGGCTCTTGAAGAAGGACATACAGATCCAGTCTATCATGCCTTAACACGTCCGCCTGAGATTGAAGGAGAGGCAACAGGCAGAGCTTGTCAATTAACAGCATTAACAAACTCACATTTATATGTGGTTCATGTTTCGTGTCAGGATGCTGTCGAAAAAATCACCGAAGCTCGTAATAAAGGAGTCGATGTTTGGGGTGAAACGTGTCCTCAATATTTAGTTCTTGATCAAAGTGATTTGGAAAAACCAAACTTTGAAGGAGCAAAATATGTCTGGTCTCCGCCGCTGCGTGAAAAACATCATCAAGATGTTCTCTGGAATGCCTTGAAAACCGGGCAACTTCAGACAATTGGCTCGGATCAATGTTCGTTTGATTTTAAAGGACAGAAAGATTTAGGCCGGGATGACTTTACGAAAATCCCTAATGGCGGACCGATTATTGAGGATCGAATGACCATTCTTTTTTCAGAAGGCGTGAAAAAGGATCGGATTAGTCTAAATCAATTCGTCGATCTCACGTCAACAAGAGCAGCTAAGCTCTTCGGTCTATACCCGCAAAAAGGCTCTATTGCAGTCGGTTCAGATGCAGATATTGTTATTTATGATCCGAACGTAGAACGTGTGCTATCTGCGGAAACACACCATTTAACAGTTGATTACAGTGCGTTTGAAGGAATGAAAGTGACAGGTGAGCCGGTTTCTGTATTATCTAGAGGCGAATTTGTCATTCGAGATAAACAATTTGTTGGACGTGCAGGTAATGGACAATATCTAAAAAGAGAAAAATATGGCACCGAACGCAGGATGAAAACAGAGACACTGCCTGTGTAATGGGTCTGCACTTAAAAGCAGCTGAATGGGAGGAGGAGTTAGATGTCTGATTATCAGTATTTTCTTTCCGAAAAAACACAAATTGATGAACTAATTGGAAAGGGTTTTGTTATTACACATGTTACTGAAAACCTTAGTGGTGCTCTAGTCGATTTTATACTCCCAGATAAAGCGGAAAAACAACAACTTCATATTACCACAGCAGATGCAAGAAAATATTTTTCACGGTATTTATTAGGCTGAATCTAAGGAGCAAGTATGGGAATTCCCCATATTTGCTCCTTTTTTTAGTTTGAATTTACTAAAAATTCAATAAACTATTTTTACCTAGCCGAACCTAGGGTATAATAAGGATGAGGTAAGGATGAAGAAAGGGAGGTTGATTCATGAATTCCTATCTAACAATTAGTGAAATTCTTCAGCGAAAACACTTTGACGGCACAATACTAGTTGCAGGAAAGGATGGAATACACCGCTCTGTTAAATGGGTTCATATTGTCGAAAATCCAGCAATAAGGAATCTTTTAAATGGCGGTGAGCTCATATTGTCAACTGGCATAGGCTGGGGGAATGATGAAAAACTATTTCTCTCCTTTGTTCAGGAATTAATAGAGTGCCATGCAACAGGATTATGTATTGAGCTAGGAACCTATATTAACGTGATACCTGAAACCATACGTCTTCTTGCAGACAAACATAACTTTCCGATTATAATCTTTCAAAAGGAAGTCCCCTTTGTACAAATAACCCAAGATATCCACTCAATGATCATCAACCAACAATATAAGTTAATTTCTAATTTAGAAAGCTATTCCCAAAACTTAAATAAAAAGCTGCTTGAAATCAATAATTACGAGCAGATTTTACACATTCTCCATGATTATCTTAAAGTTCAGGTGTTTGCCGTCGTTCGTGAACATGAAATTACCTTTGTTCCTGCGGGAAGAAAAGCAGAGAAAGAAACCCTTCTTAAAAAAATACGTACAATTGAAAATCATTCAAACGAACAGGTTTTGACACAGCCTATCCAGATTCTTGGACAAAATTATGCTGAATTATACATATATTCCCCTGAACGGGAATTGACTGAATTTGATGCTGTTATTCTTGATAGGACGGCAACGGCACTCGCACAGCATTTCCTTCGTGAGTTATATGTTGAGGAAAAGAAAATCGCTGAAGAAAGTAAGTGGCTTCGGAATTGGCTTGATGGGGAGTACAGTGAAGAAGCTATCCAAGCCCAACTTTCCTATCTAAACCCTAAATTAAAGCTGACGGGCGGCGTGGCTTTTATCTGCAAATTTCGTCATCAGGGTCATCGATCAGCAGCCATTAATGATAATACGTATTTAATGTTATTATTTCGTACTGTGTTTGAACAAGCAGGTTTTCAATTATTTTCAATGGAATTGCATCAGCATTTAATTTTTATCCTAGGTGATAGACGTTCACCAGAAAATTGGAAGGAACGTGTGTCTGAGGGATTTCAACGGATTAACAAAGTAGATGGCACAGGAAAAAAACGGTTGGCTGGTCTTTCAGTAGGGGTCGGACAATATGTTTTCAAACTGGGGGACATGTTTAAAAGTTATAAAACAGCGAAAGAAACCATTATGCTGCAAGAAACTCTAACAGAAGAAAACAGCAGCTATTTTTATCAAGACCTCCATATGTACCGAATTTTATCATTGATTAATAAACATAGTAATCTTCAAGAAACTGTCTATGAATATCTTGAACCTGTCATCGATTATGATCTTCAGCACAACGGTGAGCTGATGGTTACCCTCAAAGAATATCTGGCTTGTAATGGTTCAAAACAAGAGACCTCCAAAAAACTATTTATAGTCAGACAAACTTTATACCACAGACTTGAAAAACTCGAAAAACTTCTCGGAGCTAATTTCATGCAGGCAGAACGGCGTCAGGCAATTGAATTTATGCTGCTAGCCTATGATTACCTAAACAGCACCCGACAATCCATTCCAATTAGGCAAAATCTATAATCACTGCTTACAAAAAAATACGGACGCTGCTTACTATTAAGTAGGCAGTGTCCGTATTAGGTTAAGAGAATACTGGATTCAGATGCTTGTTAAGCACAAGAGCGGCAGAATCTATATCATATAAAGTCTCGCTGATTTTGTGAGGAATTTGATTGATTTGGTAAGCGTTCGTTTCTTTAAAATAACAAACAGAAACAAACTGCTCTTGATTATGCGAAAAGGTATGTGTGATTTGGCAATCACGATAATACATCAACGTTTCCAGCATGTGTTTTATTTGTGTTAGTGTCATAGTTAGTCTCCTTTCATAGTACAAAGGGAAGGGACTAAAAAAAGTCTGAGGAACCCATTTTTTTACATTATATTCATCATAACATAGTTGGGTAACTTATACCACCATTGTACAAATATCGAAAAACAGCAGTAGCAGCTTACGGTACCTTTTCTTACACTATGTGTAAGAAAAATGGTGGTTAGCTTTACGTAATGTCTAATGAATATGATTCTAATGATCATTATACTTAAGAAATAGGAAGAACGATTATTTTGACGGGAGGCAATGTTCATGATTGTAACTAATACAGTGAAGAAAGTGAAAAATTTTATTGGTGGAGCTTGGGTGGATTCGCAAGCAGATAAATTTGAGGATATTCCTAATCCAGCTACAGGTGAGATCTTAGCCAAAGTCCCGCTTTCAACAACTGAAGATGTTGAGCAGGCAGTAACATCAGCAAAAGAAGCTTTTCTTACTTGGAAAAAAGTTCCTGTACCACAAAGAGCGCGCGTATTATTTCGCTATCAGCAATTATTACACGATCATTGGGAAGAACTTGCACGTCTGATTACAACAGAAAATGGGAAAAACTACGATGAAGCGTATGGAGAAGTCTTGCGGGGAATTGAATGTGTCGAATTTGCCTGTGGTGTACCAACATTAATGCAAGGAACTCAACTTCCAGATATCGCGAATGGAATTGAGTCAGGAATGTACCGGTACCCTATTGGTGTAATTGGAGGCATTACTCCTTTTAATTTTCCAATGATGGTGCCATGCTGGATGTTTCCACTCGCCATTGCTTGCGGGAATACCTTTGTTCTCAAACCATCCGAACGAACGCCGCTATTAGCCAACCGGCTGGCCGAATTAATAAAAGAAGCTGGACTTCCGGATGGGGTACTTAATATCGTACATGGTGCACATGATGTCGTAAATGGACTTCTTACCAACCCAGATGTAAAAGCTATTTCATTTGTTGGTTCACAGCCAGTAGCCGAATATATTTATAAAACTGCTGCGGCCAATGGGAAACGTGTTCAGGCTTTAGCGGGTGCAAAGAATCATAGCATTGTTTTACCAGATGCAGACCTTGACAATGCCGTCCGTAATATTACGAGTGCCGCATTTGGTTCAGCTGGTGAACGCTGTATGGCTGTATCGGTGGTTGTTGCCGTAGGTACGGTTGCTGATGAGCTTGTGGTTAGACTGAAAAATGCTGCGGATGAGATTATAATCGGGAATGGTCAGGATAAAGGTGTGTTCCTTGGTCCCGTTATTCGTGAATCAAATAAAGACCGGACACTTCAATATATCGGCATTGGTGAGGAACAAGGCGCTGAATTAGTCCGAGACGGACGGCAGGATAAGGTTCCTGAGCAAGGCTATTTTGTTGGACCAACCATTTTTGATCATGTAACGACAGATATGAAAATTTGGCAGGAAGAACTTTTCGCCCCAGTATTATCAATTGTACGTGTTGAAACGTTGTCAGAAGCCATTGAACTAACCAACGAGTCGGAGTTTGCCAATGGTGCATGTCTTTACACAGATAGTGCAAAAGCTGTCAGGACATTCCGAGATGAGATTGATGCAGGCATGCTGGGAATTAATTTAGGTGTCCCTGCTCCCATGGCCTTCTTTCCGTTTTCCGGTTATAAAAAATCCTTTTACGGGGATTTGCATGCCAACGGAAAAGATGGCGTAGAATTTTATACAAGGAAAAAAATGCTGACTGCACGGTATTGATGTAAATATAAGGGGGAATGGGAATGCCGAATACGGATCATACGCCAACACTGCAAGAAACAGACGAAAAATATCTATGGCATGCGATGAAAGGCTCAAGCCCAGGGCAGGAACATACGGTGATGGTTAAAGGTGAAGGTGCCTGGGTTACAGATGATAAAGGCAATCGTTATCTGGACGGTATGTCAGGACTTTGGTGCGTTAATGTAGGCTACGGGCGTAAAGAGTTGGCTGAAGCCGCCTATCAGCAGCTGCTTGATCTGCCCTATGCGCCTCTTGTACAAAGTCATGTTTCAGCAATTAAGCTTGCAGAGAAGCTTAATTCTTGGCTTAATAATGAATATGTATTCTACTTTTCTAACAGCGGAAGTGAAGCGAACGAAACCGCCTTTAAAATCGTTCGGCAGTACCATCAGCAAACCGGTGGGCATTCCCGTCATAAATTTATTTCCCGCTACCGGGGTTATCATGGAAATACAATGGGGGCACTGGCTGCAACCGGTCAAGCTCAGCGAAAATATAAATATGAACCATTGGCGCAGGGGTTCTTGCATGTTGCCCCGCCAGACTCCTACCGTAATTATGATGAAGGGAATCCACTTCATACGGCAGAAGAAATTGACCGGGTAATGACCTGGGAATTAAGTGAAACAGTTGCTGGGGTCATTATGGAACCAATCATAACCGGCGGGGGTATTCTGATGCCTCCTGAAGGATATATGAAACGTGTTCAAGAAATTTGTGAAAAGCACGGCGCATTGCTAATCAGCGATGAAGTTATTTGCGGCTTCGGTCGAACCGGAAAACCATTTGGATTTATGCATTATGGGGTTAAACCCGATATTATTACAATGGCAAAGGGAATTACTAGTGCTTATCTTCCGCTGGCTGTAACGGCTGTGAAAAAAGAGATTTTTGAAGCCTTTTCTGGAGAAGATACGTACGATCGTTTCCGTCATATCAATACCTTTGGTGGGAATCCTGCAGCCTGCGCGCTAGCCATTAAAAATCTGGAAATCTATGAAAATGAAAAACTGATTGAACGTTCTGCCCAACTTGGGGAACGCATGTTGAATGATTTCGCCGAGTTAAAGGATCATCCCCTAGTAGGTGATATCCGTGGTAAAGGCCTTCTAATCGGAATTGAGCTGGTCAAAGACAAAACGACCAAAGAACCATTAGAGGTCGATAAACTGAATGCGCTCATCAGCACATGTAAGCAAAAAGGGTTGTTAATCGGTAAAAATGGAGATACGGTTGCCGGCTTTAACAATGTACTGCAGTTAGCACCACCGCTTTCCATTACGGATGAAGATTATTCGTTTATTGTGAAAACGGTCAAAGAAGCTATGACAACCCTCTAAAATAACGAAAAAAGCAGCCATGGTGCTGCTTTTTTTGTTCCCTTGTTTTGAATTAATTGTCGAGCGATAAATCTTCTCGCAACAAAGGTTTTATTAGAAACTAGTTGAATTGATAATCAATAGGGGGAATTTGTATGAAGACGATTAGACTAAGTTTTGAAAAAAAAATTATTGTCCATGCTCGTATTCAGATTGATGAACACCAAGTTTTTTTATTTGCTAATGGCCATGCTCCAGTAAGGGTTATCAATCGAACAAATCATAATCAAGAGGACATCATGAATCAAGCTATCAAATTATTCGAACAAGAAAACCAACTGACATTACAAAGGCCAGAGATGAAAGAGGATAAATAAATGATGTTTTTTACAAATAAGGGTTTTGTTATTTTGAAATGGGGGTAACAAATAATTGTGATTAATTTCCAACAAAGTAAGTATTTACGCTGGAATTATGATCAATACATAATGATAAAGGTGTGAGTATGTGTTGAAGAAATGGGTTATGGGGCCAGTTGTGTTAACATCATTGTTGCTTCTTACTGCTTGTGGAGAAGAAGAAAAAGAAACGGCACCGAAAAAAGCTGTAGAGCCTAAAAAGGAAAAAGCTGCAGAAACAGAGAATACCGAACCGGTTGAAGAAACAACAAATGAACCAGTAGAAGCGGAAACTGCAGATTCCAATGAGGTAATGAATCCTGCAATTGCGGAACAATCTGAAGGCGAAGTAGAAGTGATTTATACCAATAAGAATCCAGAGTACAGTCATAATATGGACGGTTTTAAAGTGTTGATAGACGAATACCAAGTGGTAAAGGTGACCGATATGCTTCCAAGTGTTACTATTCCATTTGATGATCAAACAGATGGATATGTGGTTACGGCGAAAGTAACGTTGGAAAATGGAACAGACAAACCTGCCTATTACAATAATAGCCAAAAAATTCAATTAGACTCTGAATATAATTATATAGCTGCTGATCACATGAATTTTATTAACGAAAAAGACCGTGTTAAATCAACAAAGGAAACCGAAACAGGCAAATACGCTGTTGGGGAAAAGGTGACCGGCTTAGTCAATTTCTTATTTACCAATGAAGAATTTGAATCATTAAAGACCGTAAAGCCGAAATATATTATTGAAGGCGGCATGGCGGATAATAATCAATTTAAAAACAGCTTTAATGGTGAAGGAAACTTTGATTTTATCTTTAATGATGATCAAGCAAAGGCAGTGGCCGGCGCTCAAAAATTCTATCCGGATCAGTTGACAACAGATAATGTTGCGGATAAAAAAATGATTTTTGAAAAGGCAGGAATCAACGAAACCAAACAAATTGGTGATGTTAAGGTAACATTAGAAGGGGTGCAATACACTGAAATTACTCCAGGTGATGCAAACAAAGCTCGCTTCAAAAACTTTGGTGATAGTGGAATTGTGGCACTCACAGTAAAACTCAATCTTGATAATCAATCAGACCAGCCTATTAATCTTTCACTTGTTTCTAAGATGAGAATCGATGAAAACCGAGGAACAGCGTTTTCGGAAGGCATGTTAGAACCCGTGAATCCAAGGGAAATTAAAGCAGGGTCACAAGGTGAAAAATATCATGTGTTCTTATTTAATAAAGATGAATTTAACATCTATAAGAAGTTTACATTAGAATTCGGGCCTTTTATTGGAGATAATGGGAAAGCCCTGTTCAAGGAGAAATTTGCTAAATTCAATTTACCAAGATAAGGTATAACGTTCCAGTGCTTCGTTAGCACTGGTTTTTTTGATTGACTTTTATTGGGAAGGACAATTACACTAGAGATAGTTATTAGATAATAGTGAATAATCTGGATAAAAGGGTGTTTTCATGACACAGCGAATTTTAATTGGGAAACTAGCGGTATTGCTTGCCTCACTAAATGAAGAAGAAATGGACTTTCTACATCCTAATTTAACTGAAATTCGTTATTGTAAGGGACGGGTTGGATCAATGAACCTGCAAAAGGTAATTGCAGCAGTAGAGACGGCTGCAAAACGAGAGCGGTTAATTGAAGATCAACATTACCGAGAAACGCATGCGCTGTATCATGCTATTTTAGAAGCTATAGAGGGTGTTACCCGCGGCCAATCCGCTATAGGTGAAATGAAACGGACAGTAGGTCTTTCATTTGCCGTAGTCCGCGGTAAACCTTATACAGAAGAAGCAGAAGGTGAATGGATAGCTGTCGCATTTTATGGAACGATCGGTGCACCAGTTAAAGGACTGGAACATGAAGCAGTCGGACTGGGAATCAATCATATATAGGAAGACATTGCCTAGAGTTCATTAGTTATGAGGAGGCGATGATGGTGAATAAGCCATTGTCGTCTCTTTTTGTTTGTTTTTAGAAGGATTAGGAGGAAAGAGATGATTGAACTGACAGGGAATCATTTGACGCTGACTGAAGTCGCTCGAATTTGCTATGAGGGAGAAAACGTTCGAATTAGTAAGGAGAGTATGGAAAATGTCAAAAAAAGCCGAGCTGCTGTCGAACGAATAGTTTCCGAAAAAATAACAGTATATGGGATTAATACAGGGTTCGGCCGCTTTAGCGAGGTGAGAATTAATGAGCAGGACGTGAATGATTTACAACTTAATTTAATTCGCTCACATGCATGCGGAGTCGGAGAGCTTTTTCCAGAAACGGTTACGCGAGTGATGCTGTTATTAAGATTGAACGCGCTGATTAAGGGTTATTCAGGAATACGTCCTGAATTAGTAGAGTTATTAGTGACGCTGCTTAATAAGGGCATTCATCCCGTCATCCCTCAGCAGGGATCACTGGGTGCTTCTGGTGACCTAGCCCCGTTATCACATCTTGCACTTGTGCTTGTTGGAGAAGGAAAGGTTTACTATAAAGGAAAAATTAAAACAGCTAAGAAGGTCTTTACTCAGGAAGGGATTACGCCGATTACACTTGCTGCAAAGGAAGGCCTGGCACTGATAAATGGTACTCAAGCGATGACTGCACAGGGAGCGGTCAACTGGATCGAAGCAAACGATTTAGCACTGCAAAGTGAACAAATAGCTGCACTAACGATGGAGGGACTAGAAGGAATTATTGATGTGTTTCATCCGTCCATTCATGAAGCTCGGGGTTATCCCCAGCAAATAAAAGTAGCCGAGCGCATGCGGTCACTTTTATCTGGAAGCAAGCTTACGACAAAACAAGGGGAAAAAAGGGTTCAAGATGCGTATTCACTGCGCTGTATTCCTCAGGTACATGGTGCCTCATGGCAGGCACTTGACTATGTAAAAGAAAAATTGGAAATTGAAATCAACGCTGCAACGGATAATCCGTTAATTTTTGATGATGGAGAGACCGTCATTTCGGGAGGGAATTTTCATGGCCAGCCCATAGCAATTGCGATGGATTTTATGAAAATTGCCTGTGCAGAGCTTGCTAGTATTTCAGAGAGGCGTATTGAACGGCTCGTCAACCCACAGCTCAATGATTTACCCCCTTTCCTAAGTGCAAAGCCAGGCTTGCAGTCAGGCGCGATGATTATGCAATACTGCGCTGCTTCACTGGTTTCAGAGAACAAAACGCTCGCTCATCCAGCAAGTGTCGATTCAATTCCCTCATCTGCCAACCAAGAAGACCACGTAAGCATGGGGACGATTGCTGCTCGACACGCCTATGTTATTATCCAAAATGTGCGTCGCGTTCTTGCTATTGAAGCAATCTGTGCCATGGAGGCAGTAAAGTATCGAGGAATCGAAAAAATGGCTCCAAAAACCAATCATTTCTATCAATCTATGAGAAGGATTGTTAAACCAATTACGGAGGACCGTGTGTTTTCACATGATATAGAAACCTTGAACAGCTGGCTAAAAAACCAGCGGATCAAATCTAATCTGAAAAGGGGGAATAATGATGAAGAATAGCAGGAAAAAGGGCGGGTTGGAGCTTGAATGCAAAGGGTGGGAACAAGAAGCAGTTTTGCGCATGCTTTATAATAACCTTGATCCAGAGGTGGCAGAGAATCCAGAAGAGTTGGTCGTATATGGAGGGATTGGAAAAGCAGCCCGTAATTGGCCGTCATTTGATGCCATTGTCGCTGCCCTCCGACGCCTGGAACATGACGAAACTTTATTGATTCAATCTGGTAAACCAGTTGCTGTATTCCGTACTCATGCAGCTGCACCGCGAGTGCTTTTATCGAATTCAGTACTTGTTCCCAAATGGGCAAATTGGGAGCATTTTCATGAGCTTGATAAAAAGGGACTCATGATGTACGGACAAATGACAGCAGGAAGCTGGATTTATATTGGGACGCAAGGAATCTTACAAGGCACCTATGAAACACTGGCTGAACTAGCCAGACAGCATTTTACTGGTTCTTTACAAGGAACGATCACCTTAACCGCTGGACTTGGCGGTATGGGCGGTGCACAACCGCTAGCGGTTACGATGAATGGCGGCGTTTGTCTTGCTGTAGAGGTCGATCCTGCAAGAATTGAGAAACGAATAGCTTCTGGGTATTGTGATTGTATGACTGATTCCCTTGAAGAAGCCGCATCATGGGCAATGAAAGCAAAGAAGGAAGGTAAGGCTTTATCAATCGGGTTAGTCGGCAATGCGGCGGATGTTTACGAACAATTCGTTCATAGGAACTTCATTGATATTGTAACAGATCAGACCTCAGCCCATGATCCCCTGAACGGGTACATTCCAAGAGGGATGAATCTTAAAGAAGCAGCAGACCTGCGTAATCAGGATGAAGCCGAGTATATACGCCGTTCTACACAATCCATGGCACATCAGGTCAAGAGTATGCTTGCCTTTCAGAAAAAGGGTGCAGTGGTATTTGATTACGGCAACAATATCCGTCAAGTTGCTTTCGATTATGGCGTAAAGGAAGCGTTCAATTTTCCAGGTTTTGTTCCAGCTTTCATCCGTCCGTTGTTCTGTGAAGGAAAAGGTCCGTTTCGGTGGGTAGCGCTATCTGGTGATCCTGAGGATATTTATCGAACGGACCGATTGATTAAAGAGTTATTTCCTGACCATAAAGACTTGCATCGTTGGATTGTTCTTGCCCAGAAGAAAGTTGCCTTTCAGGGACTCCCGGCACGTATTTGCTGGCTCGGATATGGGGAGCGTCTAAAGATGGGCCTCGCTATTAACGAACTTGTCCGAAACGGAGAGCTTAAGGCACCCATTGTGATTGGCCGTGATCATCTTGACAGTGGTTCAGTCGCATCGCCAAACCGTGAAACGGAGAATATGAAAGACGGCAGCGATGCAGTTGGCGATTGGGCAATCTTAAATGCGCTTATTAATGTAGCAGCTGGCGGGTCTTGGGTTTCAGTGCACCATGGCGGGGGTGTGGGGATGGGGTATTCCCTCCATGCAGGAATGGTCGTTGTTGCAGATGGCAGTGACCTGGCTGAGCAGCGGTTAACGCGTGTTCTTACAACGGATCCAGGGATGGGAATTGTCCGGCATGCGGATGCGGGATATGAATTAGCGATCGAAGCTGCTAAGGAGAAAAAGATTGATATGCCAATGCTTGGGAGGGAAAACCATGAACTATGACATGCTTGTGAAGGATATAGGACAATTGATTTTACCGGAATCGAGTCTAACTCCATTAAAAGGGGAACAAATGAAGGGATTAAGCATTAAGGAGCAGGCTGCCTTTGCGGTCAGTGAAGGGAAGGTAGCATGGATTGGTTCGAACAAAGAGGCAGAAACACTTGATGCTGAATTGATTATATCTGCTGATAATAAAGTCGTTTCTCCTGGTCTAGTTGATTCACATACACATCTCGTGTTTGGCGGCTCCCGTGAAGGTGAATTAGAACTAAAGCAACAAGGGATCCCTTACCTAGAGATACTGGAAAAGGGCGGCGGTATATTATCCACAGTTGCAGCAACCAGGCAATCTAAAGAGGAAGAACTAATTAAGAAGGCCGCTCATCATCTTGAAACGAGTATTGCTCATGGAGTAACCACACTGGAAGCAAAAAGTGGATATGGATTGGATAAAGAAACGGAACTAAAACAGCTTAGAGTAGTGAAAACATTGTCCAGGGTCTACCCAATTACACTCGTATCAACCTTTCTAGGTCCACACGCTATCCCCCCTGAATATAAAGAAAATGTCTCAGCATTTATTGAAGAGATGATTTCCTTATTGGATGTGATTAAAGAAGAGGAATTAGCTGATTTTGTGGATATTTTTTGTGAAACAGGTGTATTTAGTATCGAACAATCAAGGCTTTTTTTAGAAGCTGCAAAAGAGAAAGGCTATGGCTTAAAAATGCATGCCGATGAAATTAATTCATTAGGAGGAACAGAACTGGCGGTCTCACTAGGAGCGGTAAGTGTTGATCACCTGGTGGCGGCAACAGATAGCGGGATCGAGAAGCTGGCAAGCTCAAATACAGTGGCAGTACTGCTGCCTGGAACAACGTTTTATCTAGGCAAAAATACGTATGCGAAGGCGAGAAGAATCATTGATAAAGGAGGAGCCGTTGCACTAGCTACTGACTTTAATCCAGGAAGCTCGGTAACAGAAAATTTACAGGTAATTATGTCTCTGGCTGCCTTAAAATTGAACATGACAGCAGAAGAGATATGGAACGCAGTCACGGTGAATGCGGCACATGCCATTGGTCAGAGCAAAGAAGCAGGAACGCTGGAACTGGGGAGAAAAGCTGACTTCGTTATTTGGGATATTCCGACCTATCAGTATCTTCCTTATCATTACGGGATTAATCATGCACACGTTGTCTACGTCAAGGGAAAGAAAATCTGGGAACGAGCGAGAGTGATTTAATTAAAAAGCTGCTGCAAAAACATGCAGCGGCTTTTTTTTGCCTAATTATATTTTGAAATTCTTCTCGATAGAATATCATGCAATCCTTACTATACGAGGGCATCTATTGACAGAAACCGCGTAATACCACTTGTTATTTTAATAAAAACCTCGATAGAATATTAAAAAATGCCGACCGAATGTCAACACCTTCACCTGGTAAAAACAATTTTTAGAGAGGATGATATGAATGTTTGTGAATGATTTATGATTTATTATGAATGAAAGTGAATACTTTTAGAGGATTTTGATTGATTTATGAAACCGTTTCATTTATGATGTGATTACAAGGTGGTGGTGAGCAGTTTGTTAACAACAGAAAGACACGCATTCATTCAATCCTTATTAAAGAAACAGGGAACTGTTAAGTTACAGGAAATTGTAGACCAGCTGCAGGTATCTGAATCAACCATTAGAAGAGATTTAGTACAGCTAGAAGAAATGAAAGTGCTGAAACGAGTACACGGCGGAGCCGCCTTACTTCAACGAAAAGGTCTTGAGCCAACAACATATGAAAACCAAACCAAATCCATAGCTGAAAAGCAAGCGATTGCAAAGGTTGCTTCCTCATTTATTGAGAATAATGATTGCATTTATCTAGATGCAGGAACAACCATCTCAGAAATGATTCCCTATCTAAAGGACAAAAATGTAACCGTTTTAACAAACGGACTTATGCATATACCCAAATTAATTCAACTAGAAATCAAAACGGTTTTGGTTGGCGGCAGCATTAAATTTTCTACAAATGCTATTGTCGGCGGAACGGCAGTCCAATTTTTAAATGAATACCGAATGGATAAATGTTTTCTTGGGATGAATGGGGTACATCCTGAACTAGGTTTGACAACACCGGATCCTGATGAAGCACTCTTAAAAAAAACGGCTATCCGATTGTCGAGCGAAAGCTATGTACTAGTTGACAGTACAAAATTAAATGAAGCTACTTTTGCTAAGGTCGCTGATGTAAACGATGCCATTATTATTACGGACAATAATGATGAAGAAGCAATTTCACAACTCAAGAAAAATCCTAAAGTAAAGGTCGTGACGGTAAAATGATTTATACAGTAACCCTTAATCCCTCGATTGATTATCTGGTCGAAGTAGAGAATTTCCAGATGGGCAGCGTAAATCGAACTACTCATGATCGTAAATTTCCAGGAGGCAAGGGAATAAATGTCTCTAGAGTCTTAAAAAGAATCGGCAATGATACAACAGCATTTGGTTTCATTGGCGGCCAAACAGGAGAATTCGTAAAAACCTTTTTACATCAAGAAGATATCAAGACCGATTTTAATGAAGCAGCGGGAGATACAAGAATCAATATTAAACTAAAGACAGGTATCGAAACGGAAATTAATAGCCAAGGTCCTGACATTACGATAGAGAGCTATCAGCAATTAGTTAAGAAAATAGATGATTTACAGGCTGAAGATATACTGGTTCTGTCAGGAAGCATTCCTGCTAGTCTTCCGAAAAATGTATATAGTTATCTAACAAAAAAATGTTCTGAAAAGGGAATAAACGTCGTCCTCGATACAAGTGGAAAAGAATTACTAGAGGTTATCCCTTATCAACCGTTTCTCGTTAAACCGAATCATCACGAACTTGCGGAACTATTTTCAACTGAAATCAATCATGTACATGATGCGTGTAAGTATGGAATGAAATTGGTGGAGATGGGTGCTCAGCATGTCATTGTCTCCATGGCTGGGGATGGCGCGGTCCTTTGTACAAAGAACAAAGCGTATACTGCGAATGTACCTAAAGGCAATGTGGTTAATTCAGTAGGTGCAGGTGATTCAATGGTGGCAGGATTTATAGGAAACTATGAAACGACTAAAAACATCCTTTCCGCTTTTCATTATAGCTTGGCAGCAGGAAGTGCTACAGCCTTCTCAGCCGATTTATGTTCACTAGATGCAATTGAATACTTATTACCGCAAATAGCAATTACTGAGCTTACAGGGAGCTGATTTGATGAAAATTACAGACTTATTAAAAGTAGATACGATGATCATAGATTTAAAGAGTGTTACAAAGAAAGACGTTATTGATGAACTAGCTGGTCAGTTAACAGAAGCAGGCCGTTTACATGATGAAGCAGAATTTAAGGCTGCCATCTTAAAAAGAGAAGAACAAAGTACGACAGGAATTGGCGAAGGAATCGCTATTCCTCATGCGAAGACGAGTGCTGTAAGAACTCCAGCGATTTGTTTTGGCAGGTCTAAATCGGGTGTAGACTATCAATCACTTGATGGGCAGCCTGCGCACTTATTCTTTATGATTGCAGCTAGTGAAGGGGCTAATACGGATCACCTAGAGACACTTTCTCGTTTATCTTCATTATTAATGGATACTACGTTCAGATCACAGCTGATGGCGGCTGCTACTAAAGAAGAAATTGCTGCCATTATTAATCAAAAAGAAACAACAGCTGCTGAAGATGAAAAAAGAGAAGCTGAAGAAAGGGAACAAAGGTCTTCTACATCACCCGTATCTAAAAAAATACTGGCAGTAACTGCCTGTCCTACCGGAATTGCCCATACGTACATGGCTGCTGACGCGTTAAAAGCTAAAGCAAAGGAAATGGACATTGATTTTAAAGTAGAAACGAACGGTTCAACTGGGATTAAAAATGCGCTGACAGCTGAGGAAATTGCAGAAGCAGATGCGATTATTGTTGCTGCAGATAAACAAGTTGAAATGGATCGATTTAATGGTAAACATGTTCTAATCGTTCCTGTAGCTCAAGGCTTGAGAAAGCCAGAAGAATTACTGAATAGAGCTATTAAACAAGATGCACCGATTTACAAAGGCTCAGGTAACGAAAGTAAAAAAGAAACATCATCATCAAGCATTGGTCAACAAATCTATAAGCATTTAATGAGCGGTGTCAGTAATATGCTCCCATTTGTCGTAGGGGGAGGAATTCTTATTGCCCTTTCCTTCTTCTTTGGCATTGAAGCATCTGATCCAACAAGTCCCGAGTATAACCCTATTGCTAAAGCTTTAGATGATATTGGCGGAGGAAAAATGGGGGCCTTCTTCTTCTTAGTTCCTGTGTTAGCCGGTTATATTGCTTCAAGTATTGCTGACCGTCCAGGCTTTGCACCTGGTATGGTTGGCGGCTTATTAGCTGCACAAGCTGGAGCAGGATTCCTAGGCGGATTGATTGCTGGTTTCCTTGCAGGATATATCGTAT